>PWKH01000054.1 GCA_003559765.1 Spirochaetaceae bacterium
AGAAGACGATCTGCGGCTCGAACTCCCTGCGGCGGAAGAACTGCCGGATGTCCCGCATAGCCCGCATGCGCTGCATGTACCCCAGATAGGCGTCGGTCATCCGGTAGCTGTGGCCCTCAGCGAGAACTGCAATGGTATATACCGGATTCCGCTTGAGCGAGGCAAGATAGAGCAGGGTGACCAGGCCGCTTCCGATGGCCGCTTCAGCGATGGCAAGTTCAGGCGCTGAAAAGAGCAGATAGAGAAAGGCTGTCAGCAGGGAGAATACCGCAAGATAAATGACCGCCTGGCGCAGCAATCTGCTGTGGATCACCAGCAGCGCAAAGAACATCATCAGCAGCAGGGTGAAGGTCTCAACGATCATGGTCTTCCTCCGCTGCTTCCCGGGATGATATCACGGTCCGGCATCGGTAGCCGGTCACCCAGGCGGAACGGGTGATCGCGTGGGTCCCGGCGGAGACGGTCAGCAGTTCAAAAGCCAGCAGAATGAGCAGTTTCAGCGCAACCAGGGAAAATCCGGAAATGAGCATGGCCCCCAGGATCACGGTAAAAAACCCCATGGCCTCAACCTTTGAGGTGACCACGCTTCTGGCGTAGAAGCTCTCCAGTTTCAGCACGGCGTAGACGCCGAATCCGGTAATCAGCAGTCCCAGAAGGATCAGCGCCTGCCCGGCAGCGGTCAGATACACTTCAGCAGCAGCCATCAGTTCCTCCTATCCCCGGCCCCGCCGCTCAATATAGCGGGAGAGCAGTACGGTGACGAGAAATCCCAGAATGGAAAACAGCATCGCCAGATCCAGCAGATAGCTCTCAGGAACTGATACCGCCACCACCACAACCGCCAGGGTCACCTTGCTTGCGGCAAGACCGATTCCGAGCAGACGGTCCCAGACGGTGGGGCCGATGATCACCCTGATGAGACTGCCGAAGGCTGAGAGAATCAGCAATGTCAGGGCAATATGCAGAAAGTTCATGAGGACTCCTCCTTGAGCTGCTCCTGTACCGGCAGCAGCACCCGCTCAAAGTTCCCTTTGATCATTCCGGCGGCTTCCTGGGGGTCCGTGGTTGAGCAGTCAATCCAGACCACCTTGTATCTTCCCGGTGAGTAGTCAATGGTTACTGTTCCCGGGGTGAGGGTGATTGCCGTAGCCGTGAGCACGCCGAGCAGCGGGTCATGCAGTTCGGTGGGGAGGTCGACCACTCCGACATGGAGCCGGTCGGAAAGGGTGATTTGAATGGCATGCCATCCGGAACGGAAGATTGCGGTAATGAGCACCCCGATATATCGGAGCATGGTTAAGATGCCGATCCGGTAGCGCTGCTGGTAGGACGCATGCAGGACGATGCGGTTGGTAATCAGCAGGGCAGGAAGGCTCAGGACAGCTCCCTGCAGGATAATCAGCGGGGAGAATGATTCACTCCAGATGCACCATACCCCGGTCAGTGCGGCCAGAATAGGAACAGCACGGATCATGCCGGACAACCTCTGTTTCATAGTGGGAAAAAGCATTACACATGCAGTAATGTTCTGTCAATACAATGGTACTGCCTGAAAGTGAGTTGACAGGCTGTGACCTGCGTTTTATGATCACTCCATGCTCAAAGATGTACTGAATCTGGATCTGGTTACCACGGATCTGCACGGCAGGGATAAACGGGAGATCATCTGCAGCTTGCTGGAGCTGCTCAGCAGGTCCGGCAAAGTGAAGGACTATGACGTAGCCTTGAAGGATCTGCTGGATCATGAAGCTGGTATGTCCACCGGCATGGAGAACGGAATCGCCATCCCCCATGCCAAGACGGATGCGGTGGATGAACTGATTGCCGCAGTGGGGATAACCAGACGGAAAATTAACTTTGAATGTCTCGACCGCAGGCCCGCTCAAATATTTGTGATGACCTTATCTCCCAGGGATACCGTAGGTCCCCATGTGCAGTTCCTCGCGGATATCGGTGCCCTCCTGAGGGACAAGAAGAAGCGCAAGGCGATGCTCAAGGCGAAGCACGACGAGGAGCTGCTGCAGGTGCTTACGGGATAGGCATTAATCCAGAATCTGCTTCACCCTGCCGACGGTGCCGTCGGTGAGACGGACTTTTATCCCGTGGGGATGAGTCGGAGCTCTGGTGAGGATATCGGCGACAGATCCCTCGGTAAGCGTTCCGGAGCGTTGATGATGTTTCTGTACCACCGAGACCTTTTTTCCCGGTGCGATCTGTGAGCGCGCAGGTTTGTGCATGGGGTATTGTATCGGTTCTGATAACGAATTGGAAGTGCCGGAAAAAACCCGTGATTTCCGCTGAAAAGTGTGGTATACATGAATATGCCGATAACCTTTGAATATGTAAAAAATTCAGTTGCGAGAACGGATGTGATTTTTTCCAGAGGTGAGAACCTGTTTTATCTGGGAAATTACCTGCTGGTCGAACATGATCGTGAAGCCCGGCGGTTTCAGTACGTCTTCGACGGGAATTACGGGGATTACGAGGTGACCGTTTCCTGTGATGAACCCCTTCCTGCCGCGGAATGCACATGCCCCTATCCCTATGCCGGGTGCAAGCACACCGTAGCCGCCCTCCTCGATATCCTGCAGCTTCAGAAGCGGGGACAGGGATCATCAACCCATGGAGCAGCAGATGAGGATATCATAACAGCCGGAGAAATCCGAAATGACGCCTTGTCAGCCAGGCGAAAGCGGGCCCGGAAGGAGCCGATGACTCTGCTCCAGGGGGAGACCTGCAAGGGGGCGCATACCGTTCAGGGAGAGAAGCGCTCCTACACGGTTACGCTCTATGATCCGGAGCAGGAGAAGGGGCATTGCACCTGTCCCGATTTTGCGGTGAATCAGCTGGATATCTGCAAGCATGTTATTTTTGCTTCAGGTGAGATTATGAATGATCAGGATCTTGTGCTGCAGGCACGAAAAGAGGTCTTTCCGTTTGTTCACCTCACCTGGAATTCCCGTATGCAGAAGCCTGTATGCTTTTATGAATCAATAGAGGAACCGGAGCTGCAGCAGGAGATAGACGCGCTGTTTGATGGAACCGGAATATACACGCAGGAAAGTCTGCAGCCGCTGTTCAGTCTCTACAGCAGCGCAGACCGGTTTCAGCGCATTGAGTTTGATCAGTATCTGCTTGAGCGGATAGAAGACATATTTCTGGAGCGTGAGACTGCAGCACTGGAGCAGGCCTTCGTTCCCGATTTTTCATTTCTGAAAATTCAGCTGTATCCGTATCAGGAAACAGGAATCAGGTTTGCGCTTTTTAAGAAAGCCGCGGTGATCGCTGATGAAATGGGGCTGGGGAAGACCGTTCAGGCTGTCAGCATAGGAATCCTGAAGAAGCAGGTATTCGGATTCCGTAACCTGTTAGTAGTAGCTCCGGCATCACTGAAAAACCAGTGGAAACATGAAATTGAGAAGTTTACCGATGAGCAGGCGGTGGTTATCTCGGGTCCGCCGCATCTGCGAAGAAAGATGTACCTTGAAGATGATTCACTGTTCAAAATCACCAATTATGAAGCGCTCATGAGAGATGTATCAATTGTTGAGCATTGGAAACCGGATTTCATCATCCTGGATGAAGCCCAGAGGATAAAGAATTTTGAGACAAAGACCCATCAGACGCTGAACCGCTTGCCGAAGACCCATGCTTTGGTGCTCACCGGAACTCCTCTGGAAAACCGGCTGGAAGACCTCTACGGTATTGCTCAGTTCTGCGACCCCCTGCTGTTTGCTCCTCTTTGGTCCTTTGCCGCAGCCCATTATATGATGAGCAGGGAGCAGCCCCGGAAAATTCTGGGATATCGGAATCTGGATGCAGTACATGAAAAACTGAAGCCGCTGGTGATACGGAGGACAAAACAGGAAGTGTTCAGCAGCCTTCCGGAAATCACCAGCAACACCTTCTTCCTTGATATGAGTTACCAGCAGGACGATATCCACCAGGGATATATGCGAAATCTGCAGCGGATAGTCAGGAAAAAGATCCTTACTCCGGTAGATTTCAAACGCATACAAAAAATACTGCTGTGCATGCGGATGGTGTGCGATTCCACCTACCTGATTGATAAAACTACCAATATCTCACCGAAACTCGTGGAACTGGTCTCCGTGCTCCGTGAGCTTGTGCTGGAAAACCGGCGAAAAGTGGTGATATTTTCTGAATGGACTACCATGACCTACCTGGTGGGGAACGTGCTTTCTGAAATGGGCATCGGGTTTGTTGAATTCTCAGGAAAGATCTCCACTGATAAACGCCAGCTGCTGATCGACGAGTTCAATCAGAATCCCGACTGCATGGTGTTCCTTTCCTCCGATGCGGGTGGGGTGGGACTCAATCTGCAGATATCAGATTGTCTGATTAATATGGAGGTTCCGTGGAACCCGGCACGGCTGAATCAGCGGATCGGGAGGATACATCGGATCGGGCAGTCCAGTGATAAGGTCAATGTAATCAATTTCGTCACAAAATCATCGATTGAAGAAAAGGTGTATGCAGGTCTCGGTTTGAAGCAGGAACTGTTTGATGCGGTCTTCTCGGCCAGCGCCGATGCAGTAGATCTGAGTCAGGAAAACAAACAGCGGTTTCTTGATGAACTGCGGATGATGTTCAAGGAAGAACTGGATGAGGAGCTTCGTCCTGCAGCTGAACGGGAGGCTGACCAGCTGGATGATCAGACCCCCTATTTTCTCAACCCGGAGGTCTTCCAGGAGGCACAGGAGCAGACCGATCTGTCGGAGGAAGAATACACCGAAGATGCTGCACTGCAGCAGGAGGAGGAACCTGCGGTCAGTCAGCACACATCAATTGATCCCGATCAGCTGGAGCAGATACTGAACCAGGGAATGGCTTTTCTCAATACCCTTACCCAGGCGGCGACAGGGAAGGAGCTCTTCGGAGAAGGCGGTCAGAAGGCTGTTGAGATTGACCGGGAGACCGGGGAAGTAGTGATGCGGTTCAGGCTCTGACAACCGGGGGTTCTCTTCCGTTTTGTGAGCGGTGCGAAGCGGAGGGCTTGAGAAAAAGCGAGGAGAAATATCCAGAAAGTATGATCCTGTCAGTTTCGCCCTTTCTGTCATTACCGGTTTTCTGATACAAAGAGATATGAAGATTAAGTTTAAGGATACCAGCGTACTGGAGGAGCTCAGACAGCAGTGCCCGCAGATCAGTGTTGCGGATTATCCGAATATTGTCATCTTCAGCGATCTGCATATGGGGAACGGGGGCTCCAGGGATGACTTCCTCCATAACGGGTATCTGGTGACCGCGGTGCTGCAGCAGTACTATCAGAATTATGCCCTGGTGCTCAACGGGGACATCGAGGATATCCAGAAATTCCGCAGAAGAAAGATCATGCGGGCCTGGAAGGAGCTCTTCGATGTGTTCTGGCAGTTCCATCACCGGGGCATGCTGTTTAAGATCATCGGAAACCATGACTGGGCGCTTCAGGCTCTGCCTGAGCGGCCGGAATATCTGCCGCTCATAGAAGGGCTGCGAATCATGTGGAATCAGAAGGAGTTCTTTGTATTCCACGGCCATCAGCTTTCCCGGATGTATGAACTCTTTGAGCCGCTGATCACCCTCGGGCTGCGCATCCTGGCGGTTCCCCTGGGATTTGCCAACGTATCCGTAGCTCATGACAACGATAAGAAGTACAAGCTTGAGAAGCAGGTGTATGACTTCTCCAGGGAACGGAGAATCGCATCGATGATCGGCCATACCCACCGCCCGCTGTTTGAATCCCTTTCAAAGCGCGACGTAATCCGCTACAAGGTCGAGCATCTCCTTCGGGCTCTGCACTTTGCCTCTCAGGAGGAAACGGATGACATCGAAGAGGAGATCCTTGCGTATAAGCAGCTGCTGCTCAGCGATGCTGATTTCTTTGAAATCAACAGCCTGCTCTACAGTGATATCGTACCCATTCCCTGTCTGTTCAACTCCGGCGGCTGCGTCGGCAAGCGCGGAGTGACCTGTCTGGAAATACAAGGCGATGAAATCCTTCTGGTGCACTGGTTCGACGAGCAGGTGAACTCCAGATACATGAATAATGAGGGGTATGAGACTCAGCAGCTTCCCGGAACCTCCATCTGCCGCACCATTCTGAAGCAGGAGACCTTGGAATACCTGTTCAACTCAATAGATCTGCTCAGCTGACCGTCCTGCTCTGTGCAGAACTGAGTGCTCCGGGTATAATTGCATCCAGGGTATATCCCGGACAGTAGAAAAAAGGAATGGCACATGAATCAGTCAGTGATGAAAACCGGTCTTCACCAGGAAGGCACTCCCCTTCGGATCCTCATAACCGGCGGCACATTCGACAAGCAGTATGATCCCCTGCGGGGGGAACTGGGCTTTGCAGACTCATTTCTGCCGGAGATTCTGCGTTATTCGCGCTGCACCCTGCCGGTCACCCTTGACCTGGTGCAGATGAAGGACAGCCTCTATATGACAGATGAAGATCGTCTGCATATCCGCAGGTCCTGCACCGCCTCCCCGGAAGAGCATATCATCATCACCCACGGAACCGACACCATGGTTGAGACAGCACAGCTCATCGGTCAGGCGCAGCTGGGCAAGCGGATCGTGCTTACCGGCGCTATGGTTCCCTATTCAGTGAACGGATCGGACTCGGTATTCAATCTGGGATGCTCCATTGCCGCGGTGCAGTTCTGCCCGCCGGGCGTCTGGATCTGCATGAACGGACGGCTGTATCCCCATGACGGGGTCCGCAAGAACCTGGAGCTGGGAGTGTTTGA
>PWKH01000160.1 GCA_003559765.1 Spirochaetaceae bacterium
ACACATCTGGAGAGTAGGAGCATATGGATAAATCAACGGGAAAAGTAATCGGAATCACCGGCAATATGGTGACCGTCGAGATTGACGGCAATATTGCCATGAATGAAGTAGGATTTATCATCGTCGGTGATAAAAAACTGAAATCTGAGATCATCCGGATAAACGGAAGCATTGCAGAAATGCAGGTGTTTGAAATGACCGGCGGAATTTCAGTGGGAGACACCGTCGAGTTCACCAGTGAGCTGTTAAGCGTTGCACTGGGTCCGGGACTGCTCGGTCAGGTATATGACGGTCTCCAGAATCCCCTGCCTGAGCTTGCAGAACAGTGCGGATATTTTCTCCAGCGGGGAGTATATCTGGATGCCCTGGATGACACCCGGAAGTGGGAATTCACCCCTGCGGTGAAAAAGGGGGACACCCTGCAGCCTTCTTCAACGGTCGGTACGGTTCCTGAAGGGATATTCGAGCATCGAATCATGGTCCCCTTTTCCCTGCCGAAGGGCACCTATACGGTGGAGTCGGTTGCGAAGAAGGGCGAGTACACCATCAACGAAACCGTTGCCGTCATCAAAAACGCAAAGGGAAAGACCTTTGACATCACCATGACCTTTGAATGGCCGGTAAAGCGGCCGATCACCAATTATGCTGAACGGCTGAAGCCCGATGAGCCGATGATCACCAAGGTCCGGCTGATCGATACCCTGCTGCCGGTGTCCCGGGGAGGCACCTACTGCATTCCCGGTCCCTTCGGGGCAGGAAAGACGGTGCTCCAGCAGATTACCAGCCGTCATGCGGAAATCGATATCGTGATCATCGCCGCCTGCGGCGAGCGGGCCGGGGAGGTGGTGGAGACCCTGATTGAGTTCCCTGAGCTCACCGACCCGAGGACCGGCCGTTCCCTGATGGAGCGGACCATCATCATCTGCAACACCAGCTCCATGCCGGTTGCCGCCCGGGAGGCCTCGGTCTACACCGCAGTGAGTCTTGCAGAATATTACCGGCAGATGGGTCTGCATGTACTGCTGCTGGCAGATTCCACCTCACGATGGGCCCAGGCAATGCGCGAGATGTCCGGACGGCTTGAGGAGATTCCCGGTGAAGAGGCCTTTCCGGCATATCTTGAATCGGTGATTGCAAGCTTTTATGAGCGTGCCGGACTGGTGAGACTGCATGACGGAAAACTCGGATCGGTCACCATCGGCGGAACCGTCTCTCCTGCGGGGGGAAACTTCGAGGAGCCGGTGACTCAGGCGACGCTGAAGGTGGTCGGCGCCTTCCACGGTCTTTCCCGGGAACGTTCCGATGCCCGGAAATATCCGGCAATTGATCCGCTCGACAGCTGGTCGAAATATGAAGGCATTATCAACAAGCAGATGGTCTCCTACGTGACCGGGATTCTCTACCGCGGGGACGAGGTGAACCAGATGATGAAGGTTGTCGGCGAGGAAGGAACCAGCACTGAGGACTACATAACGTATCAGAAGGGGGAGCTGGTCGATGCGGTCTATCTGCAGCAGAATTCCTTCGATCCCGTTGATGCGGCAGTTCCGATTGAACGGCAGCGCTACGTATTCGACAAGCTCTTCAGGGTAACCGCCGGGACATTTGAAATCAAGGACAAGGAAGAGGCACGGCATTATTTCAATCAGCTGCGCCAGCTCTTTGTTGACTGGAACGGAGTTGAGTGGGATTCCGATGATTTTTCCAAGATTGAAAAACAGATTGATGAGAAGTTCAATGAGAAATGGAAATCCTACGATCATCATGTGAAGAGTCTGGTATCAGGAGAGTAACCGATGCGAAAGGTATATACAAAAATTGAAACCATTTCCGGAAACGTCATCAGCGTCCGAGCTGAGGGGATTAAAAACGGGGACCTGGCGGAGGTCACCTAAGCCCACGGCACATCCCTGGCAAACGTCATCCGGCTGAACAAAGACCTCGTCTCTCTTCAGGTATTCGCCGGAGCACGGGGAATATCAACGGGAGATGAGGTACGTTTCCTCGGAAAGCCGATGCAGGTGTCCTTCAGCGACAATCTCATGGGCCGTATTTTTGACGGAAGCGCACGTCCCCGGGACAACGGACCTGAGCTGCAGGAGAACATGATTGAGATCGGCGGTCCTTCGGTGAATCCTTCAAAACGAATTCTTCCGAAAAACATGATCAGAACCGGTATTCCCATGATCGATGTGTTCAATTCACTGGTGGAGTCTCAGAAACTCCCCGTCTTTTCGGTATCCGGTGAGCCCTACAACCAGCTTCTTGCCCGGATTGCCCTGCAGGCGGAGGTCGATCTGATCATCCTCGGCGGAATCGGGCTGAAGTACGACGACTACCTCTACTTCAAGGAGACCCTGGAGGAGGGCGGCGCCATGAGCCGGACCATCTTCTTCGTGCATACCGCCTCCGACCCGACGGTTGAAGGCCTGATGGTTCCTGATATTTCCCTGGCGGTGGCCGAGCAGTTCGCCCTGAAGGGAAAGAAGGTGCTGGTACTGCTTACGGACATGACCAACTTTGCCGATGCCCTGAAGGAGATTGCCATCACCATGGAGCAGGTTCCGTCAAACCGGGGATATCCCGGCGACCTCTACAGTCAGCTTGCCTCCCGGTATGAGAAGGCGGTCGATTTCTCCGGAGCCGGTTCGCTCACCGTCCTTGCGGCGACCACCATGCCCGGCGACGATGTGACTCACCCTGTGCCTGACAACACCGGATACATCACCGAAGGACAGTACTACCTGCGCAACGGGCGGATTGAGCCCTTCGGCAGTCTCTCCAGACTGAAGCAGCAGGTCAATGATGCTACCAGAGACGACCATCGGGCACTGATGGACGGAATGATCAAGCTCTACGCCGCCTTCCGGGAGTCCATGGAGAAGAAGTCCATGGGATTCAGAATGTCCGACTGGGATGACAAACTGCTGAAATACGGAGAGCAGTTTGAGGATAAAATGATGGACCTGTCAGTGAACATCCCCCTGGAGCAGGCGCTGGATTTAGGCTGGGAAATTCTTTCGGACTGCTTAGAAAAGGATGAGACCGGACTGAGAAGCGAGCTGGTGAACAAGTACTGGAAGAAAGACGCATAGCCGGCAGGAGCAGCATATGGCGAAGATACGGCTTACGAAGAATGAACTGAAGAAACAGAAGGATGAGCTCAAGCGGTTCAAGCGATACCTGCCGACCCTGCAGCTGAAGAAACAGCAGCTGCAGATGGTGATCAGAAGGATCGAGCGTGAACTGAAGCAGCTGATTACCGAAGAAAAGCAGTTCCGCAGCGACCTTGAGCACTGGATCGCCGTGTTCGGTGAACAGCGCACCTTCAGCAGCGATATGCGGCTGGAACAGCTGGTGCGCATCACCGATGTAAAGCGGGAGGAAGGAAATATTGCCGGTGTGGCGATTCCCGTATTCAAATCGGTCCAGTTTGAAGAGACTGCCTATGATCTGCATGTATATCCCCTGTGGGTCGACCGGGCGGTGGAGATGCTCAAGGAGCTTGCTGAACTGAATGCAAGAATTGAAACGGTCCGCAGACAGGTTGATCTGCTTAAGCAGGAGCTTCGCACCACCTCTCAGCGGGTGAACTTGTTTGAGAAGGTGAAGATACCCGAAGCTGAGAAGAATATCCGTATGATCCAGATTTATCTGGGGGATCAGCAGACCGCCGAGGTGGTCCGCGGTAAGATCTCAAAGAAAAAAATTGTGAGGGCTTCCTGACATGATCGTATCTATGAAAAAAGTTCTGCTGTTCATGAAGGAATATGAGACCGATGCTGCCCTAAAAGCCCTGCGGGAAGCCGGACTGGTGCACATCATGACGCCGAAGCGTGAGTCCCCTGAAACCGAGGATATTTCCGAAGAGCTGGATCAGTACCAGCAGGCTGTATCGGTGCTTGAGCGGAATCCTGCTGAGCATCAGAATCAGCAGCCCTATCAGGGTACCCCCAGGGATCTGGTTGATCATATCCTCGATCTTGATGAGACCCTGTCGGACTGTCATGAACGGATCCGTGAACTCGGCCGAATGGAACGGTTTTATGAGCAGTGGGGTGAATTCAATCCCCATACGGTCAGAGAGCTGGCTGAATCGGGCGTTCAGCTGTATTTCTGCCGGGTGAAGCCTGAAGATCTGCCCGAATCTGCAGCCTGCATACCCCTGAAGAAAGAGAAGACCCATCATCAGGTGCTCTTTGTGCATCGGGGGGATGAGGAAGTCGAACTTCCGGCTGAAGCGGCACGGATTCCGGATCTCAGTCCTGAGGAAATCAGACAGGAGCGCAGGAGTACTGAGGAGAAAATCGAGGCGGTTCATCAGCAGTTTATAACCCTATCGGTTCATGCAGAGATGCTCCGTGAGGAAATCCGGAAGCTTTCGAGCAATCTTGAGTTCCATGAAATCAAAAACGGTCTGGAGCATGAACAGCCCGTTCGATGGCTCATGGGGTTTGTACCCAAGGAAGACCTGGAGAAGATCACCGAAGCGGCGCAGCAGTATGCCTGGGGGATGATCATTGATGATCCCGATGAATCCGAGCCGGTGCCGACGAAGCTGAAAAACCGTCGGATCGTACGGATCATTGAGCCGGTGTTTGAAGTGCTGGGGACTGTGCCGGGATATCGTGAATATGACATCAGTTCGCTCTTTCTGGGGTTCTTTACGGTGTTTGTGGCAATGATCGTCAGTGACGCCGGCTACGGTCTGCTGTTTTTGGTGCTCACGGTCCTACTGCATCTGCGTGAAGGAAGGGTCAGCCGGCTCTCCGGTCTGCTGTACCTGCTCAGTTCGGTAACGGTCGTCTGGGGAGCACTGACGGGAAACTGGTTTGGAAGCGAGACCATAGCCAGTATACCGGTGATTCACCGGATGATCATCCCGCAAATTGCCGCGTTCCCGGAGATGGTGAACATTGAAACGGCGGTCACCCAGCAGAACGTGATGTACCTCTGCTTTATTATCGGAACTGTGCAGCTGATCATCGCCTGTCTGATGAACTTCAAGCGGGATCTGCCCCAGCTGTCGACCTTTTCCCATCTGGGATGGCTGTCGATGATCATCGGACTGTATTATCTGGTGCTGAATCTTGTACTGGGATTAGATATGCCGGTGTGGCCGCTGTATGCGATCGGAATCGGGTTCGCTCTGGTGATCATATTCTCTGCCCAGCAGCCGGGAAGAAGCTTCCTGAAGGGGCTGGCCTTCGGATTCGGGGGACTGTTCACCACATTTCTGGATTCCATCAGCACCTTCTCAAATATAATTTCCTACATCCGGCTGTTTGCCGTGGGAATGGCCTCAGTGGCGATCTCCTCGAGCTTCAATTCGATGGCCGAACCGATGTTCGGCGGTGTGCTGATTCCTGCGGCACTGCTGGTGCTGCTGATCGGACACGGGATGAACATCGTCATGGCGCTGCTTTCGGTATTCGTCCACGGAATTCGGCTGAATATGCTTGAGTTTTCCGGCCAGCTCGGAATGGAGTGGACCGGATTCAAATATGCCCCCTTCGGGGAACAGAAAACAACCCAGGATAACTGATAAAGGGTAAGGAGACGACTATGAACATTGGATTACTGGGACCTGCAGCAGCCCTCTGCTTTGCTGCCATGGGCTCTGCGTTTGGAACAGGTATTGCCGCTCAGGCAGCGGTGGGTGCCTGGAAGAAACGTTTCATCAACGATTCAACGGCACCGTTTATGATGGTTGCGTTCTCCGGTGCGCCGCTGACACAGACCATCTACGGCTATCTGCTGATGAACTTCATCAACACAGCTGCTGAAAACGGTGTGGATGCGATGATTCTCCTCGGAGCGGGGGTCTTCGGCGGACTGGCCATGGGTGCTTCATCGCTGATGCAGGGAAAAACTGCCGCTGCGGCTTCAGATGCCCTGGGGGCCACCGGAAAGGGTACGGCAAACTACTTCATCGTCATCGGAATCGTAGAAACCGTGGCGCTGTTCGTCATGGTGTTCCTGATGCTGACGCTTCAGTAGCCCGACCGTTGATTTTTCTCGCAGAAAGGTTGTATCTTAACACGGTACGGCCTTTTTTTTTTGAATGACGGGGAGAATACAGAAGCGATGACAGAAAGACGACGGACCCGAACCGCTGCGGTTGGGGGGATCTTAATCGGAGGAGACCATCCGATCACCGTGCAGACCATGTGGCCTGAGCAGATCGATTCCTCCCGGAAGGATTCGGTGCTCAGGCATCTGAAGCTGCTGAAGGAATACGGCTGCGACCTCATCAGGTTCACCGTACAGACCCCTGAAGACTGCAGACTCCTGGGAGAAATTTCCGCAGCAGGGATCATGCCGGTGGTGGCGGATGTCCACTACAACCATACCCTGGCGCTGGAGGCGATCAAAAGCGGGGTAGATAAAATCCGCATCAATCCCGGCACCATCGGCGTGCTGTGGAAAACCAGGGAGATTTTTCGCTCCGCCGCCGATTCCGGCACGGCAGTCAGACTGGGACTCAACGGAGGATCCCTGCCGAAGCACTATGCCGGTCTCGGAGCGGAAGCGGGTATGCTGGCAGCTGCCGAGGAATACCTGGAGCTCTGCGAGCAGCATCAGCTGAAGCATGTAGTGGTATCCCTGAAGGCCTCAGATCCTGAAGTCACCTACCGGGTGAACAAGCGGTTCAGTGAATCCTGGGACTATCCCCTGCATATCGGGGTGACCGAAGCAGGCCCCCTGATTCCCTCGATTGTAAAAAGCACCTACGCGCTGACCAAACTGCTGGAAGCAGGAATCGGCGACACCCTCCGGGTGTCGATATCTGATACCATGGAGCGGGAGGTGATAACCGCCCGGGAAATTCTCCGGATGCTCGGGCTCGTATCCAAGGGGGTCAGTATTGTCTCCTGTCCCAAATGCGGGCGGGCTGCCTTCAATACCCACCGGTTTATGGAGCGGTGGGAGGATCGGCTCCACCGCATTGATGCGCCCCTGACCATTGCCTGCATGGGCTGTCCGGTGAACGGACTTGAGGAGGCGAAACATGCCGACCTGGGCATTACCGGGGCGGGAAGGAAGGTGTTTATCTTCAGACACGGGGAGATTATCCGTGAAACCGATGAGCATGAAGCAGAGGATGCGTTTTTCGAGGAACTGGACAAACTATGCAGAAGAAACTGATCATCAGGGGGGCGAGGGAGCATAATCTCAAGAACATCAACCTGGAACTGGAACGTGACCGGATGATCGTCATTTCCGGCATCAGCGGTTCGGGAAAATCCTCCCTTGCCTTTGATACGATATTTGCTGAGGGACAGCGGCGGTATGTGGAATCCCTTTCGGCCTATGCCCGGCAGTTTCTCGGCAGAATCGAAAAACCCGACGTAGACTATATCGAAGGGCTTTCTCCGGCAATTTCCATTGAACAGAAGACTACCCACCGCAATCCCCGTTCCACCGTCGGAACGATTACTGAGATTTATGACTACTACCGGCTGCTGTGGGCGCGCATCGGCCGTCCCCACTGTCCTGAGTGCGGCAAAGAGATCACCGAACAGTCGGTTGACCAGATTATTGAGCAGATCCTTGAGATCGGAGAGGGGGAGCGGCTCATGATTCTCGCGCCGCTGGTGCGGGGGAAGAAGGGAGAGCACAAGCAGATCTTCGAGATGGCCAAGAAGTCCGGGTTTGTCCGTGTCCGGGTGGACGGGGAAGTGAGGACGCTGGACGAGTCGATTGTGCTCGATAAAAAGTTCAAACATACCATAGAGATTGTAGTCGACCGGCTGATCAACTCGCAGGATCAGCGCAAGCGGCTGGCGGACTCACTGGAGACAGCCCTGGAGGTCACCGACGGTCTGGCGGCTGTGCTCTATTTCCGGGAGGAGCAGGAGGAGGTAATCACCTTTTCAGAAAAGAACTCCTGCGCCGAGTGCGGCATCAGCATCCCGGAGCTGCAGCCGAGGATGTTCTCCTTCAACAATCCCTACGGAGCCTGTCCCGAATGCCACGGTATCGGCTCGAAGACGGAATTCGATCCGAATATGCTGATCCCTGATCCGCAGAAGTCCTTTCTTGACGGAGCTCTGGTGACTGCCAATCCGAAGGCCGCCTGGCACCGCAGTCTGTTTCAGTCCCTGGCGGACCATTTCAAGTTTTCCCTGGATACCCCCTTCAGTGAAATACCGGAGGAGACGATGGAGAAGCTGCTCTACGGATCAAAGGAGCAGGTGCATATCCGCTATGAGCGGGACGACAACCGGGGGTACTACGCCTACGACACGGTGCATAAGGGGATTATCCAGGATCTGCGCCGACGCTACTATGAAACCTCTTCTATGGGAATCAAGCAGTGGCTGGAGAAATTCATGACCAACCGGCCCTGTGATTCCTGCGGAGGAACGAGGCTGCGCAGAGAAAGCCTCGGGGTGCTTGTGAACGGCAGAAACATCCATCAGGTCACCAAGCTGTCGGTTAAGTATTCCCTTGAATTCTTCAGCGCACTTGAAATCACTGAGACTGAGCGTAAAATTTCAAAACAGATCCTCAAGGAGATTCAAAACCGTCTTACGTTCCTGCAGAACGTCGGACTGAACTATCTGACCGTTGACCGGCTCGCCTCAACCCTGTCGGGAGGGGAGGCCCAGCGGATACGGCTTGCAACCCAGATCGGCTCATCCCTGACGGGAGTGCTCTATGTGCTTGATGAACCCTCAATCGGACTGCATCAGCGGGACAACGACAAACTGCTCACAACGCTTAAGCAGCTTCGGGATATCGGAAACACCCTGATTATTGTTGAGCATGATGAGGCGACTTTGCGGGAGGCTGACTATATCGTGGATCTCGGCCCCGGGGCGGGGGAGCACGGCGGATGGATCACCGCCGAGGGAACTCCCCAAGAGATCATGGAAAATCCTGACAGCATTACCGGCCGCTATCTCAGCAGACGGAGCGTCATCCCTGTACCCCGGGAGCGCAGAAAGGGGAACGGTAACCAGATCATGGTGCGGGGCGCCCGGGAACATAATTTACAGGAAGTTGACGTCTCCTTCCCCTTAGGGGTGCTCACGGTGCTCACCGGGGTATCCGGATCGGGCAAATCAACCCTGCTTAATGAGATTGTCTATCCAGCACTGATGAACACCCTCAGCAAGTCCCGCAGGGATGTGGGGGGCCACGACCGGATTGAAGGAACCGAGCATATCGATTCGGTGGTGAATATTGATCAGAGCCCCATCGGCAGAACTCCCCGGTCCAACCCGGCCACCTATGTCGGGGTGTTCACCCCCGTCAGGGATCTGTTTGCCGCGCTTCCCGATTCCAAGGCCCGGGGCTATAAGCCGGGACGGTTCTCCTTTAATGTGAAGGGCGGCAGATGTGAGCATTGCCAGGGAGCCGGGACTCTGAAAATTGAGATGCATTTCCTCCCCGACGTCTATGTCACCTGCGATGTCTGCAAGGGAAAGCGATTCAACAAGGAAACCCTGGAGGTGCGCTACCGGGGAAAGAACATCCATGATGTGCTTGAAATGAGCGTGGAGGAGGCCCGGGAGTTTTTCGATCCCATTCCTTCGGTGAAACGGAAACTCCAGACTCTTCAGTCCGTGGGACTGGGCTACATTAAACTCGGTCAGTCCGCCCTGACCCTTTCGGGAGGAGAGGCCCAGCGGGTGAAGCTGTCCTTGGAGCTGTCGAAGCGGAGCACCGGGAAGACGTTCTTCATTCTGGATGAACCGACCACGGGACTGCATTTCGAAGATGTCAAAAAACTGCTGGAAGTGCTCCAGCGTCTCGTCGACCGGGGAAACACCGTGGTGGTGATCGAACACCACATGGATATCATAAAATCGGCGGATCATATCATTGATCTGGGCCCTGAGGGAGGGGAGGCCGGCGGAACTGTAGTGTTTCAGGGAACTCCTGAAGAAATTACCGTTTGCAGCAGCTCATATACCGGGTATTATGTAAAAGATGCACTTACGTAGCACTCTCTTACTGCTGATGCTGCTCATCGGGGTCCTGGTGCCGGTCAGCGGCTCCTATTCCCCGCGGGAGGTGGAACAAGCCTTCGGGGAAGAGCTGCGCCTGATTGCCCGGCGGGCAGGCCTGGATGACTCCAGGGACTCCGAAATCCTGAGACGGGAGCTTTTCTCGCTTTTCGGGGATCCCCCGGATGTGCCGGATAAGGCAGCCGGTGCGCTGGAAATTCTCCATGCTGATGCCGTAAGCTCACTGACAGAGGATGATCGCCGGATGCTCACGTTTCGTGGATCGGTGGATCTGCTGCTCCACGGTGAACAGCCGGTGAGACTCAGATCTGATCTTGTGCTGCTGGATCAGTCCAGAGGTATCCTGTATGCCTACGGAACCGTGAGCACGGAAGACAGTCAGCTGATACCCGCAGAATCCTTCCAGGCCGATTCGGTGATTCTTTCACTTGAGGGACAGACCGGAGCGGCGGTAAAGCCCGCTGCAGTGTTTCTTCAGGATGATGAAACCTTCTATCTGGACGGAGGGGCAGTCACCTTTCGTCGGCAGGATGACATCATCATTGAAGACGGAGTGCTGAGCACCCGCGCTGAGGACCCCTATTTCTCCATTCGTGCTTCCAGGCTCCATCTGCTGCCTTCAGGGGACATCACCCTGCGAAATGCCGCGCTCTATCTCGGGCGGGTGCCGGTAATGTTTCTGCCCTTTTTCTACTATCCTTCCCGCACCTTTGTGTTCAATCCGGTGGTCGGGTTCGACAGTCAGCGGGGATATTTTTCACAGAACACGCTGTATCTATCCGGGGCTCCGGAACCCCGGGAGGACGATGAATCGGCAAATCTCTTCCGGTTCTTTCTTGATCCCGACGACGAAGCTGAATCTCTCGTCCATGACTGGTACTCCCGCACCTATCAGCCGGAGGAAAACGGTCAGCCCGAGGGATTTCGACGGCTCATGGTTGACGTGTATTCAGGTACGGAGACTGAGCCTGCGGAGGTGTTCACCGGTTTTGCTTTGTATAACCCCGATCCCGTATGGCTGGACAGGTTCTCTCTTCAGGGAGGACTTTCCTTCGGAGCAAAGCGGCAGGCCGAAGAACTGCCCTTCGGGTATGAGCAGTACGGAGGCTGCTTCGACCTTCAGGCGGGCTACCGGAGCGGAAATTTTTCGGCGAATCTGCAGCTTCCCTACATGACCCAGCGTGAATTTACCCGGGACTTTCTCAACCGGTTTGAACACTTTTCCTTTCAGCATCTCTTCGATGACCAGACCGAATGGCCGGCAGAGCATCGGCTTCCCAGCAGTCAGCTGTGGAAGCTGGACGCCTCCTATTCCTTCAGAAATCCCTCGGGTTCTGTGATTGAGCAGTTCCGGCTCAATGAGCTGTCAGGAGCGCTCTCCTGGAGGCTTACCGATACCGAAGGGATCCGCCATTTTGACCCTTATACTGTAACAGCTCCGCGACTCTCCTATCGCGTTTCCGGAACTCTCTTTGATATTGAAGGCACCCGGAGGGAGGCTCAGCCGCAGGAAGCTCAGGGGCCTGAAGTTCCCGCAGTCTATGCCGCAGACATTGCTTCTCCGCTGATGGTTCCGGAGATCCAGGATGACGAGGCGCCGGAATCCCTGCTGAGCGACCGTTCGGTTCCCTCAGTGCAGACTCCCCGGGCTCCTCCGGCGGACCGGCTGTCCATGTCATATGTATGGGACCATGATGCGTCCATGATCACCCCCCTGCAGGAAGATGATCCGCTGAAATTCGCCCGGATAACCTCGCGGCTGAATCACACCCTCAGCACCCAGCTGCGGGGGTTCAGCAGTCTGATTGACGCTTCATCATCACTTCGCACCCGGTTTCACTACTACGATCATCCCTTCGGAGAGACCCAGAGCTCCGACAGATACTCCACCTATGTGAATCTCCTCCATGATCTGCGGATTGCTTTTCCTGCGGCACAGGTGACCTACCGGCTGGATACGGAGCTGTTCTATGACCGTTTCCTTTTCGAGGATGATGCGCTGCGGAACAGACGCACCTTCGCCTGGGATGATACTCAGGTGAAGCGGCATGAGATATTCCATGAACGGAAATACCCCCTGAACGAAGCAGGGGATACCCTCGATGCCAGGCTGACACTGCGCCTTCCTCCCCTGGAGGTATCTCTTGCTCCCCGGCTCACGTATACCAGGGGTGATTTCAGCCTGAGGGGAGAGTCATGGTTTTCCTGGGATGAGCAGCCCGAGGTGCTTGAATCCAGTATGCTGGCCCAGTACCGCCGGGATGCCGACCGGCTGATCTCTCAGCAGCTGAAGGTGGACCATCAGCTGCAGGAGTGGGAGGGGGAGACCCGGCTGAATCTGAAGTTTGCAGATCTGCGGACCACCCACCAGCTGCGTTTCGGAAACACCCATCCCTATCATGATCTCGGGCCCTACCGCATTACTGCGGACTACCGGGACACCTCCCTCCGGGTGGTGAGCGACTGGATTGATGACGGAGATCAGTATGCTCCTGCTCAGCTTCGCTTCTCCCACCTTCAGGAATTTCCCAATCTCACCTTCTGGAAGGACCGGATCAGATTCACCTCAGGGATCTCCACGAACCTGCTGGTGGACAGACAGCAGGAGTATCAGGACCGGTTCGGATTCTCCCTTCATGCAGGGTTCAGAATCGAGGAGTTTCTGGACATCAGTTTCCGCAGCGCCTCGTATCATCGGAATCCGAGGAAATACCTCGATGATCCCGGGTCGTTTCTGCCGGATCTGATGGATTCCTTCGGGAGTTCGGAGGACCGGCGCAGTTCCCCCTTCAACATCGATGCGTATGAAATCGGTCTGGTTCACTATATGCCTGACTGGAACCTCCATGCTGAGCTGACTGGGAATGTGGAGCGGTCAGGAAATGAGTGGAACCTCGAGCACCGCCTTCATGTATATCTTCAGTGGAAGCATATTCCTGAACTGCGGACTGATCACCGGAGTGAATTCTAATCGTCGGAGAAAAGGGCTTGACCTTTTCTCTGCTACGCGGAACAATGATTTTAAGAGGATGAATAGTCAAAACAATGAGGTGTACAAAGCGTTGCAATGCATAATTGAAGACCTTTCAGAGCTTCGTGCGCTCTGCGGTCCCCATGACGCATATCTGAAGCAGATGTCCCGGATTCTGGGAACGAAAATATTTACCCGGGGCAATGAGCTGATCCTGGTAGATGCAACCCGGGAGCAGGAAGAACAGTTTCAGTCCATGATCTCCTATCTGCAGAAGCTTCATCGGGACGGAAGAACAATTGACCGCTGGATCATTGACACCCTGAAGGATATCATCGCGACGAAGCCGAAGGATCAGGTGTCAGGCTACATGGATATTGCCGTCCATATTCCCTCAGGACCGCAGATTTATCCCAAGAATGCCCGGCAGAGCGAATACCTCAAGCAGATGGATGAGAAGGATATTGTCTTCGGCATCGGACCTGCAGGTACGGGAAAGACCTTCCTGGCGGTGGCCAAGGCAACAGAGGAGATCCTGCAGCATCGGAGGCATAAACTGATACTCACCAGGCCGGTAGTGGAAGCAGGGGAGAATCTGGGGTTTCTGCCGGGAGATCTGACCCAGAAAATCAGTCCCTACCTGCGGCCGCTCTATGATGCGCTGGAGATGCTGATGCCCCTGAGCACGATCCGGAAATTTGAGGAGAGCGGAGTGATCGAGGTAGCTCCTCTGGCATACATGCGGGGGAGAAATCTGTCGAACTGCTTTATCATCCTTGATGAAGCCCAGAATACCTCCCGGGAGCAGATGAAGATGTTCCTTACCAGAATGGGTTCAGGATCAAAGATGATTATCAACGGCGACATCACCCAGATAGATCTGCCGAAACCGGGATTTTCAGGACTGAAGCATGTGATGAACATTCTTCACACCATTCCTGAAATCGGATTCTCCTATTTCACCTCCAGGGATGTAATCAGGCATCCTGTTATTCAGAAAATCATTGATGCATATGAAGCACATCAGGAAAGAAAAGAGAGCTGAGTTAGTCAGGCAGACCGCAGTCATTGCGGCGGTCTGCCTGATAGCTATCGCCGGTCCGATTCTCCTGGAGCGGCAGATCTCCCTCGGCATACTGGAAATACCCCACGGGCTGGAGGCAGGAGAGACCGCACCCCGGGATATCTATGCGGAACAGGAAATCTACTACATAGATATCACCGAAACCCGGAAGCTCCGCGAGGAGGCGGCCGCAGCTGTGCAGCCGGTGTTTCATCTCTCCCAGACGACCGCCTTCGAGGTGACCGGTCTGCATCAGGACCTTGCCCGGCAGCTCAGGGAGGGAAAATCATCTGAAGAAATCTATGCAGCATTCTCCCACCTGCTAAGCAGAACCCAGGCCTCCAGCCTGGGAGCTCTTGATGAACCGCAGCGGGAGCTGGTCATACAGCTCACCGATGAGTATCTCAGATATTTTCTGCGGACAGGGGTTTTTATGCCTCGGGAATTTGAAGTGATTGATGATCCGGTTTCGATCGATGTCCGGGGACTTGACCGCGGAGAAGCGGACCGGCTGGTGCGCCAGCCAATCGTACGGTTCTACCGGACAGATGATATTGACGAGGTCCTTCTGGACTATACCCGTCAGGCCGGAATTCCTGAAGAGCTTGAGCCGGTGATCAGTGACCTGACGGCATCGCTGATCCGTCCGAATATTCTCTATGATGATGTGGCCACCAGAAAGCGGATGGAGGAAGCCCAGCAGCAGGTTGCTCCGGTTTCACGAAAGATCGAGCAGGGAGAGATCATCATTAAGGAGGGGTTTCTGGTGACAGATGAGGCGCTGCACCAGCTGCGGGAAATCCGGCAGCAGCTCTACACCAAGCCGCCCCTGACGCTCCTGTCCCAGAGCATTTTTACCATGCTGCTTTTTGCCCTCTTTTTCACCAGCATTTATCTGGCCCTGCCCGACACGTTCCGGAAGGGCCAGTACATGCAGATTGTCATTCGCTTCGTGCTGATATTCACCCTTTATCTGAATAGTTCCACCTATTTCTTCTTTCAGTACCAGGTGGAGACAAACATTTTCTTTTATCCGGTGGCACTGTTCTCCATGCTTGCGGTTACCCTGCTGGGAAACTTCCAGATTGCCGTGCTGATTCCGGTGTTTCTCGCATCCCTCTACGGCACCATGCCGGGGAGCACCTTTTTTGAGGTGATTTTTCTGCTGGTAATCGGTATTTTAGGAATTCTCTTCGTACGAAAGCCCGACCGAAGAATTGATATGATCATCGGTACCGGCAAGCTGCTGCTGACCTATGTAGGAATCGCCCTGGTCTATGTGTTTCATCGAAGCATTCCCCTGTCTGATGCGGCGGGGATTCTGGGTTCGGCGGCGGTGAATGCCGCCGCTACCGGTGCAATGGTGATCATCATGATCCCGATATTCGAACATCTGTGGAATCTTCCTACGGTGTTCCGGCTCAAGGAGCTGTCGGATACCAGTAATCCGGTGCTCAGGCGGATGATCAATGTTGCCAGGGGCACCTACAGCCATTCGGTCTCAGTGGCGGAACTGGTGGATTCGGTCAGCGAAGAGGTGGGAGCGAATAAACTGCTGGCAAAGGTCGGAGCGCTGTATCACGATATTGGAAAAATTGATCAGCCGGAGTATTTCATTGAAAACCAGACCGGCTCAAACAAGCATGACGATCTGAAGCCGAGCATGTCCGCCGCTGTAATCAAGACCCATGTGAAAATCGGCATTGAGAAGGCGAAGCAGCTGAAGCTTCCCCGGGAGGTCCTTGATATTATTTCCGAGCACCACGGCAGCGATGTGATCAACTATTTCTACCTGGAGGCAATCAAGGCGTCCAGGAAGGGGGAAAAGATCAATCAGAAGGATTTCTCTTATCACGGCATCCCTCCAAGGACAAAGGAGGCGGCCCTGGTGATGATAGCCGACAGCGTCGATGCGGCGGTTCGGACTTTGAAGCAGCCTACTTCAAAAAAGATCGAAAAAATGATATGGCAGATTATTATGGAAAAAATCGAGCGCAGACAGCTGAGCAGCTGCGATCTGTCGATGCAGGACCTTGAAACGGTCCGCAGCAGATTCCTGGTGATTCTTACCGGACGGTTCCACACCAGGATCTCCTATCCAGCTCAGCAGAAAAGGAGAGACGGCGGTGGAATCACCCATTGAACTGATCTGTGAAGGCCCCTCCCTGCTTCAGGAGACCGAGGACCTAATTATCTCCTGCGTTTCCTTCATGCTGAAGGATAGCGGAATCGATTCGGTGATGATCACCGTAACGGTAACCGATTCCGCCCGGATCGCCGGGCTCAATGAGACTTATCGGGGGAAATCCGGAAGCACCGATATTCTGTCATTTCCCCAGTTTGATACTATTGGGGAACTGAAAGAAGAGCTGGAACAGGAGGTTCCGGTTCACCTCGGGGACCTGGTGATCAGCCTTGAGGACGTGAAAAATAACTGCAGGGAATTTGGTGTGGAATTTATTGAGGAATTACCTAGATTGATCATTCATGGTATGCTACATATTGTTGGTGAGACCCACAGCAGTTATGAAGCAGAGGAGCCGATGCTGCGGCATCAGGAGCAGCTGCTGCGGCGGTATCTCAGTACAAGGAGAAAAAACAGCTGATGAATTCGTTTTTTAAGAGACTTTTTTCCCCATTCTCCGATGATGAGGAGGATTATGACAGTCTCAGCTATGAACGAAAGGACATGATAAAGGGCATCGTGGAACTCTCAGAGACCTCCGTGAAGGAGATTGTAGTTCCGCGGATCGATGTGGTATTTATTTCCTACGACACATCCCATGAGGAGCTGCTCTCATTAATTGTCACCCACGGCTACTCACGATATCCGGTGTACAAGGACACCATTGACAACGTGATCGGCATTCTCTATGTCAAGGATCTGTTCAGTTACATCAGGGAGGACAAGCCGATACAGCTTGATCAGATAATCCGTAAACCCTTTTTTGTGCCCGAAAGCAAACGACTTGACGGGCTGCTCCGGGAGTTCAAGCGCCGGAAGGTGCATATTGCCATCGTGGTTGATGAATACGGCGGTGTGTCCGGTGTGGTCTGTCTTGAGGATATCATCGAAGAGATTGTCGGCGATATCCAGGACGAGTTCGACGACGAAAAAGAGGACATCATCAAAATCGGCGAGAACGTCTATCTCTGCGATGCCAGAGCCGAGATTGAGGACGTCAATTCGGCCGCAGGGACTGATCTTCCCGAGGAGCCCTTCGAGACTCTGGGGGGGTTCGTATTTGATCTCTTCGGTAAAATCCCGGTCACCTATGAGAAAACCAGCTACAACTCTGTTGATATCATCGTGCAGGATATAGTCGGTCACAAGATCAACTCAGTGAAATTGATTGTCCGCAAACCCTCCGGTGAATTGACATGAGGGTGTTACATTCTATATAGTATAAAACGTTATCGAAAGACCTAATTTATAACCTGGAGGTTACATGCGTATAGCAATTAATGGTTTTGGAAGAATTGGAAGGAACGTGTTCAAGATCGCCTTTGATCGGGACGACATGGAAGTTGTCGCAATCAACGATATTACCGATCCGAAGACTTTGGCTCATCTGCTGAAATACGATTCCACCTACGGCAAGTATTCGAAATCTGTGGAAGTGAAGGACGACGCCATCGTAGTAGACGGAAAAGAGATAAAGATCCTGGCAGTAAGAAATCCTGCTGAGCTTCCCTGGAAGGAAATGAACGTGGACGTGGTGATTGAATCTACGGGAATCTTTGTAAGTGCAGAAGGACCCAGGGGCGGATACAAGGATCATATCAAGGCAGGAGCCAAGAAGGTAATTCTGACGGTTCCCGCCAAGGACAAAATTGATCAGACCATCGTTCTCGGCGTCAACGACGACGACATCGACAGCAGCAACACAGCGTATTCAAACGCTTCCTGCACCACTAACTGTCTTGCCCCGATCGCCAAGGTGATTCATGACAATTTCGGCATCACCAAGGGACTGATGACCACCGTCCATGCCTACACTAATGATCAGAACATCCTTGATCTTCCCCATAAGGATCTCAGAAGATCCCGGGCAGCCGCACTCTCCATTATTCCCACCACTACCGGTGCAGCAAAGGCTGTCGGTCTGGTGATTCCTGAACTGAATGGAAAACTCAACGGTATGGCCATGCGGGTTCCCACCCCGACCGGTTCGGTTGTTGATTTGACCTTTGAGGTTGAAAAGGACTGCAGCGTGGAAGAACTCAACGCAGCGGTGAAGAAAGCGGCAGAAGGTCCCATGAAGGGAATTCTTGAGTATACCGAAGATCCGATCGTATCTTCCGACGTTCGCAATAATCTGAATTCTTCAGTTTTTGATGCCCTTTCCACTATGAAGCTGGGAGAACGGTTCTTCAAGGTGATCTCCTGGTACGATAATGAAATGGGATACTCCGCACGGGTTGTGGACCTTGCAAAGAAGATTGTGTAACGAAACGATACACCGAAAAGAGGAATAACATGGGACTAAAGACAATTAAGGACCTTGATTTGTCCGGCAAGCGTGTTATCCTGCGGGTAGACTTCAACGTCCCCCTCTCAGAGGGGGTCGTTACTGATTCGACCCGTATTGAGATGGCCCTGCCGACAATTCGCTACATCCTTGATCAGCCCGGCGCCTCACTGATCGTGATGACCCATCTGGGCAGACCGAAAGGAGAGAAGAAACCTGAACTGAGCCTCGCTCCGGTAGCGAAAAAGTTCAGCGAACTGCTGGGCAGGGACGTGAAGATGGCTCCTGACTGCATCGGCGAGGAGGTGCAGCAGCTTGCACAGGAACTGAACCCCGGAGAGGTGATGCTGCTTGAGAACCTTCGGTTCTACAAGGAGGAGACCAACAACGATTCGGAATTCTCCAAGGCGCTTGCTTCGCTGGCGGATGTGTACGTCAACGATGCCTTCGGTACTGCCCATCGGGCCCATGCATCCACGGAAGGTACTGCGAAATACCTGCCGGCGGCCGCGGGTTTTCTGATCGAGAAGGAAGTTGCCTTTTTCGGCAAGCTGCTTACCAATCCTGAAAAACCCTTTGCTGCAGTGATCGGGGGAGCTAAGGTCTCATCAAAGATCGGGGTACTGGAAACTCTCCTGGAAAAATGCGATGATATCATCATCGGCGGAGCTATGGCCTACACCTTTCTGAAGGTTCAGGGCTATGAAATCGGTGAATCCCTCTTTGAGGAGGAGTACAGCAGGACTGCGGAGAATTTTCTGAAGGCGGCTGAGCAGCAGGGAGTGCGGATTATTCTTCCTCTGGACCATATCGCCGGGAAGGAGTTCTCTGAAACCGCTGAGCCGATATCCGTTGACGGAATCGATATTCCTGAAGGTCTGATCGGAATGGATATCGGACCGAAGACCCTGGCTGCGGTGGAGCAGGCGCTGAAAAAGGCTGCAAGCATTGTATGGAACGGCCCGATGGGGGTCTTTGAGATGAAGCAGTTTGCCCAGGGCACATTGAAGGTAGCGGAGATGGTTGCTTCCTGCGACGGAACCACTGTAGTCGGCGGTGGAGATTCTGTTGCAGCGGTGAACAAGTTCGGCTTTGCCGACCGGATTGATCATGTATCAACCGGCGGAGGGGCTTCATTGGAATTTCTGGAAGGCCGAGTGCTTCCAGGTATCGCTGCGCTTGAATCATAATGTTTGAAGGTATTGAAAAACTATGAGAGAATATTATATAGCCGGTAACTGGAAGATGAACAAGACGGCTGCGGAATCACGGGAATTTGCTGAGCAGCTGGCTGATGCACTTGAAGAGGCATCGGTGAAGCTGATGATTGCGCCTCCCTTTACGGCGCTGGAGAGCGTCTCCTCCATCGTACAGGGAACAAACATCATTCTGGGAGCACAGAACATGTGCCATGAAACCTCCGGTGCCTTTACCGGTGAGGTTTCTGCAGATATGCTCCTTGATCTTGATGTTACCGCTGTCATCCTCGGACATTCTGAGCGGCGCACCATATACGGCGAGACTGACGAACTGATCAATCAGAAGGTCCGCCTTGCCCTGACCAAGGGGCTGGAACCGGTGTTCTGCATCGGTGAAACCTTAGATGAGCGTGAAGCGGGCAGGGTGGAGGATGTCGTCAGGACTCAGGTCACCAAAGGACTTGCCGGCGTAAGTGAAGATCAGCTGAAGCAGGTGACCATAGCGTATGAACCGGTATGGGCAATCGGCACTGGAAAAACTGCCACCCCCGATGATGCGAATGCTGTGCATGCCTTTGTCCGTTCTCTGATCAGGGAGCTGTACAGTGATGCAGCAGCCCAGGCCGTCCAGATTCAGTACGGCGGATCGGTGAAACCTGATAACGTCAGGGAACTGATGGCTCAGGAAGATATTGACGGAGCATTGGTCGGCGGAGCTTCCCTGAAGCTTGAAGACTTTAAGAAGATTGCTCTGTTTAAAAAATAAACTTAATATGTGGAGTTAGGTACATGGGTGTTTTGGGTATTATTCTACTGGTTCTCTTCGTAATCGTCGCGCTGATTCTCATTTTCCTGGTGGTCATACAAAACGAGAACACCCAGGGACTGGGGGGTATCTTTGGCGGATCGAGCGACACGACTTTCGGCTCACGGTCCGGAAATATTCTGACAAAGATTACCTATACCGTCGGCGGGTTGTTTCTTGTGCTCTCATTTATCCTTGCGTTCATTAACCGGACACCCGAAAGTGATATTCTGCAGCGTGCCGGTGAGGACCAGCAGGCTCAGGAATGGTGGGCACAGCCTGCTGAAGATGAGCAGGAGGGTGAACCGGCCGAAGAGATGGAATCCCTTGATGAACCGATGCTGGAGCTCGACGAGCCTATCGATGAACTGCAGCTGGATTAAATAGGACGCGTAACCCGGCTGTAAAGACCGCTGCAGTGTTCCTGCAGCGGTCTTCGGCCTTTACCGTGCCGATTGGAGTAACCATGAGAGTGGCAGTAGTGTTTTTCAGTCACGGGAGTGACGCAAAACTGCAGGAGACTGCGAAGGCTCTTTCAAAGGGTATCGCTGCACAAGGCCATGAGGTCGATGTGATTGACGGCAGGCGTGAATCGGGAAAAAAACTGACCTTCTATGAATACATAGCCTTTGGAACGGAAAATATTAATTTTTTCGGCGGGAAAATACCTGGAGGGGTGCAGAATTATCTGCGCCAGGCCGGTTCAGTTACCGGGAAACGTTCCTTTGCCTTTGTGATTAAAAAGGGGCTGCGGCCGATGAAGACCCTCTCCGTGCTTATGCGGCAGATGGAATCTGAAGGGATGTTTTTGAAGATCTCCGATGTGATCTCAAGAGGCTCCCAGGCTGAAGAGATCGGAAAGCGGCTGCAGATTAAACGAAGCTGATTGGTTTACTCACCGGACTTCCGTATATGTACTGTACATAATGTAAGGAGTAGTATCTATGAAGAAAATAGGTATGACGCTGCTTATCCTGGTATGCTCTGCCTTCCTGGCTGTCAGTGATGATCTGATGTTTCAGCCTGCTGCAGTGGTGAATCTGGTGAGACCTCAGATGATCAGCATGAATGAGCTGAATGCGGCCTATGAAGAGTATCGGGCAGGCATGCAGCAGCAGAACCAGCCGGTGACCAGGAGCAGAGAGGATATGCTTTGGGTCCTGATTGAGAACGAGCTGCTCATGCAGGGCGCAAGAAGGCAGGGGATTGTAGTCCGGGAAGAGGAAATACAAGCAGAACTGGCCCAGCAGAGGCAGTCAGTCGCCATGCAGCTTGGACGGCAGAGCATCACGGATGATGAATTTGTTGAAATTCTCACTGATTACTTCGGGATAAGCCTTGCAGCTTTCCGTGAGGACATCAGAAACAAGCTGCAGGTTGAGCGGTATATATTCACGGCGAAGCGGGATCTCTTTGAATCGGTGCCGGAACCTGCTGAGCAGGAAATACGAAGAGTATATCGGGAAAATGCCACGGATTTCATCAATCCCGAATACGCCCTGATACACCATGTGTTTGTAGACAAACGGGACAAAAGCGAAGCAGCTGCATTTGAAAAAATCAGTGAAGCACTTTCTTTGCTCGAATCGGGTGAAAAAAGCTTCTCTGAACTGGTTCGCGAGGTCTCTGAGGATGATTCCACCCTGCAGTCCGATGGAAGACTCGGATGGATCGCCATAAATGATGCCCGCCGAAGGCAGCTGTTAGGTGAGCGGTTTCTGGATGCAGTGTTTGAGCTTTCCCGGGGAGAGACTTCAGAGATAATCGAGTCACGGGCAGGGTATCATATCATCTACATGGCTGACCACCGCAATGCGGCGGTGCTCGGTCTGCAAGATCCTCTGAATCCGAGCACAAATACGACGGTATATGAGTATATCGGAAACATTCTCTACAATCAGCGGCAGTCGCAGGTGTTCAATCAGGCGGTAGACGACCTGGTGGATTCACTGCGCGAGGAAGCAGATATCAGGATTTTACTGTGAGTACAGGAAGAAGAGAAGCTCGGGTGCTGGCGGTACAGGGACTGTATCTGTATGAAGTGCGAAACGACTGCACCGTTGACGAGGTGCTGCAGTTTGACTGGCTGAGCGAAGATGAGCGGCTGGGGATTTCTGAAGCTACGTTTCAGTTCGCTCAGCTGATGATCCGCGGAACCCTGGAGCAGCTTGCAGAAATTGATACGACTATCGAATCCTACCTGATCAGATGGGACATTGACCGGCTCGCCCGGGTGGATTTATCGATCCTCCGGCTGAGCATCTACGCCCTCCTGTTTCAGCAGGACATTCCTGAAAAAGTCACCATACATGAAGCGGTCCTGCTGGCCCAGGAGCTTTCGGGGGACAAAGCGTATTCCTTCATTAACGGAATCCTTGATACCTGTGTGAAGGACCGCAGAAAACGCGGAGCAGAACATGATTCAGCTGAAAAACGAGAATGACATCGCGGGTCTTCGGGCCTCCTGCAGGCTTCTGGCTGACCTTCACAAGCACTTGGAGTCCGAAGTGAAGCCAGGTATGAGCACCGGCGAAATTGATCAGTATATTCATGAGTTTATCACCTTCGGCGGAGGAACCCCTGCCTTTCTCGGTTATATGGGGTTCCCTGCATCTGCATGCATATCCGTGAATGAGCAGATTATCCACGGAATACCTGGAAGCTATGTTATACAGCCTGCGGATATCGTCAGTATAGACATCGGCATTGAACTTGACGGATACTACAGCGATGCTGCACAGACGATCTGCATGGAGAAAGTCGATCCCGAGGTTAAAAAAATGGTGGACGTTACCCGTGAGAGTCTTTATCTTGGTATACAACAGGTGATCCCAGGAAACCGGGTAAGTCATATCGGCAAAGCGGTTTCTGAACATGTCCAGCAGTACAAATACG
>PWKH01000023.1 GCA_003559765.1 Spirochaetaceae bacterium
AATTCGATGTGACCGGATGGAACACCGAACCCGATGGGACAGGATTTACTCTCCGTCAGGGAGATGTGTTGATCATGCCCGCTGCCGATGTAGTGCTCTACGCACTGTGGGAGCATGCCCTCGGGACCGTCGGTCCCGGAGGAGGCACTATTTTTTACCGAAAAACAGATTTCAGTGACCGCTGGCAGTACCTGGAAGCCGCATGGAAGGGATGGGCAGAAACGGAAGAAGATCCGCTGCTTCGGAGGAATGATGCTGATGGGTACATAGACACATACATGAATAAAAAAAACCCCTATGCATATTATGACTGGTGCCTTCCCTCACGAGAAGAACTGCTGTGGCTGTATGAACACAGGGATCACGTGGAGGGACTGGAGGAAGAGCCCTATTGGGCATCAAATATTGCCTTGATTATCCGCATAGTAAACGGCACAGTAGAGTATGATGAGATGCCGGTGGTTGTGAATTTCAGCGACGGAACAAGCGGCAATGTCGCAATTGACGGCTTCAGTCAGGAATACCGCATCCGGCCGATTCGAAGATTCTAGCAGTTCCCTCCATTACATGCTTATAGAAAAAGCCTGCTGCATGTGCCCGCAGGTGCTGCAGGAAGATCAGACCTGCACGGGCAAACACCTATCGGATATCCGGCTGCATAAAGCTGCAGAGCACAGGATCCGGCGGTTGAGAGAAAACAAAAGACCGGCATGGAGCATCCCGTCATGCTGCCCGGATATGCCTCAGGCGAAGGAAATTTGCCAGCAGGATCAGGATATAGGTGATGAGAAAGCCAGGCATGAGCACCATGCCTGCGGCATTTGCAATAAATCCGAACAGCGGAGGCAGGAGGGCTGCCCCGGTGTAGGCTGCCGCCATCTGGTACCCGATGATCGACTGGGAGCTGCTGCCGCCGAAGCGTACCGGTGTTTCGTGGATCATGCAGGGAAATATCGGAGCACAGCCGAATCCGATGAGCAGAAACCCGACCAGACTGACCGGGAGGGGCAGGGGAGCCAGCAGCAGGAGAATCCCTCCCAGGACAGTCAGCGCTCCTCCCCCGATCATGGCGTTGTTGGACAGACGAAAGGTCAGTACCCCGGTGAGAAACCGTCCCGCGGTGATGCTGGCAAAAAACAGCGAAACCCAGGTTGCAGACAGGGCAGGATCAAGTCCCTTCACCTTGAACAGGAAGGATCCGCCCCACAGCCCCATGGTGGTCTCTATCCCGCCGTAGAACAGGAAAACCAGCAGGGCTGAAGGCACTCCCCTGATCTTCACGGCAGTGCACATTGATACTGCGCGATGGGCGTCGGGCTTTTTTTCAGTCTTAACAGCCCGAACCTTGTCCCAGAGGGGAACTGCCGCGAGCAGGATGGCCACCAGCAGCACCTGAAAGGATCCCACCGCAAGATACCCGCTGCGCCAGGAGTGACCGCCAAGCAGCAGAAACGACAGGATCAGCGGGCCGCTGAGTGCCCCCACCCCCCAGAAGCTGTGGAGCCAGCTCATATGCCGTGATTCATAGTGATTGGCCACATAGGCGTTCAGCGCTGCATCGACGGCACCTGCCCCCAGTCCCAGGGGCAGGGCGGCAAACAGCACCCAGACAAAGGACGGCGCTGCGGAAAACCCGAGCAGAGCTGCCGCAGTCATCGCCACACTTGCGGCGGTGAGCCTGCCGGTGCCGAAGCGCTTGATCGCCGCACCGGAACATATGCTGGAGACAATCGTGCCTGCAGATATCAGCATTTGAGCCAGACCGGCAAACCCGAAGGGTACGTTGAGATCCGGCTGCATTACCGGCCATCCGGCACCGAGCAGAGCATCCGGAAGGCCGAGGCTGATAAAAGCAATATAAATCAGGATGAGCAGCAGTACGGACATATGATGTATTCCTTACCCTTCCAGGAGGTTCAGTGTCAGATATTTCAGGCCCTGTTCAAAATCTGCAGTAAAGTCCTTCGAGAGGCTGAACTCCGGGAGCACCTGCTCGGGGAGACGGGAGCGGCAGATGATCCTGATCTGCTCCAGATGCGCTTCCGTGAAATGCTCCCCGTAGAGCACCACGGAATCAGGATCAAGCACTGCGGTTATGCACATGACAACCTTGGCGGCGGTAGTGGTGCAGGCTTCAAATGAATCTGCGGTTTCCGGACCCCACTGGATATCCAATGGGAGCCAGCCGATTTCGCCGGCGAAATGCCTGCCGCCTTTGATGAGGGTTCCGTTTACACGAATCCCCGCTCCAGGAGGATACTTGCGGGGGAAATAGATGTACACCTCGCAATTTCCTTGATGCTCCCCTTCGGATCTGCCGAGAACAGCCGCATTTACATCGTTCTCCACCAGGATCGGGATCCGGAACCGCGAGTGCAGCCGCTCAATAATCGGCGTGCCGACCAGAGCTTCGTAGTCCAGGGACACCATGCTGCCCTCGTATTCAATGCCGGGCAGGCCGATGCCGACTGCCCGGATGCGGCTGAATGGTCCGATCTTCTGGGCAATCAGACTTTCCACGGCTTCATATTCCATGGAGGGCATCCGGCAGTCAGTTGAATCAAGGACGGTTCCATAAAGATCAATAACCCTCAGACAGAGCGTATCTATTCCATGGAGTTCTCTGGCAAAGAGCAGAAGCCCCAGGGCGTGCTGTTCATTGAAGCGGTAGCATTGCGACGGTCTGCCGCCCTGTGAGGGAACCGTGCCGTCGGGGATGGCTCTGCCTTCTGCCCTCAGCATGCTGATGATGCTCTTCACCGTGACCGCGCTCAGTCCGCTGGCTGCTGACAGTTCCCGAACCGTAGCGGTGTGCGCCTCCTTGAGTATATGCAGAACCGACTTGGTGTTGATGTCCTTCACCAGCAGAGTGCTCACGCCGCTGTGCTTCGCTTGTTTCATATGGTACTTATAAAAAGTCCTTTCAAAAGTGTCAACACCCCAGCCTGCAGATTCCTCCGGAGCTTCGGGCTATCCCCTTCGGTTTTTCATGACCATGACGGGAGTGTGCAGCTGGGACCTGCGCAGACTCTCGGCGGCATTGCCCAGGGGGGTGGTGACTGATCCCACGGCTCCCTTTGCCCCGAGGATGATCAGATCTGCCGGCTCCCGGCTGATTTTCCGGACATGGGTTTCCGTCGGATCGTCGAGGGAGATGGTGCAGGGAATCTCCTCGGGATCAAGACCGAACTGCTGAAAAAAGGACCGGGCGTTTTTCTGAAGCTTCTGTTCAAGCGAAGCGGAAGCGCGAAATGTCGCTGCGGGAAAATAGCTGGCGGATGCATCATAGAGATAGTAGCAGCTCAGCTGCGATCCGGCGGTCTTTCGAAAATGCAGCGCTCTGGCGAAGGCCTCCTCCGCATGGGGGGAGAAATCAAGGGCGCACAGCACCCGGGCGGCCGACGGATTCGGCTGCTGAGGCACGAACAGCAGATCAGCCGAGGTTCCTGCGGCGATCCGCTCCCCGTAGCGGGCATCCCGGTCGGATCCGTACTTCTTTCCCAGGACGACCAGATCAGCGCCGTGAGTATCCGCAAAGGCGATGATCCGCTTGGAAGCGTCCTCCTTTTCGATCTCAACGGCGCAGTGAAGCGGTGAACCCTCTGCCGGGAGGCGGCGTATCTGCTCATTGAGCTTCTGCTCCAGCGTCTTTTTAACCTGAGCAAGTTCATCCTCCCTTCTGCCGGAAAGATCGTATGCCTGGATCACATGGAGCAGGAAGATCTCCCTGGTCTGCAGGTGCCTGCCGATAAACCGGGCGTAGTCGATGAGCTCCCGGTCGATCTCGGTGAGATCAAGACAGACCACCATGGTCTCAATGCGGTTATTTCTCTTCATGACCGTCGGCCTCCTTGTTCTCTCCTTCTGTATGCGAAGCGGATTCCCCCGATATGAGATTGCGGATCAGCTCCTTGTAGGACTCATGCTCGTTGGACCGCAGCCGCAGCTGCTCCCGGTCATGCTCTTCCTGCAGTCCCTTCTTTAGACTCCAGACCATGATCATCAGGATGACGGCGAAGGGAAGGCCTGTGGCAATAGCGGCGGTCTGCAGCGCCTGGAGCCCTCCGCCTACGAGCAGGATCGCCGCAATGACCCCCTGCATGGATGCCCAGAAGACCCGCTGGGTTACCGGTGACTGCAGTTTCCCCCCGGAGGTGAAGGTATCCACCACCAGGGATCCGGAATCGCTGGAGGTGACAAAGAAGCTGATCACCAGCAGAACTGCCGCGGTATTAGCCACTATGCTTACAGGGAAATGCTCGAAGAGCAGATAGATCGAAGTTGATGCCTCCTGTGCGGCCTGTTCAGCAATTCCTGCGGCATGCTGCAGCTCCAGCCAGAGGGCGGAGCCGCCGAAGGCGGTGATCCACAGAAAGGTGAGCAGCGTCGGCACGATGAGCACGCTCAGGACATACTCACGAACCGTGCGGCCCCGGGAGATCCTGGCAATGAACATCCCCACAAAGGGGGACCAGGAGATCCACCATGCCCAGTAGAACACGGTCCACTCCTGCTGCCAGTCGCCCTGCAGATAGCTTTCGGTCCAGAAACTGCGGTGAAAGAAGTTGTCGAGGTATCCGCCGATGTTCTGGACATAGGAGTTGATAATAAACAGCGTCGGTCCGACGACCATCAGAAACATCAGCAGGAATCCAGCCAGGTAGATGTTGATTTCGCTTAACCGCTTGACGCCCCGGTCCAGGCCGAGAAAGACCGAAACGGCGGCGATCGCCGTGATGACCGCTATCAGGATAATCCGGGATGTGAGCTCATCAGGCGTGCCCAGCAGATGGGCGAATCCGGCGCTCACCTGGGTCACTCCGAGTCCGAGGGATGTGGCCAGGCCGAAGAGGGTGGCCAGCACCGCCAGGACATCGATCACGTCCCCCGGGCGTCCGTGGACCCGCTCGCCCAGCAGCGGATAGAACACTGAGCGGAAGGCCAGGGGCATGTCCCGGTTGAAGGAGAAGAAGGCAAGGGCAAGTCCCACCAGGGCGTAGACCGCCCAGGCATGGAGCCCCCAGTGCAGGAAGGTGAGTCCCATCGCCTCCTGTGCCGCCTCCAGGGCTCCCGGCTGCTCGACAGGCGGAGCAATGAAGTGGGTCAGCGGCTCAGCTACGCTCCAGAAGAGAATCCCGATTCCCATACCGGCACTGAAGAGCATGGCGAACCAGGAGCCTCTGCTGAACTCAGGCACCGCATTCCGTCCGCCGATTCTGATCTTCCCGAGATTTGAAAAGGCGAAATAGAGCACCGCAAAAAGAAACGCGTTGACAGCGAGCACCAGCAGCCAGCCGAAACGGGAGGAGATCCAGTGCTGCAGGGCGGTGAAGATCTCCTCCATCGGATCACCTACTGCCAGAATTATGCCGATGAACCCCGCCAGGATAATCAGGGCAGGCCAGAATACTGCCTTGCGGATATCAAAGAATTTATGCTTTCGGTGCATACAGCGTCCTTCTTTTCAAGATCGGGAACGATTGATACAGCAACACCCTATCATAGAGGGGAATTTTGTGGAACCGGCATCCCCGGGTGCTCACGCCTTTGCGTGGACGTGGACCTCGGCGGTCTTCCAGACAACAGAGAGATCGCTCAGCAGGGCGATGATCTCTTCTGCGGCCTCTCTGCCGCCGAACTTATCCAGAAAGGGGAGGTAGCTCTGGCGGACCCATCGGTCAAGCTCCTGCCGGGGAAGCTCCCGCTGTTCGCTGTGGGTGAAGCGGGTATGAGCGGTCTCGGTGAAGGATGCCCGGCCGAGATCTTCAAGGAGCTGCCGGATGTCCCAGTTCGTCAGCTGCCGGGTCTCATCTCCGTATATATGTCCCTCGGCGGTCTCGAGGATATCCTTGAGCTGCTCCGGGGAGGTGATCAGCTGCATGCGGCCCCACCGCTGAGGCGGAACTGCATCGGCGGCCTGGGAGAGCCTGCTGCCCAGGGAGGGAACAATTTCTGAGAGCGACAGTTCTCCCTCCGGTGCGAGCAGCTGCTTCAGAAACAGAAACAGCTCATCCCTGCTTCGGCACCGAAGGTATGCATTCCGTCCGATTACCGCCTCAAAGCGCAGATCCTCAGGAAGTGCCGCATTCAGCGAGAAGAGATCCCCGCTATAGAGCACCGGCTGCTGCTCCCGGGACATGCGGGATGCGTAGGATGAGAGCTCCTTCCTCCGGGAATTGCTGCTTACCGGCGCATAGACGCCCCCTTCGGGAACCTGACGGCACGCCTCCCAGATAAGCACCCCGGAGCCGTCGCTGATATCGAGAATCCGGCTGTGGCGGTGCAGCCGCAGGGCAGAGAAGACATGGCTTCTGATCTCCTGGAGCATGCTGCTCTGCCGGGAGGCAAGCCGATTGATCCACTGTTCCTGCCGGGTGTTCTTGGGGGAGAAGGTGAGCACTTCGAAAACGGCGGGTTCCGCCGCCAGCTCGAGCTGAATCTCCCGCTTGCGCTCCACCTCCCGACGGATGGATGCTTCGTATCCCTGACTGCCGGGCTGATAAAACACCCGATCTCTGAGCCCGTCAGGCAGATACTGCTGGGCGGTCCAGTGATCCCGGTAGGCGTGGGGGTAGAGATACCCCTCGCCGTGGCCGAAGCCCTCCGCATCCCGGGAGGGATCCTTGAGATGCACCGGCACCTCCTTGTGTTCCTCCTCCACTGCCTGAAGAGCGTCAAAGAACCCCAGGGTGCTGTTGGACTTTTCGCAGGTGGCAAGGTAGAGAGCCGCCTGGGTGAGGTGGAACCG
>PWKH01000170.1 GCA_003559765.1 Spirochaetaceae bacterium
GGAGGAGTATAGTTGCTGCAGCTGCCGGTGGTCAATAACCCTGAAGAAGAAAAGCGTCCTCTCTTTCCGCTTCCCGAGGCCTGTGGTATAATTGCCGTAATCTTTCTGCAGGAAGCAATGAAGCATGAAGCACAAGAAAAAACAGCGGCATCGGCCGATTTATCATATGCTCCCGGAAAAGCACTGGATGAACGATCCCAACGGCCCGATATTCCACAACGGTCTCTATCATCTGTTCTATCAGCATAACCCCGAAGATGCGAAATGGGGTAATATTCATTGGGGGCATTCGGTCAGCAGGGATCTGGTGAACTGGAACCACCGGCCTCTGGCTCTCTATCCCAGCAGGGAGGAGGGGGAGCTCCACTGCTTTTCCGGATGTTCGGTCATCCGGGATGACGGAACTCCCATGATCTTCTATACCAGTGTAGGGGAGGGGGAGCGGAATTCCCAGACCGGAGCGCAGCAGTGGGCGGCAGTCGGCAGTATAGATCTGGACGACTGGGTGAAGGTGCACCATAATCCCGTTATTGATCAGTCAGTCCATGGAGATACGAAGATCCTGGAGTGGCGGGATCCCTTCGTCTTCCGTCATGAAGATGACTGGATGATGGTCGTCGGCGGCACCGTCCAGGGGCACGGGTGCGCAGCCCTGTATCGGGCCCTCGATACTGATCTCTATCAGTGGGAATATCTGGGAATTCTGGATCGGGACACCCAGGGAAGCGATATGTGGGAATGCCCGGTCATGTTCCCCCATAAAGGCCGCTACATTCTCATGTATTCACCCTATAATTCCATGCGGTACGCCGTCGGGGATTTCGACGGAAGGCGTTTCACCCCGAAGCAGACCGGGGTGGTGGACTACGGAGGATGGCAGGGATTCTACGCCGGAAACACCTGCTATACTCATGACGGCAGGGTGGTGATGTTTGCCTGGATGCCCGAGGTGCTCCGGGTCTCACTGGAGCAGGCCGGCTACACCTGGTCCGGGGTGCAGTCATTTCCCAGGATTATTGACATTGACGAGGATGACCGGCTGCTGTTTTATCCCGTGGAGAGCGTCTCTCTGCTCCATGACCGGGATAACGCCTATATCGCCGGGGATCTGGAAGTGCAGGAAGAAACGATTCTGCCGATACGGGGCAAGGCCCTGGACATTGCCGCAGTGCTCCAGTTTGATCCAGGGAAGACCGAATCCTTCGGCATCGAACTGCTCAGTGACGAGCAGGGACGGGAACGTACCCGGATTATCCTCTGCCCGGGACGGGGACGGGCGGAAATCGACCGCTCCGGCAGCTGCGCCAAAGGGATGCCCCATGCCATTCCCACTGCAGGTCCCTGGAACGTTCGGGAGGATCATCAGGTAGATATCAGGGTGCTGCTGGACCACTCCACCCTGGAGGTCTTCATCGATTCACGGCTGTGCATCTCCACCAGGGTGTATCCCTATTTCGAGCATTCAGACCTGCTGAAGCTGTTTGCTCACGGAACGGGGGTGCAGGCGCTGCTTGCTGAGGTGTACCCTATGAGACCGGCGCAGTTCTCCCGCTCTTCTGCAGCGACCGAACAAAGACATCCAGACGCTCGGGCTTTCTCCTATCAAGGCTCGGGAACTGAGCGGTAAGGTATCTGCGCAGCATCGGGTTCACCTCATCCAGTTCAGCAACCCCTCCGGGCAGGCACACTGCCTTTGCGTGCTTCCGCAGGTCCCGGGGGAAGACCTTTGCGAAGTGCTTCTCCTGGACTTCCTCCTCTGCAAGACCGCAGAGATACAGCCCGACTTCCCGCTGCAGAAGCAGGTGCCGGTATTCCTCCATGAACCGCCTGACCTTCCGCTGGATCTTTCCGAACCGAAGCGAGCCGCCGATAATGATCCGGTCATAGTCCGCCACCGTCGGCGGATCCTGACAGTCGATATGCGTGAAGATGACAAATTCATCATCACCGAGATGCTCACGTATGAGTTCCGCACACTCTGCAGCGTAGCCGCAGCGGGACCCATACACGATCAGCGTCTTCATGCGTTCCTCCAGAAATATTGTGATCCACATCATATCATAAAGGCTGAAAGAGGCAATACTCAATTATTCCGGCTGCCGGCGGCGGCGGTCGGCATGGACGCTGAGCATCAGACCGATAAAGATCAGGACGGCCCCGGCGGTCCTGCGGGGCGAGTATATCCCCAGCAGGAGCGCATCGATGATCAGGCCGGCAGAGATCTGCCCCAGAAACACCAGCAGGGCGCTGTAGAAGGCCGGTATTTTGGGAACAATAGTGTTCATGCTCGTTACCACAATAAATCCCAGCAGCCCTCCGCCGAGAATCAGATGCAGCGGCACCGAGCCGAGCCGGGAGAAGGAGGCGATGGAGCCGCCGGTTAACAGCAGTGCCAGGATTGAAGCAGCCAGGCCGCCGATATAATTGATCCCTACTCCCCGGAACAGACCGATTGCCGAGGCAAGCCGTGCGTTGAGGATCATCTGAAAGACCGTCGCCGTTCCCACCATCATCGCCAGGATGATATACATCCCGTCGAGCCTCCAGGTTTCCGCCATGACGAGTATGCCGAGGCAGATGACCGCAAGACCGCTCCACTTCTCCTTGATGAACCGGTACCTGCGCATGCCGAAGAGGCCTGCGGTATCCACCGTGAGGGATCCGGCGGTCTGTCCGAGCACCCCCGCAGCCAGGGTGAGGGAGGCCCCGACAGCTCCGAAGGAGACGTTGCTTCCGAAGACCATGAACACGCCGATGACCCCGCCGCTGTAGAAGTACCAGGGAAGCGGGTTTGCGGGAACCGTCAGGGGGGTCCGGGTGATGATGAACGTCAGGATCACTGCGCTGAGCCCTGCCAGATGGATGACCACCAGGGAAAAGGCCTGACCGGTCTGCTGGGCAAGCTGTCCGTTGAGCGATATCATCAGGGTGACCAGGGCGCCGATGCAGTATGCAGCCCCCAGGATGCCCCGCCGGGGAGGCGCTGCCGCCTGAGGCTTCATCGGTTCTGCTCCCCAAGGGACTGGATTTTTTCGGAATAGGCCGACTTCATGGCCTGTTCGAATGCTTCATTGTCCCGGTAGCTGAATCCGAAGACCGGCTCCCAGAGGGAGGCCGGCTCCATGCAGAGGTAGAAGAACACCTGCCGCTTCCATTCACTGCTGAAGCACTGGTATGCAAAGGAGAACAGCTCCTCCTTGATATCCCGCGGATATGAGTACTTCCCCGATGCATCGCTTAAGGGAATCTGCAGGACCCGGCTTTTGATGCCCATGGAGCGCAGCTGCTGCAGCGCCGGTTTGATGAAGGTGAGCGTACCGAAGGACAGCATGACCGTATTCCGGGGAGAGAACTCCGCCTGCAGCCGTGAGAAAAGCTCCCGGTAGTCCTTCTGCCATCCTTTATACCTGATCATGGGATGAATGTGGAAGCCCGTGAGTATTCCCGCTTCAGCGGTCCTTCGGGCCGCCTCCAGCCGCTGATCAAGGGAGGCGGTGAGATGCTCCTCCTTTTCGATGATCAGCTGCGGGTTGAGCGACCAGGTGCAGATGAGATTGCCGGGAATACGCTCCCGGTTCTCCAGAAGATAATCGATGTTCCCGGATTTCGTCTTCAGCTCAAGAATTATCCGGGGATTATCCCGGGCGAAATCCGTCAGGGCGTCAAGCACACCGTGGCGGTTGCCGAACATCAGGGAGTCGGAGGACTGTCCCGTCCCGATATGATAGAGCTGATCCTGGTCCAGAGCATCGGAAATTTCTCGAAGCCTCCGGGGTAGATCGGAGAAGAAGTAGATGCGCTGCCGTTCATAAAAGGACTGGATGGAGCAGTAGCTGCATGCGAATCCGCACTGCCGGACTGCATCCAGGGTCAGAAGGTTGCAGCATCTTGTTTTTTCGCCGGCCACGGGACAGGATCCCAGAAGCTGCACTGAGCGGTCGGACTGATCGACAAAGAGATGCTTCCCGCCGAAAGGCCGGCGGGGGTGAAACCCCTGATAATCAATTTCCCGGGACCGCTTCCGGTCAAGCTCCTCCCGGAGCATACCCATAAGATATGCGTTGCGCTGGGTGCCCTGCAGTTTCTGTGCCCTCTGCTCCTCCAGCAGCGGCTCAAAAAGCTCCTTGAGCTTCCCCTCATCCCACATTGCCAGGTCTGCAGCGGCCTCGGTGAGCTGCCGGAGGTACTGTCTGCTGAGCCGCAGGCGTGCTCCGGTCTCCAGGAGATACTGCTGCTGCGACCGGGGGAGACTGGTAAAGATGCTGTCCTGTGCAAGGGAATCCAGGGCCTTCTGATTCATCGCCCCATTCTATCGGGGCGGATCTGGTTCATCAAGGGATGCGGGGCTTCAGCAGGCCGAGCCGGTCTGCCCGGACGAGGGCCTCGGTCCTGCTTCGGACGCCCAGCTTGCCGTAGATATTGCTGGTGTGCCATTTCACCGTGCCGACCGAAAGGAACATCCGCTGGGATATTTCCTGATTCGAAAGTCCCAGGCTGATGAGCTCCAGAACTTCCCGTTCCCGACCGGTGAGCTCCTCCACCAGGTACTGCAGCGATTTCTCCCCCCTGGGTTCTGCCTCGGCCGACGCCGCTTTTTTCTGCAGCCGGTTCTCGTCAGCGAACAGCTGGAAGAATCCGCACTCCCGCTTGAGCTCCTTGGAGCGCTCCAGCAGCCTGGCCGAAGCGCTCCGGTTTCCGCGCTGTTCCTCCAGGGCGGCATGCACCAGCAGAGCTTCGGTCTGCAGCTTCCGATACGTACCTGCATCAGCCCGCTGAACCACTGTTTCCAGAATTTCTGCGGCCCGGTCTGCTCCGGCTGCTGTTTCCTCCGCTGCGAGGAGCCGGGCGAGGACGATAAAGCCGAATTCCTTTCCTCTTATGATTTCAGCTTCAGGGGTGATGCCGAGGGACGTGAGTACGTTCCGAGCTTCAGAGCCCCGCTGCTGCGCCAGAAGGATTCTGGCCTTCCAGCAGGCTGCCGGGAAGTTTACAAATATCGGGAGGGCGACCTTCTGATTGAGGGCTTCAATCTCCCGGACCGCCTCCATGGCGCCGTCGTAATCCAGTTTTGAGACCATCAGTGCGGCTTTGAACAGACAGTTCCATCCGTAGGAAGGATGTTCCGGCCTGCTGAGAAACAGTCCCCGTTCGATACAGCGCTGAGCTTCCTCAAGGTCTCCCTGTTCGCGCAGCAGTTCCCCCAGCAGGACCCAAAGCAGTCCGGTGCGGGTGAACCGGGAGAATCCCTGCCGCTTGGCCAGTTCAAGCATCTCCTCGGTAATTTTTCGGGATTCCTCAAGATTTCCCATAAAGTAGAGTGCTGTAGCGGTTTTAAATCCGTTGCTGATTACGAGGTAATGGTTTTTCAGCTGCTTATTGTTCCGGTATGCCCTGCTGTAGAACTGCAGCGCCGCCTCGGGGCTGCCCGTAAACAATCTGGCATCCCCGGATATCACGGCTACGACGGTATGCCAGTAGTTGCTTGAAACCGGCAGCAGTTTCAGTGCCTCCTCAGCCAGGACTGCCGCCCTGCCCATGTCCTGGGCGTAGATGGCGCTGTAGGCCCTGACTACCGCCTGCATGCCCCGGAACTCCTCAAGACGGGAGGGAGGAGCCTGCGCTTCAGCCTGATCTGCCAGATCCAGCACCGCCTGGGCTTCCTCCCGTCCTTTGTGGATGAGGTAGAGCCATGCTTTGTGGGGAATCAGCAGGGGGAAGCGCATCAGGTGCTCATCTGCAAAACGCTCAAGCATCTGCATGAGCACCATCGGCCCGCCGCCGCCGGCGCGGAGGTCGGTATTCAGCACCTCTTCTATATGGTCCTGGAGCAGCGAGGCGGCGAATTCCAGGTCTTCACCCAGGGCGGCATGCCGGACTGCCTCGCCGGGAGCCTGCCGGTCGAAGAACCATCGGGCTGCCCGACGGTGGAGCTGGGAAACCCGGTCAGGCTGGTCCTGCTTCAGTTTCACCAGCAGGAGGTCAGCAAACAGGGGATGGTAGCGGTACCATTCACCGTGATCATCCAGGGAGACGGCAAAAAGGTTCTTCCGTTCGAGGTCGGCGAGCATCTCATGCCCGTCGCAGCGGCCGGTGACGGCATCACAGAGGGATCCGCAGAACCGTTCCAGCACGGAGATTTCCATGAGAAACTGCTGGACCTCGGGACTCTGGCTGCTGAGCACCTCCTCGCTGAGGAAATGAAATACATGCCGGTGACTGCCGGCGAAGCTGCGGATAAATGCTTCGGGATCCCTGCTCCGGGAAAGGGAATAGGAGGCCAGCTGGAGCCCTGCGGCCCAGCCTTCGGTCTTCCGGTGGAGGACCAGGAGCAGAGATTCCTTAAGAACAAGACCCTTCACTCTGACCAGCAGCTGCTGGGTCTCCTCGGGAGAAAAAGTAAGTTCCCGCTGTCTGATCTCGGCCATAAACCCTTTGGCACGCCATCTGGACAGCGGCCACGGTGGCTCTGATCTGGTGGTGATCACCAGATGAAGCTGCGGAGGAAGATTTTCTATGAAAAACTGCATATCCCGATGTATCGGGGGGTGATCCACCACGTGATAATCATCAAGGACCACCACAGAGTCGTCCTCCAGAGCGAAGAGATCGTTGAGCAGTCCTGTAAGCAGATATTCACTGCCTGCATCTGATACAGAATTCATCGCTGCCGATCGGGCCGTCTCAAGGGTGATCACACCGATTTTCGGACTGAAGGTCTGCAGTGCGGTTATCAGATAGACCCAGAAGCGCATCCGGTCGTTGTCACCTTCATCCAGGGAGTACCAGGCGCTGCACTGCTCCCTTCCTGCGATCCATTCCCTGGCTGCAGTGGTTTTTCCGAACCCAGCCGGTGCAGAAATCAGGGTAAGTCTGCTCCGGGCGGCCTCGGCGGAATTGAGGTGCTCGATGATGCGGCTGCGGGAGACAATCTGCTGATCAAGGGGAGGAATGGTCGTTTTTATTGCCAGAAGACTGCTGCTCATTGGTGTTTCCTTGTTTCTCAGCCGTTTACTGCGGCCGGGGTCCGGTTATTCTGCAGATACGATTTCAAAATCCTAACCCCTGACAGGGCAAAAATCAATGTTGACGGGCTGTGATTCGGGAGAAAAATGCAGTCCATTCGCTGAAAGCCGTGCTGGAACGGTTTGCCCCGGAGGAGGAAATCTGAGCAGCTTGTCCAAATTACCCGCGGGAAGTATATTTGAGCTGTATGGAGCATGATCATCGAAAAGAGACAGTTAAAGCTTCCCTTCAGGAATTTCCCAGTTCCTCCGGGGTCTATCTGATGAAGGACCGGACCGGCAGGATTCTCTATATCGGCAAGGCGAAGGACCTGAAAAAGCGGGTGAGTTCCTATTTTACCGGGAACCGGGACATCAAGACCCGGATGCTGGTGGCCAAGATCGATGCGGTTGAATACATCGCTACGGGTAATGAATATGAGGCTTTGCTGCTGGAAAACAACCTGATAAAAAAGTGGAAGCCCCACTACAACATCAGCCTCAAGGACAACAAAAGTTATCCGGTGATCCGGATTACCGCAGAGGCGTTCCCCCGGGTGTTCAAAACCCGGCATATGCCGCAGGACGGGTCTGAATACTTCGGACCCTATGCGGATGTCTCGAAAATTGACCTCTACCTTGAACTGATTGAAAAACTGTATCCTCTGAGAAAGTGCAGAGGCCGGCTGAAAAAGCGGTATGCCCCGTGCCTCTACTACCATATCGGACGGTGCTCCGCTCCCTGTGCGGGGAAGGTGACCCGGGAGGAGTATCAGGAGACGGTGGAGCAGGTCCGCAGGCTCCTGCGGGGGGGCACCCAGGAACTGCTGAGCTCCCTGCGGCAGCGGATGAAGGAGGCTGCTGAGCAGCGGCAGTTTGAGGAGGCGGCAAAGCTGCGGGATGCGGTTATCGCCGTGGAATCCTCCACCACCGGTCAGGGGGTGGAGGACTTTCTGCAGCATACCCGGGACTATGTCGCCTGCGCCATGGCGGATCAGGTTGTCTCCATCGCAGTCTTTCAGATGCGGGAGGGGAAACTCATCGGCCGGGAAATCCACCGGGGTGAATTCCTCGGGGACGAGCAGGAGGCTCTGGTTAATTTCATCGGACAGTACTACCGGGAGGCTGAGGATGTTCCAGAGGTGCTCTACCTCTCCCATGAAGCGGATCCGCAGCTGCTGGAACAGCTGCTCGCTGAGATAACCGGAGTAAAAACGGCGGTAAAGCAGCCGAAACGGGGAAGGCATCTGCGGATCATGAAGATGGCCTCCCACAATGCCGCCATGGATGCGGACAAACGAAGAAAGGCCCAGGATAATTCCGAGGCCCTCCGGGAGCTCCAGGAGGTGCTGGAACTTGAGCGCTTTCCCGAGCGGATCGAAGGGTTCGACATCTCCCACCTCTCGGGAACCAGTCCGGTGGCTTCCATGGTCTCTTTTTACAAGGGAGTTCCCGACAAGCAGTCCTACCGGCGGTTTCATGTAAAAACGCTGCAGGGGAGAATCGACGATTACGAGGCGATGCGCGAGGTGACTGCCAGGAGGTATACCCGGTCGGTGAACGAGGGGCAGCCGCTGCCGGATCTCATCCTCATTGACGGAGGGAAGGGGCAGGTGAATGCAGTGAAGGGGGTGCTTAACGCCCTGGGACTTGGGGATCTTCCGGTGATCGGATTGGCAAAGGAATATGAGGAGATCTGGTTTCCCGAAGCATCCGGGCCTGTGCGGCTGCCCGAGGCGTCGGATGCACTGCGGGTGCTGCAGGCGGTTCGGGATGAAACCCACCGGTTCGCCGTCAGCTTCCAGAAACAGCTTCGCAGAAAGAATGCCGCCTTCAGCCTCCTTGAGGCGGTTCCGGGGATTGGACCGAAACGGAGCGAAGGGCTGATGAAGCGGTTCGGTTCGCTTCAGGCACTGAAATCAGCCACAGTTGAGCAGCTGATGGAACAGGGCGGACTGTCCCGCAGGCTTGCAGAGGGGATTGTCAGCGTACTGAAGGAGGAGGAGTGAGATTGTCGGGGTAGTTCACCCCGATGAGTCCGTAGTATGCTTCTCCGGGAAGCGGCGCTCTGCCTGACCGCCTGATAATCCGGTACAGCAGCAGTTCCACTATCAGCGGGTGCATATCGCTTCTGATCTCCCGGAGCATGCTTTCGCACTGCTGGGTCTGCATCAAAATGCTTCTGACATCCTTGACGGTATAGTGCTCCGCGGCTTCAGCATACACTGCCTTGTTGCGCTTTCCCGTGATGGCTGCCTTGTTTCCGAGCACTTCGGTCTTAGCCATGGCCTCTTCAGGGGTCCACCGGTCCCTCAGCAGCTCCAGAAAGTGCTGCAGTCTGCGGAACTGCCAGAAGAGCCCGCCGAAAAAGGCGGCGGGGATGAATTCCCCGGCAAGCTGCATGGTGTTGAAAATATCCAGGGAGCCCGCCAGGTCCCGGGAGGCAAGCTTTGCAAAGAGAGTGAATACCGATTCCTGCTTGCTGTGATATACGAAGGAGTCCACCTCCTCTTCGGTAATCATCACGGGATCAGGGAGTCCGAGGGTGATGAGGTAGGAGGAAAACTGATCGGCAACCGACCGCATCTCCTGGGTGTTGTTCTCCACCAGCTCCAGAAACAGTTCTACTGCGTCATGGGTAATATCCATGCCCTTGGCGGAAAAATGCCGCTGCAGCCATTCCTTTTTCTGGTTTTCAAAGAGCTCCCAGAACATCACCGTGCGGTCTTTCCCGACGGCCTGCTGCAGTTTCTTGTTGACGGAGTATTCCGAACTGATAAGTACCAGCAGCGCATCGGGATCGGGAGATTTTACATATGCAAGGATCTGTGAAACCATGGATGCCGAGAGCTTGTCCGCCTGTGAGATGACGACAAACCGGTGATCAGCGAAGAGGGAGCTGTTGCGAAGCACCTCCATAGCTTCGCCGTCCTCGGTATCGAATGCATAGAACCGGTGCAGTTCGCTTGAGCCGCCGCAGGCGTCGCAGCACTGCTTATAGAGCTTCTTCACGTAATCGCTTTTTTTTCCGGTCTCAGGCCCCAGGAGCAGGAGCACCGGCTGCTTCAGTTCTTCCGCCGGCATGTCTTCAGGGGTAATCCCGGATGATCATCTGGAGGGTGCCGAGAATCTGTACCTCCTGGGTGTACATCGGCGGATACTCCGGGTTTTCAGGCTGCAGACGGACCCGGTTGTTTTCCCGGAAGAACCGCTTCAGGGTGACCGCCTCGTCGTTGACCCGGGCGGCGACGATCTCGCCGTTTTCCGCCTGATTCTGATACTTGATCACTGCCAGATCGCCTTCAAGGATTCCCGCATTGATCATGCTGTCGCCCTCGACGCTCAGGGCGTAGTACTGGCTGCCCATTTTGAGCATCTCCGCCGGGAGGGTGATCATCCGTTCAAAATGCTCCTCGGCAAGCACCGGCTGCCCGGCCGCAATATGGCCGATCACGGGAACACTGATCCCATGCTGAGCGGGAAGATAGGATTCGTCTATGATTTCCAGAGCCCGGGAGCGGCTTTCATTGGTCCCCAGGATTCCCTTTTTCCGCAGTGCCTGGATGTGGTCAAAGGAAGCTTTTACTGAAATGCTCAGATGTGCGCCGATTTCCCGCATGGTAGGGGGATAGCCGTGATCTTTGAGAAACTGCTGGATAAACGTCAGCACTTCAGTCTGCCGTTTGGTAAGCGCCTTCATGTCTTCCCCTCCTCGCCGCCTTCAAACCGGTTGAGAAAGAGCTGTTCAATTGCGTCAGCCGCCTTCTGCTCGTCCTTGCCTTCAGTAATGAGCTTCAGTTCCGTCTTGTAGCTTGCGCCGAGGGTGATGATTCCCATAATTGACTTCCCGTTGATCCTCATATCTTCCTTTTCGATATACAGACTTGCTGCATACTGATTCGCAGTTTTCACAATCAGGGCGGCAGGCCGCGCATGTATCCCTGCTCTGTTTTTCACGGTCACGGTCTTTTCAATCATCTGTCAGAAAGTATCCTCGTTTTTATAGTACAGATCTCTGGCGGATTCACTTTCCAGCCACTTCAGTACGTTCTGGTTGAATTCCTTTGCCGAATAATACCCGAGCTTCTTCAGCCGCTCATTCATCGCAGCAGTTTCGATGATAATCGGAACATTCCGTCCGGGCTTCACCGGGATTTCCAGTTTCGGGATGGTGACCCCAAGAATTTCCGTGGTGATGTCGCCGCCGACGCGGTCGTAGTCCTTGTTGGAGTCCCACTCTTCCAGCTGGACGAACAGCTGCACCTGTTTCTTGTCCCGAATGGCGCTTACGCCGAACAGGTGGGTGATGTTTATGATTCCCAGCCCCCGAATTTCCATGTGGTGGGCAAGAAACTCGTTTTCGCCGCTGCCTACGAGGATATTTCCGCTGACGTTCTGCAGCTTCACAGAATCGTCACTGATCAGCCGATGCCCCCGCTCAATCAGTTCCAGGGCAGTCTCGCTTTTTCCGACCCCGCTGTCTCCGGTAATCAGTACGCCCACGCCGAATACCTCCACAAGCACTCCGTGGATGGTCTTCTGGGGTGCGAAGACGTCGCTGAGCACCTGATACACCCTGATGGCGAATTCTCCTGAGGGAAGCCCGCTGGTCAGCACGGGACAGCCGGAACGCTCAGCAATTTCAAGAAACCGTTTCCCCGGTTCGCCTCCATCACAGAATATGATGCAGGGTATCTTATAGGTGAACATCCGCTCGATGGTTTCAAACGATTTAAGCTCTTCGAGCCGATGCAGATACGCCTGTTCTCCCTTTCCGAACAGCTGGATGCAGTCATGGGAGAACTCCTCAAAGAATCCGCTCAGAGTAAGTCCCGGGCGGTTGATCTTTGAATTGGTGATGACCCGGGACAGCCCCGGTCTGCCGCCAATGCATTTGAGATTGAGAGCAATGTTTTCTTTGAGGTCCAGATCAATCAGATCCAGTACGGTGAATTCCTTCATACCTATACCTTTGTTTAGTGATATCATATCACAGCACCACCAGTTTGTACAGTTATCGGGAGCAGAAAGTGCTGGCAAAATTCTTGGAATAACAGGGCACCAGGAGGTACACCGGCCGCAGCAGCTGCGGCGCATCTATCATCAGTGCACCGCAGCAGCTGCGGTGCACTGGGTGTGGCTACAGTTCTTCTTCGTCCTCGTCGAGGAAGTCTTCCTGATCCTCGACATTGAGACCGACGATTTCTTCCTTCAGCTTAGCTTCTCCCTTGCTGTGGGGAACCTTTTTATCGATTTTCTTCTTCTTCTCCTTTCTGACTGCTTTTTCCAGTTTGTCGATCATGATTTCGATGGCCTCATACAGTTCATGAGCCTCCTCTTCGACGATCGTCAAGACACCCCAGCGGAAATGAGCTTTGCCGTCAACCTGGTATCCGTGGGGCTCCTTGTTTACCGCAACGGTAAGGTCCACCAGGTATTCCTTGGCAAAGTCGAGGCGATGCAGTTTCTTTTCGATAAACTCCTTCGTAACGTCGCTGATGTGATAATGCACGCCTTTGATAACAAGGTTCATACGCACCTCCTGAATGCGATGGGTCTATACCTAAAGAATAAGGCTGGAGCACCGAGGTGTCAACGTCTTTAGCCGTTACTGCGTTCAAAGGATGATTCGATCTTCAGTTCCTTCCGGTACTTTGCAACGGTCCGTCTGGCAATTTGTATGCCCCGCTGGGAGAGGATATCGGCTATTTTCTGGTCGGAGAGCTGTTTGTTCCCGGTATGCTCCGCAATGATTTCCCGGATGATCTCCTTGACGCTGTTTTTTGCAAGGCCTTCGCCGGAATGCCCGGAAGCAGGGATGCCGCTGGAAAAGAAGTATTTGATGGGGAAGATTCCCCAGTCGGTCTGAATGAATTTCGCATGGGATATCCTGGAGACGGTGGTCTCATGAACAGAAATCTCCTCAGCGATATGCTTCAGAGTCATCGGCCGCAGATGCTTTGGGCCTTTGAGGAAAAACTGGTACTGATATTTCATTAAGGCGGCTCCGACCTTCCGCAGGGTGCTGGTCCGCATCTCAATGCTGCTCATCAGCCAGTGGGCGTCCCTCAGGGAGCGCTGAATGTAGCGGCGGGTCTCGGTGTTGAGATGATCCTCCCCGCTGCCCATGTCCTGGAACTGTTCGTCGATCTTCAGCTCCGGTATCAGCTCGTTGTGGAGATAGAGCTTCAGCTGATTGTTCTGCTTGCGGATGGTGATGTCCGGCACCACATATTCAATGCTTCGGGAACTGTAGCTGCTGGCGGGGTAGGGATTGAGACTTTTAATGAAGTCGAATGTCTCCTCCACCTCATCTTCGGTAATGCCGTAACGCACTGCAAGCTGGTCGTATTTTCCTTTTCTCAACGTCTCAAGTTCCTGACGAATGAACTGACAGGCGAATTCGGGTCGGTCGTCCCGGAGCCCGGCCTGCACCTCCAGGGACTCGATGGGGCCTGCTACGCACACCCCCGGCGGGTCGAATTCCCTGATGACTGCAAGCACTTCCGGGAGCAGAGAAGCCAGCCGCCGCGGCACCACCTCCTCCAGGGATTTGCGGTGGAAACCGTTATCGTCCAGGTTGGAAATCAGTATTTCCCCGAGTTCAGTCTGCTCCTTTGAAAGCGGTGAGAGCCGCAGCTGCCACAGCAGATGGTCCTGGAGCGAGTCCGTTCTCGACAGGGCTCCCTCCAGGAACTGCTGCTTGGTGTCCCCGTCTCCCGAGGACTGCCGCCGGATGTAGCCGGGGTCGGAGGAGTTTTCAAAGAAATCATAGTTTCTCGCCGGAGGGCGGGAAATGCGGTCGTAGGAAAGGGTTTTCTCCGGATGGTATTCCAGGGCGGGGTTCTTTTCGACTTCCTGCTGAATTCTCTCCCGGAGGTCCGTCACCGGCAGCGCAAGCAGTTCCAGGGACTGGTACATCTGCGGGCTGAGTCTGAGCTGCTGTTTCTGTGTGAGTACTAATCGCTGTGACTGCACGGTGTGTTCCTCTTCATTACATCTGGAATTCGGTTCCAAGATACAGCGTTCTGGCAATATCGCTCTGCATCAGGTCTCCGGGGGTACCCTGCGCCTTCAGTTCTCCATTATGTATGATATAGGATACTTCAGTTATGTCGAGGGTATCCCGCACATTATGATCCGTCAGGAGCACGCCGATTCCCTGCTGCTTCAATGATCTGATGATTCCCTTGATTTCCTGCACGGCAATCGGATCAATTCCCGCAAAGGGCTCGTCGAGCAGCAGGAACTTGGGACTTACCGCCAGGTTCCGGGCAATTTCCGCTCTTCTGCGCTCTCCCCCGGACAGCGTGTAGGCAGGCTGAGACCGAAGCTCCTCAATTCCCAGCTGCTGCAGCAGCTCCTCCAGCTGGCTGCGTTTCTCCCGACGGCTCAGATCATCCCGGGTCTCAAGAATCGCCCAGATATTCTGTTCCACGGTCATCTTCCTGAAAATCGACGGCTCCTGGGAAAGATAAGAAATTCCCGCCCGGGCTCTTTTGTACATGGGCATCCGGGTGATGTCCCGGTCATCCAGGAGTATCTGTCCGCGGTCCGGCCGGATGAACCCTACGATCATGTAGAACACCGTGGTCTTGCCGGCCCCGTTCGGTCCAAGGAGTCCCACCACCTGTCCGGCTTCCATGGAAAAGGAAACTTCCGAGACCGCCTGTTTTTTCCCGTAGCGTTTGCTCAGCTGCTGTGCCTGAAGCGTGCCCTTAATCATAGATTGTCCCTGAGACATCCCCTTCAAGTGCTATATCGTTGGTTTCCAGATCGATGGTGATCCGGGCTGCCCGGTACTCATCGTCGTTCCAGAAGACAAAGGCGTTGCCGGTAAGTTCCAGGGTCTGTCCCTCACTGTCATACCGGATGGAGTCTGCCCGGCAGAGCATCTGGCCGTCATCGGTATCTTTCAGGATGCGTGCGGCGATCTGGATAATCGTAATGCCGTCATCCCCGGAATTCTTCAGATAACCGCCCCTGGCGGTGAGACCGCCCTCCCGGTCCTCCAGTTCGGTCCACCCGCTGCATTCCGCCGTTGAGGTCGTCCGGTCATAGGTGAGCCTGGAGGTGGTGATGGTGATCTGCTGTTCGGTGTCCTCTACGGTGACGTTGTCAACGCTGGAGGCATGGCGGTAGTTCTCCCCGCTCAGTGTAATCTCCCGGGCTGAAATGCGGGTGGTTCCGGTGTCGATCCACGCATTTCCCGTCAGGACCACGGTGCGTGCTCCGTCCCGTTCAACCGTCCGTGAGGAATCCCCGGAAAATCTGATGGTGGTGCGCTGATCATCCGCCGCCAGCGGCCAGGCCAGCAGCAGGACTGCCAGCAGCAGACACATACGGGGAATGCTAGGGTGCTTCATGCAGTTCTCCTTCTACATCCTTGGCGAATAGGAAGGTCCGCCGGTACAGGTCTCCGGTAAACCCTCTGCCCATGATAATAGTACCATCAGACTCGGTTAATGTCACGATATCTTCCGGTGCGGAAGTAAGCCGCTGTGCTTCCCGCTCCCAGGAAAGCCTGGGCGCGGTGAAGGTCATGCCCTCCTGGACCGCCTCAATTTCCACATTCCCGATGAGCAGCGCGTCCTCGGTGTTGAGATCAATGATCCCTTCATCAGCGGTTCCGACAGTCAGCAGTTCCCCCTCCCGGTCGTACTGGCTGAAGACAGCCTGCTTCAGCTTCGCCTCCTGCTCCCGGTCCCGGAATTCTCCCGTATCTCCGCTGAAGGTGATTCTGCTGCCGTCGGAGAGCCGGACGTCGTAGGTCATCCGGTGGAGGATGAAATCCGGTGGATCCTCTATGGCCTCTCCCGGACGGTCCTCGCCGTAGTCAAACCTGCAGGAACTCAAGGCCAGCAGGATCAGCAGTACTGCGGCGGTCTTACCCAGCTGCATGGGAGTTTTCCTTCCCGGCCATGGAAGCGGCGATGAAGGAGGAGAACAGCGGATGGGGCTTCCTCGGGGTCGAGGTGAATTCCGGATGGAACTGGACGCCGACTCCCCAGGGATGGTCCTTCCATTCCACCGACTCCACCAGCGCCTCGTCGGGGGTGAACCCGCTGAGCACCAGTCCTGCTTCGATAAACTGGTCAGTATACTGGGAGGAAAACTCGTAGCGGTGGCGGTGACGCTCCATGACGGTAACTGCACCGTAGGCTTGGGCGATCCGGCTTCCCTGCTTCAGATGGGAAGGACTTGCCCCCAGCCGCATGGTGCCTCCCATATGGGTGGTTGACTGCTGCTCCTCCAGGAGACTGATAACCGGATGGCGGGTCTCCGCTTTGAACTCGGTGCTGTCTGCATCCTGCCATCCAAGCACGTTCCTGGCGAATTCAATCACCATGATCTGCATTCCCAGGCAGATTCCGAGACAGGGAACCTGGTGGACCCGGGCAAATTCCGCAGCCTTGATCATCCCTTTGGTTCCCCGGCTGCCGAAGCCCCCGGGAATCAGGATGCCCTCCACCTGGGAAAGCTCCTGGATGAACTGCTCTTCGCTGAGGTCTTCCAGCTCCTCTGAGTCGATCTGCTTGAGATTAACCTTGGCGCGATTGGCGATGCCGCCGTGCTGCAGGGCTTCACAGATCGATTTATAGGTGTCCGGCAGATGGATATACTTGCCCACCATGCCGATGGTCACCTGAGCTTCCGCATTCGAGCAGATATCGACGATGCGGCTCCATTCGGTCAGGTCTCCGGTTCCGGCGCTCAGGTCCAGTCGGTTGAGCACCAGTGAATCCAGGTTCTGCTCCCGGTAGATCAGGGGAAGTTCATAGATGGTTCTGCTGACATCGTGGCCGGATATAACCGCCCGACGCTCGACATTGGTGAACAGGGCTATCTTACTGATGAGATCGGCAGTAAGCATCACCGGGGAGCGGCAGATCAGGATGTCCGGCTGGATACCGATTTCCCGGAGCTTCATGACTGAATGCTGGGTGGGCTTGGTTTTGTATTCCCCGCCCCCCACTTCGGGGATGAGGGTGAGATGGATGAACAGTACGCGGTCCCTGCCGAGATCGCTGATCATCTGCCGCGCAGCTTCCAGGTAGGGAACTGATTCGATGTCTCCGACGGTGCCGCCGATCTCAATGATCGTAACATCGGTGTCGGGCTGCTTGCCCACTGCAAAAATCCGGCGCTTGATTTCATCGGTAATATGGGGAATGATCTGGACTGTGCGGCCGAGGTATCTTCCCTGGCGTTCCTTTTCGATGACATGCTGATATATCTGTCCGGTGGTAATGGAATTAGCCCTGGTGACCGGGGCGTTTGTGAACCGGGCGTAGTTGCCCAGATCCAGATCGGTTTCAAACCCGTCTTCGGTAACATACACCTCACCGTGCTGGTAGGGGCTCATGGTACCGGCATCGACATTCAGATAGGGGTCGATTTTTATCATCTGGACCCGAAGCTGATGACTTTCCAGCAGGTTGGCCAGTGAGGTCGCCGCCAACCCTTTCCCGAGACTTGAGCAGACTCCGCCGCTGAAAAAAATGTATCTGTTCATGTGTTCATATTATAGAGACAGCGGCAGGTTTGAGCAATTGCCGGAAGGATACCTTCCGGCAAAAAGTTATGTAGCCGTATGCCTGCGGATCACCCGCAGAATCTCAGGCTGGCTGATTTTCTTCTGAGTTCTTCCGTAGAAGTAGGCTCCGAGAAATCCGGCAGCCAGTCCGAGGAAACCGCCTGCGGCATGCTGCGCTTCCCCTGCATCAGGCAGGATCCGGGCTGTCAGCAGAAAGCCGACGGTAAAGGTGATCAGCGGAAGCATCATCACCATGAATCCTGAAAATATCGTTTTTCCCGGCGGCAGATAGATCTCCACATCGTCTCCGAGGGAGAGCTCAAGGCCGTTCTTATTTACTGCGGTATATTGCTTTCCCTGGACGTTGCAGAAGCCCTTTCCCCTGCAGCTTGCGCAGGAGCCTTCGTCCATGCAGGCCAGGGTTACCAGGGAATCGTCCATGGATATAATTCGTGCTTGTTCCGTCATGAGGGTTCACCTCCTTCAATCGGATACCGAAGCGGCTCAATGGAGCGGGATCTGCCGTCAGGTTCAACGTCAATTATAACGCCCTGCAGCTCCAGATCATCCCAGACATCCTCTGAGCGCTCCGGGATCTGGGTGAGAAATTTTTCTATCTCGATGCTCGGTTCCAGTCCTCCGACACTGGTCATGCTGCCGCACCTGCCGTTGTCGGTGATGCAGGCCGTGCCGTTGGGGAATACCCGGGCATCCGCTGTAATGGCCTTGGAGTGGGTGCCCACTACCGCGGATACCATACCGTCGGCATGGAAAAACATGGCATTGCGCTCAGCGGTCGTTGCGGCGTGAAACTGCAGAATAATCACCGGGGTGATGGGAGCCATCCGTTCGATGATGCCCGGAAGAAGTGTAAAGGGGTTGCTCAGATGAACCCGGGAGAAATCAGACTGACCGAGCATGGTCACCACGCCGACGGTATGTTCTCCTACCTGGTAGGTCCTCCATCCCCTTCCAGGGACGTTGGGAGGATAGTTTGCCGGGCGGAGCATATAGGGCGCCTTGGCAATGTGGCCGACCATATCCTTTTTGAAAAAACCCTTCTCTCCCAGGGTGATTACGTCAATGCCGAGTTTGTTGAGATACACCGCATGGTTCTTCCCGAGTCCGAACCCTCCGGTCGCCCCCTCGCCGTTGGCAACCACCAGATCAATCCGGTGGTCTTCCTTCACTTGCTTCAAGCCGTTCTTTATGCAGTAGATGCCCGGTTTGCCGACAATCTCCCCCAGACACAGTATTCGTATTCCCATATATTCAATGTATAGAGCTTTTATGCGTGAGACAACCCCTGAGGCGTTTGCCGGAGGGGTTGAAGAAAATTGAAGCATACCCGGTTGACTTTTTTCGATTCATGAGTATATTTACAGACGTACAGAAAAACGCCCGGATGGTGAAATTGGTAGACACGCTAGGTTCAGGGTCTAGTGGCCGTAAGGCTGTGGAGGTTCAAATCCTCTTCCGGGCATACCATAAAAAATCATGTAGCACCTATGGTACTCCCGAATGTGGGAGTTTTTTTTGGATACATACCCTAATTGGTAACAGATTTCATGATCCGCAATCCTTAATAAGCTCTAGTTCACACTAATATTTCCCACCAAAAGATATAAACCTGCATTAAATTGTTTTATACAAAATAAATATCACATTAGTTTTTTGATTGTGTTCGTCAGAAATCTTGAGAAGAATTTTTATAAATACTTGCATGGAGGGAATATAATATATTCCTTCCATATAGGAGGTTCGCCCATGGCTCCAGGTTTCATTTCGTATCAGACAAAAAATGGTATCAAATATGCTCGTTTCTGCATTGCGAAATACAAAAATGGGAGAAAGTTTAACAATGAAACTTCCCTTGGTCGGGTCTTGGATGAGGAGAAAGGTGTGTACCAGAACCGGGAAAAAGGCGTATTTACCTTTTCTCTTGAGAACGGCTACGGCCCGGCTCCTGATTCATTCACTGGTGCTCAATCTCGTAAGGGCCGCGGTTCCTGCAAGAATATCCTCGATTTCGGAGATAGTTTTTTTCTCTACTCCTTTCTCCGCAGCACTCCCTACTGGGAGGTAATAGAGCAAGCTGTTGGTGAGAAACATCATGACACTTTTCTTTCCCTGTTAGGCTATTACATCCTCAGCGGTGGTGCGTGCGCTCATGCACAGACCTGGTGGGAAGGAACCTACGCGAGCGTACTGTTTCCCCAGGCACGGATGAACAGTCCGAGAATCAGTGAGTTCCTTAAAATTCTTGGAGAAGAACAGCTACAGAGGAAGTTCTTTAAGCACTACATACCGACCTTACTCTCCGGTCCAGGGATACACGGAATTCTTATCGACAGCGAAGGTCTCCCGAACAGTATCGATATGGAAGTTACTCAGCTGTCGAATCATGACGGCGATATTAATGTGGAGACACGGCTGATCTATATATGTGAACGAAATACCGGAATGCCGCTCTATTTCCGTTACATTTCCGGTAATATTGTTGACTTCTCTACCCTGGCAACCACGATTGAGGAACTGGAGCAGGCTGGGGTATGCACAGACTTTGCCATACTTGATGCGGGCTATTATTCTGGTGGTAACATGAAAGTGCTATTCGAAAAGGGTATTGCATTTGTTACACTTCTGAAGCAGAACAGAATCCTGTACAAGCAACTGATAGCCGAACACCTGCCGGACCTGGAATCTCACTCAAATCTGGTTGCATTCAACAAGCGCTATTTGTATATCCGGAAAGCACCCTGCACACTGCAGGGGCAGGATGCCTATGCCTATATATGTAAGGATCCGGCGCTGGGAATGCTGGAAACCCGCAATCGAGTTCCGGCTGCTCTTGCCGACGGAGTATTCCCGGCGAAAGCATTTGAGAAAATTCAGAATGCAGGTGTTTTTGTAATTATTTCCTCTGAGGATATAAGTACCGATGAGATCCTTCCTTTGTACTATACCCGACAGCAGATTGAGCAGGTATTCGATATTACCAAAAACTATGCCGACATTCTTCCTTTACGGGTACATTCTGAAGAGACCTTTCGGGGACATCTGTTTATTTCATTTGTGGCTGCTGCTATTTGCCATCTCATGCAGAAGCTGTTTAAAGACAAAGGCATAAATCAGATTGAAGCACTCAGAGAGCTACGTAACCAGAAGTGCAAGCTCTATGAGCATGTGGTGATTCCCACCGAACCCAGGAAGAAAATGAATGATATCTACAAGATTTCCAAGATTCGGTGTCCGGTGAGAATTCCTATAGAGTCTTGATTAAACATGGTGGGAAAAAATTCCAAGAATTAGAGATAAGTAATTAATATAATTCGATTTTTCTGGCTTGGTAGGAAAATTTATCTATTCAAAGAATGAGCTTATGAAAAGACGTATCTCTTAACGGATCAACGGCACTAAAATATACCCTGCAGGATTGATTGCGACGGCTCTGCCAAACCAGGAGGTTCATTGCTGTATTGTGTGCCCAGGCGAGCAGTTCAGCTGAAGGATAGCATGTGATGCCCGCTGAACAGTGGTAGGATGACAATATCGTTGCCGCAGTACAAATAATGGAAGCAGTGAGCATGCCCTTTGTTTCCCTATGGCAGGCTCTGCAAATCACAAACCGGTGTTCCAGAGTCTTGAAAGAAAGGTTTCCCAGTGCACAATCTGGATGTCATCTTGTGTTGTTCGATTGTTGGGATCCAAGGAAACCACATAATACTTTGTGCATATTCCTTCATCTTTCAGCAGCCGTAAAGACTTCAGATGCTTGTCGTTTATGGAAAAAGATGCTTTTACTTCAATTGCAGTATGATCTCCGATAATAAAATCGACCTCTTTCCCTTGATGAGTTCTCCAAAAATACATCCCTTCTTTTTTCCTCTGATACGACAGGTTTGCTCGAATTTCCATGGCTATGAAGTGTTCAAAAGCTTTCCCGAAGTCAGATGATTGAGAGCTTAATGCAGTAATTCCCCGCAAATAGTTAGCTACTCCTACATCAAAAAGATACCATTTCGCAGTAGTTACTGCTTTTCGTTTTTTGGATCCTTGCCATGGTTCCAGCAGAAAGCCGGTAAAGGTATCCTCTAAGATACTGAAATAGGAACGTACCGTTGATATGGGAATACCTGAATCTCTGGATATGTTGGAATAATTCACTTGTTCAGTGTTTGTCGAGCTGACGGTGTTGAAAAATCTGGAAAACTTCACCAGCTGCTGGACGAGAGCTTCTTCTTGGATTTCTTCTTTCAGGTAAGTGTGTATATATGCATCTAATTCTTCCTGCGGGTATGAACTGCTGTATACCTGGGGGAGTCCTCCATACAGGAGATACCGGTTGAGATCAAAATCATCAATTTCTGGATATACCAGTGGATGCAGGAGACATTGCCATGCGCGTCCGCCTAAGAGATTAACACCGCTTCGCTTTAATTTCCGAGCACTTGATCCTGTGAGTATAAATTTCACATGATCGTTCTCAATAAGATGATGCACTTCGTCTAAGAGGGATGGGAGTTTCTGGATCTCGTCAATTATTACTGTCTCGTGATCCTTTCGTATTTCCCGAACAAGATCTGATAGCATTGAAGGGGAGGATGCCAAGGGTAGATACACAGAGCTTTTCAGCAGATTTATTATTGCATTATTACTAAATTGTTTTTGCAGGAGAGTAGTTTTCCCAGTACTTCGCGGGCCGAAGAGAAACATTGATTTTTTATTAACCAGATCTCTCATATTAAGTATGCGATTATACATGATGAAAGTATACTCGAATATTTGAAATTTGTCATTAACGTTGTAAAATTTGCAGTAAAATTGACAATATAGATGTCAATTTTCAAACATTCTTTTTAACCTGTAGAATGAACAGTCATTACAGCAGAAAGAATGAAGTGTTCAAGAAAAGAAAAGTTATGAGCAAACCTAATGGATTGTTTTGAATCAAAGACTGCCGCTGCTCAAGATGGTTTTCTCAATCCTTGCCGTAACCCTGAAAAAAACATCTTATCATCAATACATTTTTCGCTGACGGACTTGTATGAGCGCTTAGTAATACCCGAAAAATTACTTTTATGATCAACGACAATTAAAACTCTGCTTCTGGTGGCATGTTTCTTAATGTCGAAGTATCATCTGGAATCTGGACCCGAAGCTAATGACTTTCCAGCGTCGCCCCCTTCACGGGGGCGTGGATTGAAACTTAGTCGGTTGCAATCAAACTATCGCAGCATTGAACTCAGTCATGCCCAGTGGCGTAGAGTCAAATTTTTTTATAAAAATTGTGAGTCTATAAACCCTCGAATATGCAGTTCATGGCTCATTCCTGCAAATTTGCCGGAAGACGTAGATGCTTCGATTTGAATGGTTACGGTATCGTGATATATCTCTTTTGGTAAGGCAGATTTTCCATCATATGAAATGGTAAGTTCCACCATTTTTCCATACATTTCTTTTTCAGCATGAATATCTGTATATTCTTTTTCTGCAATAAGCTGATACATACCGGATTCATCAAATTCTATAAGTTTATCATCATAAAATAATTGATATGGTACAAAGTAATTCCCAACAGTAGTATCAACCAATTTGGCGCCATTCCGGGAAGCAATAAGCACGGTGTAACCTGTATTGGTTTTAACATGAATTTTTGCAAGATAGTGTTCTGACTTGTCGATCCTTAAATCTAAAGGCTCTTTTCGTAGAACAAAGTGATTTGGCTATGCTTATCGTTTCAATGCTGGTGTTTGTAAGAAAATGGCTGTAAGATAACAAATTATACATGCTCACCTGCCTTCAATCTTACTGTTCA
>PWKH01000177.1 GCA_003559765.1 Spirochaetaceae bacterium
CGGGGGTCAGCGCATCATAGCCGACGGTCTCCAGCACCTGCAGCAGCTGATCAGCATGCTCCAAGGTCAGTCCTTCAACTGCCTGGTCAACGGTGAATTCTCCGGCATCAAGCACCAGCGTGGGTGCAAGGGAGCGGGAAAACTCGGTAATGGTTGAGAGTTCAGCAAATCCCATGCCGCCGTACAGACTGTCGAGCACCCGGTCCTGTATGCTGTCGGTATGGATGATGTTGATCACCTGTTCAACAGGCGGTACAGGCGGGGGCTCAGGTTCAACCACTTCAGGAACCTCTGGGGGTTCCGGCGGTTCCACTATCACTGGGGGTTCTGGTACAGGTTCTACTTCTGGTGGCGGCGGTTCAGTCGCACAGCTGATAAGAAAGAGCACTGCCAGCGTCATTACCAGTGCACCACCAATTAGTTTGGAAAGGCTTTTCATGTAAACCTCCTTAAGAGTTTTGTTCGTAAGTTGTGTATAGACCGAACACTATTACTATATCACTTCTTTTCGTGAACGTACACTACAAGAGTGAAAACTTTTCTCTTACAAAGGTGTTACAATTGAAATAGAGAAAAAAATATAGACTATCTGATAAACCCATATTAGAATATCCATTCCTCTTAATAGAGAGTGATGCTGACTGATGAGGAGGTGCAGATAATATGAACAAGTATCCTGCGTACCTGATTTATTCGATACATGTGGACTCACATAATCCGAATATTATCGACAAAGTAAAGGCGTTGTATCATTACAATCCTGAATCCCGGATCAACACTACCAGGGAAATGACCAAGCATCAGCTGATTCATCTTATTCACGAAGGGGAGGGATGCAAGACCGGAGTAAAGGAAGCCGGCTCCTACCGGGTGGTAAACGATGTCCACGTGATAAAAATTTACGGTGAGCCCTTCCTGAAAGTGAAGAAGACAGAAGAGGCTAAGGACGATCTGGGAGATTTGGAGAAGTATTAGCTTCATTTTCGGAGCATGACCCGGACATCAGTCACCAGGTTGTACCGATGCTGAAACATGCTGCACGGATACTGACACCGAATATACCCGTGAGGTGCTGGGCATCACGCAAGGGATTTGCGGCAGATAAAGACGGTTATTGGGTAAGACCCCCCTGCGTCGAGATACGCATCATAGGCATGGTCAAGCCGGTGCTCCTGTGCAGTGAACCCCGCTTGTTCAATGCGGCTGTACCAGACTGCCTGTGGGAACACGCCTGCCTTGTGAACGTCAGTGACGATTTCCAGCTCTCCGTTGATCCGTATCAGATATACCAGTGCAGCTTCATAGGTGTTAACAGCATCATGGGGTATGTAGTTGTTCTCAAAAAGGGTGAGGTGAGTATGATCCTTCGCTCCGGTGTAGACAAAATTGTTTTCCCGGAATTCCTCCTTGGTGGAAGCGCATATTAGAAGCACCCCGCCCGGCTTCACATGAGCCGCTGCCGTGTTAAGCGCTTTTTCCAGGTCTTCAACTGAAGTCATATAGGCAATGGAATCCGGGATGACCACTGCATCAAAGGTGCGTCCAAGGTCAGCAGTGCGCATATCCCCCTGGATGTAGCAGACCTCGGGATTGAGCTTTTCTGCTTCTGTCAACATTCCTGAACTGATGTCAACTCCGGTGACCTGATAGTGCTGCTTGAAGGTGTAATCAAACAGCCCCGCCCCGCTTCCGAGATGGAGCAGGGTTCCTACCGGAATCAAGGCATATCGTTCAATAAGACTGCAGTAATAGGATACTTCCTCCGCGGCTTCCTCCGGGGATGAAAGTATGAAGTCTGTCCATGCCAGTTCTTCGTAACTTTTCATGGATCACAGTTCCTCCTTTATGCAGTTTCCAGATTATCGCAGTCTCTACAGAAGAGCTGTCCTGCAAAACAGCGGCGTCCCGATGCTGATAATCCGGTAATGCGGATCATGCAGCTGATTATACCACCTGCTGTGATGCATGGTCATGCATCCGCTCTCTAAAACTGCCTGAATTCTTTCCGCATCCTTGTCTGCTTCAGGGATCATGTGGAGCAGCGGGCTTGATCACTGACAGGATATACTGCCGGCGCCGCATCCATGCATCAGCATCGGGCAGAGAAAACCGGGAAGCACTGCTGAGAAATCCTTCAAAATGATCATCGGCATCAATTATCCCGTCTGCTGCACAATCCTGTTCACCCGACAGAACCGCAGTCCCAGTCCGCATGGCTCGAGGGTATACCGCCCCCTGCTGGTCATATCTGAAAGCTCTTGGTCAAATCGTTTTCGTGCTGCATCAGGATCTTTCAGAAGATGTCCAGGTCCGTGCTCAACCTGAAAAAAGCTTTTGTACACATCGATGAGCAAGGATGCCGGGTATAATTGAAAATGTCTTTCGACTGCAGTATGAATCTGAGCTTTGGAACCGAAGGTCTGATCCTGCATGCTGCTTTGCATCCTTTTATCTGGGAATTACCAGGGGTACTCCGTTGAATTCCTCCACATCCATTTCAATAGCATACACTGCATGCATATTTTCCGACGTAATCACTTCCCTGCCTCCGGCTGCAAAGATTCTCCCTTCCTTCAGAAGGATAAACGTTGTCGAATACCGCAGCGCCAGGTTGATGTCATGCACGGTCATAACCGCTGCCATAGGATGCGCACTGACAATATCCCTGATGGTCGACAGCACTCGGTGCTGGTTTTTGATATCCAGGCTGCTGGTGGGCTCATCAAGCAGAATGACCGAGGGCTGCTGGACAAGGGCACGGGCTATCTGGATCAGCTGGAATTCTCCACCGCTGAGCTCATCGGCATAGCGGATCGCCAGGGATGACAGCCCCATCAGCTCAATCACCTGAGCAGTAAGCTCGTGGTCCCTGGTTCCTGCAGTCCATTCAAAATGCGGCCTGCGGCCGATGAGGACCAGGTCGTAGACGGTCATCCGGGAGATTTCACCTCGCTGAGGCACATAGCCGATTCTCCGGGCAATCTCCTGAGGAGTCATCCTTTTGGAATCTGTATCCCCGATATACACAGAACCGCTGCGCGGAGCCAGTATGCGGTTTATGCATTTGAGCAGGGTAGTTTTTCCGACTCCGTTCGGTCCGAGGATGGTAAGCACATCATGCCTGTTGACCGTGAAGGAAACATCCTCAATGGTCGGGTCGCTCCGGTAGCCGAACTCTACCTGGTCAGCAGACAGAATCATCGCCTCACTCTCCCGAGCAGCAGGTAGATGAACAGCGGACCGCCGAGCAGCGAGGTCAGAATGCCGACCGGGAGGACCATCGGTGCCAGGATAAGCCTTGCCGCGGTATCAGCAGCCAGCAGAACAGCTGCTCCCACCAGCGGTGATGCCACAAGAAGAAATCGGTGGTCACCGCCGATCACCCTCCGGGTAATATGGGGCCCCAGCAGTCCGATAAAGGCAATAATGCCGAAAAAGGACACCATCACTGCCGAAATCAGGGATGCGCCGACCAGACCGGTGATCCGAAGCCGTTCTGTACTGATGCCCAGGCCTTTCGCGATCTCTTCACCCCCGTCCATAGCGTTGAAATCCCATCGGTACAGATAGCACAGCAGGTAGACAGTAATAAGGACGCTGAAAGCAATGAGGTTCATCTGCCAGCTGGCTCTTCCCAGATTGCCGAAGGACCAGGAGACAATATGAGCCAGCTGCACGCTGTCGGCAAGGTACTGCATAAGTGTGAGCCCTGCAGAACAGATTGCACCGATAGCTATCCCTGCCAGCACCAGGGTCTCTGCGGAGATCCGGGTCAGCCGGGTTATCACCAGAATCGCGGCGGTTGCCAGCACGCTGAAGGAAAAGGCGGAAAGGGTGACAATATGGGGACTGCTGATAATGATCGATGAAGATGTGCTGCTGCCGGCTTGAAGAAACACAATAGCAAAGGATGCTCCGAAGGCTGCGGCGCTTGATATGCCGAGGGTGTAGGGAGAGGCCAGGGGATTGCGGAGCACCGACTGCATCACGGTTCCGGAAACCGACAGCCCGGATCCGACCAGGAGGGCCGCAATAATCCGCGGCATGCGCACATACCAGACAATTCTTCCGGTTCCGGCAGCATCGAAGCGGGCAAGAACGGAAAGCACTTGATGAAACGGTATGGATATTGCGCCGGCCGAGGCGGCAGTCAGTATGAGCACCAGCAGCAGGACAAGCAGGAACATGATAAAGAGCCGCTTGAAATGAATATATCCCTGATACTGGGAAAGAGTCTTTTCCGTACAGCCGGTACTGCCGCGCAGAAAGGGGCTTCGAAGTGGTTCTTCTGCTTCAGCAGCATGGTTCTGGAACAAGCGCTGATCAGCCATAGGTTAATACCAGTCCGCAGGGCCGAATCCCGGATCCTGGAGTTCGGCAACCCTGGGGTAGTCCAGGGGCACCTGGAAAAACAGTTCCCAGATTTCTTCAGCCTTTCGGGCAATGTCTATGTCCCCGTAGATCTCAGGATACATGACCGTTCCGGCATAATAGGTGTTGATCAGCTGGTTCTCCCAGTTTGTTCCGTAGTATTTGTATACCAGGGTGTTATATACGTCATGATTCTGAAAGGCAGGAACATGCTCGAGATAGACGTCTTTGTTAGCATGAAAGCCGGATCTTGACAAATGGCTGTTTGCCGCATCGATGAATATGTACCGGGGATCTGCTTTGATGAGATGTTCGATTGAAGTCATATAGGGCTGCAGGTTTCCGGAAGGATTCGACGGCATGACATTTACCGTTCCTGTTAAGTCAAAGGGAAGATAATCCCCGGAAGTTCTCAGAAGATCTGCGGGGCCGTAGAACATCATACCTCCTGCATAGGCGCGCTTCGGCTCTGCCGTCCGGCTCCTTCGCTGCTCAAAATCTGCAAGGAGCGCTTCGATTCCTGAAATTAATTCCTGAGACCGCTGCTGTTCATTCAGTACCTCGCCGAGCAGCTGCAGCTGCTCGAAAAAGCGCTGATGATTGTTCAGCTCCACATCTGCATCGACTGCAATGACCGGTATATCAAGGACAGCCTGAAGCTGATCCAGCCGGCTGACATCAACGGCTGAACTGAAAATGACATCCGGGTTTTCTGCAATAATTGCTTCATGGTTTTCGCTGCTGCCGATGCTCGGCAGTTCCTGAAGTTCCGGACGGGCAATCCGGTAGGTTGCAAGGTAGAAAAAATCATGAACGCTGATCTCTCTTCCATGGCCTGAATCCTCCACTGCAGCAACCTGCTCGACAGCGTCGAAATAGGAAAGCAGCCGCAGTGAACCGGCGCTCAGGGCGATGATGCTGCTGATATCTTCCGGAATATCTACTGTTCTTCCGCGCATGTCAGTAACTGTCCGATGTGCATCAGCAGCCCCCGGGGGAGCTGATTCAGCCCATAGAAGGGAAGTGCCGAGCAACAGTATTGTAAAAAACAGCAGTAACAGAGTTTTTGTACGCAAAGGTATGATCATTATAATCCTCCAGGGCAGGACATATCGAATGCCTGCTTGCAGAAAAAACTGCAGGTATGTTGCATTAAAGTAACACGAATATTATCATAAGTGTTACTATATGCTGAACATAGCATACCCTTGGTGAAAGAATCAATAACTGGAGTTGGACCCGATTATATTTTTTTAACCACCGTTGCTGTCGGCCTGCTGACATCGTGCCCTTCTTTACTTCAGCAGGCCGTATTTCAACCGAAAGAAGCAGGAGCATTTCAGCGGTTAGTGTGAACAGTATCTTGTTACCGTCAGGATGAACCGGTTCTGTTCCGCTGCTAAGTCCCCCGGAATTCTCTGACCGTATTGATCATTGCAAAGAAATTCTCCGGCGGCACATAATCTGCTATCTGGTTGCCGGTTCCAACTGCTATGCCGGGTTTTCCGCTGCAGGAGTTCAGCACTTCGGTGACATAGGCTCGTATGGTCTGCTCGTCTTCAAGACAGATAACGTTCATATCAAATCCGCCGAAGTTTCCGATACGGTCTCCGTATCTGCTTACCCATTCGCTGAACGGTGCAATGGAATCTTCATTTGAATGCTTCGCATCAATACCGGCATCGATGATATCTTCCATCACGGGAAATATTGCACCGCAGCTGTGGAGTAAAAAGGGTTTAGAGAACCGGTGGATAATATCGGCGATCCTTTTGTACTGCGGGATAATATGTCTGCGTATTGTTTCAGGGGACAGGAGGGTGGAGGTTTTAAAGCCGAGGTCGTCGCCTGAACGGCAGAGGGCAAACATATCACCGTATTCGTTCAGCAGCCTGGTCCATATTCCGGCAAGCATATCCCCGACTTTGGAAAACAAAGCGGCGAAAAGCTCGGGGTCGTCTATGGAAAGATAAGAAAGATCGGTAAATGGTACGAAGTCCTGGGTGACTTCAAATACGCCGAAGCCCACCCCTCCTGCTGCCTTCATCCCGTCAGGCATGACCTGAGCAAGTGCTTCATAGTAATCGGAAAACTGATGAAAGAACCGCTGCGGCATTTCATCCCAGGGAAACTTCTGAAGATCTTCATGTGATGAGATTATCGCTCCAGCCTGTCCCATGAGCCCCATTCCCTGCTGAACAAGTTCAACAACTCCTGCTTCAAGGGGAACCACATCATAGCCGGCGGAAATAAGAAAATCGGTATACCTTCTGAAAAATTCCTTTTTATCCGACAGGTCCCCGGAAAGCAGGGAAGAACTGGCGGTGTCTGTAGCCTGGTCAAAAAATCCATAACAGACATTGTGCTCATACAACGGAATATACGCAGTGTGCCTGTTCCATGCCGCATCAGCAATAATGCGGTAGTCTGGTCGGTAGGTCATGATTTTCCTCCTTTGTAAGAAAATAGTATACATGACAGGTGAATGTCTGTCCTGCAGCGATATCAAGAATAAATAATACGATATTGACTTTTTTTTATGTTCGTCTAAATATATCGTATGAAGCAGCTGCAGCGTTCCTTCCAGTTTGAAGAAGCGGAATTAGGAACCGGTAATCCGGTCATCGGATATTCAAAACTGTTCCGGGACAGCACGGCCGTCCGCCTGCATTATCATCAGTCACTGGAGATCAACATCTGCAGAAACGTCTCCGGGAAAGCCTGGCTGGGGAAGGTCTGTGCAGATCTTTCCCGGGATCCGGTGCTCATCATTCCTCCGAATCATTCACATTGGTACGACATAGAGAAGAGCAGCGGATATATTACGGTGGTTCATATTCACATTCCTACCGTTACGGAAGTGCTTGCCCAAAGCATTATATCAAGCATGCTGTTCACCCACAGCCATCTGATCTATGCACATCACCCGATCTATCATGAACTGCTGCAGGAGATTATGTATGTCTTCAGCAGACCATTGAAGCAGAATGCCGGAGGGATTCTGCTGCTGAGGCTGCTGGATCTGCTTTCAGATGGAAATACAAAGATCCAGACATCTGTAGAGTTGAGAAGCAGCAGGGCGGTTCAGTGTGCAGTCTCCTATATTGAACATAACTATGCCAATTCGATAACCCTGAAGGATGTCGCATCAGCTGCCGGATATGAGCGGAGTTATTTCTGCAGAGTGTTTCATGCCTCCACCGGAATGCGGGTGAATGAGTTCATGCATGCAGTGCGGACTGAACACAGTATTTCCTTTCTGCAAAACGGCTATCGTGTCGGTGAGACAGCATATCTGGTCGGATATGACGCTCCATCGTATTTCATAAAACAGTTCAGGCGCCGATACAGCATGACTCCTGGTGAGTATATCCGTTCCCAGGAATGGTAGCGGCATCAGCGAAGAACTTAACTGGTCACAGCAGACAGCAGCATGAACTGACACCGCCATGCATGACGGTATCAGCAACGCCTTCCTCGAAGTTCGGGGCATGAAGTAACTGCCACAGGGCGTTCTGGAATGCAATCAATACCCATCCTTGCTGGTGTACGTAATCCTCAGGCGGGGCGTCGGCAGCTGCTTTCACACCATCAAGGAGCGATTGCTCTACTGGTATATCAACCGCCCAGCCCAGGATGCTTTCATACAGCTCCCGGGGACTTGCCCCTGTCTTGACAGCATGCGCTATAGAGGTCTTCACCATCATCTGAGTTGCATGGAAGCACGCATCGCCAGGAGCACTCATCCCCCTTTCAGGGATTCTGTTTCTGTCAGCTCATCCGCAGAATCCGGAGATCCATGCTAACGGAGAATCGACGCTGATATACCTGTACCATCTGCTGACAGGATCACTGTTGATGGAAGTGATCCTGCGTGATGGCGGAAGCCGCTGTGGGCATCCACGCGGCAAATAATATGTTCAGTCTGCTGGTAGTAAACTACGACCAGACCGTGCTTCCCCTGCCGTCAGTCCTGACTGCGCAGGAGCTCAGCATGTGAGGCATCTCTGACGGCGCTGCTCTTACCGCAGGGCTCTACGTGCTCATCAGAAGACGGCTTTCAGCGTATCTTTACATCAGCTGAATCATGGTCAGCCGGGAGACACCACCGGCTGACCTCCCGCACAAAAACACGCATCCGCAATTACAGCCTAGAGAAACATCATGGCCAAAGGCGGGACAAAGGTGATGATCATCAGGGCGCAGATTAGCACAAGCATAAATGGGAAAACCGCCCGCGTCACCTGCGCAATGCTCATCTTGCCCACCCCGGCTGCAACGTAGAGGTTCAGCCCGAAGGGCGGAGTCACCATACCGATAGCCAGATTCACGATCATGATCACCCCGAAGTGTATCGGATTAACCCCCAGGGCGGTTACAGCCGGAAGAAACAGCGGCGCAAGTATCGTCACAGCGGCACTGGGATCCATGATCATCCCCACCACCAGCAGCAAGATATTGATCATGATCAGCACTCCGATGTGGGTGCTGAAATTATTAAGGATGAACTGGGCCAGCTGTGCAGGGACCATCCGGAAGGTAAGATAGCGGCTGAGCACATTCGCATTGGCTATGATAAACATGATCACCGCTGATATCGTAACCGACTTTTTCGCGATGTCCATGACCTCCTTCAGCCGGATTTCCCGGTAGATGAACAGACTCACGAACAGGCTGTAGGCGACGGCTACTGCAGCGGCCTCGGTAGGGGTGAACGCCCCCGTGTAGATGCCTCCCAGTACAAGGACAGGCATCATCAGTCCCCAGACGGACCGCCGGAACGCGTGCCATACCTCAATGCCCTTGGGAAATGACTCTCTGATATACGGCTGACTGCGGGCAATCAGATACGCCATCACTATCAGTATCATTCCGATAAATATGCCCGGCAGAATTCCCGCAAGAAACAGCTGGGATATAGACTCCTCAGCCACCACCCCGTAGACCAGCAGGGTAATGCTCGGGGGAATAATGATTCCCAGTGATCCCGCCGAACACATAAGCCCTACGGAAAACTTCTTGGTATAGCGTGCTTCCTCCATGCTGGGGATCATGATCCCACCGATTGCCGCAACGGTAGCCGGAGAGCTGCCCGAGAGGGCTGCAAAAAACATGGAGGAGAGTACTCCGGTGACCGGAAGTCCCCCTTTTGTCCAGCCGACAAGCCGCTTTGCCAGTTCGATCAGGCGTTTTGAAACACCCCCCTTGAGCATCAGGTCTCCTGCAAAGATGAAGAAAGGAATTGCCATCAGTGCGAAGGAGTCGACTCCGGAGAACATTGCCTGCACAATGGATGCCGGGCTTCTGCCGGCCTCGAACTGCATGAACAGCAGAGCGCTGAAACCGGTGGATATCCCTATGGGAACACCGATTACCAGCAGTGCTGCAAAGAGTAATAATACCAACATAGCGCTATCCTTTATTTGCAGGAGCTGTAATCTTTTCTACCAGCTGCTGGGCATAGCGGACTGTCATCAGCAGACAGCCGCCCGGTATCGCCAGATAGGGAATGAACATAGGAATCTCCATTGCAGGGGTCAGGTTCCCCATTTGGTACACCCGCAGGACAAGGGTCATCCCGTACCAGAAAATCAGCACACAGAATGCCAGAGAAAGGGCAGCTGCGATAATCTCCACAGTTTTCCTGGGCTTTCCGGGCAGCAGGTTTACCAGTACATCCACGGATGCATGCGCCCCCTTGCGCACCGCCAAGCTGCTTCCCAGGAAGACAAACCAGACTATTCCGTAGCGGGCAAATTCCTCAGCCCAGATCAGGGATCCGCTGAACACATACCTGATGACTACCTGCACAAAAATCAGCAGGGAAGTGATAATCATCAGCAGTGCAGGAACCTGCTCTTCAAATAATGTCATGATCTTTTTCATTTTTCCTAGTCCCATACGTCGGAAATATGCAACTGCGGACCCGTGGAACGGATCCGCAGTTTTCCTCAGCAGTCATTCTGCTATCTGACTGAATCAAGCGCCTCGATAAGCTCTTCCGCCCCGGAAACCTGGTCAAGGAATATATCGTATACAGACCGGGTCCTTTCTGCAAAGGCCTGCCGCTCTTCGCCGGAAAGCTCGGTAATCTCGAGATCAGTTTCACGCAGCTGGTCCAGAAAACGCTCATTCTCCTTACGGGCTTCCTTCCACTGCCATGTGGAAACTTCCGCAGCTGTCTCATCGACAATCTGCTTGAGGTCGTCCGGGAGACTCTGGTAGAAGCTGTCGCTGACGAGGAATATGTATCCAAGATATCCATGGCTGGTGAGACTCATATAGTCCTGGGCTTCATAGAACCGCCTCGTGTAGATGTTCGCAAGGGTGTTCTCCTGTCCGTCCACCGTTCCCTGCTGCAGGGCGGTATACAGCTCAGCAAAGGCAATGTCAATTCCCCGTGCGCCGAGGGCCTCAAACTGGGAGATCAGCAGCGGGCTTTGCGACACCCTGAAGCGCATTCCCTCCATATCCTCGGGGGAGGCAATCGGGCGGATACTGTTGGTCATATGCTTGAACCCTCCGTCCCAGTAACCGAGCACCCGCAGTCCCTGCTGTTCGAGATACGGGTTGAGCACTTCACCCACCGGCCCATGCATGGCTTCATAGATCATATCGGCATCATCGAATGCAAAGGGCAGGTCGAACAGCTGGGTCTGGGGAACAAAAGCCGGAAGCACCCCCGTAAAGGGAGCATTGAACTCGATATCTCCCAGCTGCATCTGTTCGGTGATCTCCCGGTCATTTCCGAGCTGAGAGTCGGGATACACGTTGATGATGATACGCCCGTCGGAACGTTCCTCTACCAGTTCAGCAAATCTGTCGGCCGCCATTCCTTTTGCAATAGTCGGGCGTACGACATGGGCAAAGGTTGTTTCAAAAACCTTATCCTCAGCAGCTTCCGCCTGTCCGGCTGAAAAGACAGCCCCTGACGCAATAATTGTCAGCATGATTGCTGTACACACGATTCGTTTCATACATTACTCCTTTTTCTAAAATTTTTTCCGGGCTCCTTGGCCTGGAATCTACTCATTGAGATGCTTTTTCTCCTTGAAATCTCTCCAAACTGATTCAAACCAGAATTCCTCTTCAGGGATTTTTCTCCTGCGTACCAGTTCATGCACACATGCTCCGTCTGCATAACGTGACGTGAGTATGTATTTCTGAAGTTCCGTCTTCTCGAGGGTGTAGCACCACTCCTGCTCAAGCATAGGGTGTATCAGTCTTCCCTGTTCATGCAGCACCAGGGAGGACCCCCTGCTTCCCCCGCCGTATCCCAGGTACGCCGCAAGAGCTGATATATACACCCAGTGGGAAAAAACCAGGTGTCTGCTCTGCAGCAGTTTCGGAATGAGGGAGCGTGAAGGAATGCTCAACCGGTCAAACCGGCTGAACTGTTCAAAAGCCTGTTCAGCTGCCTTCTCCACTGTCTCAGCTTTCCTCATCGCCCCGCAGGAGTCGCTCATCCTTGCGGCAAATGCCTTCCGGTACTGCGTCAGGTCAATGCCCTCCTCATCATCCCTGCATTCCTCCCGGAGACTTTTTCTGATGAGGTCCATGCATGCCAGCGCTTCCTTTCTGGCTGCAGGCTCAAACTCCTCCCAAGTCAGCTCATAGTTCCCGTAGCAGCCGGAGATTTTCTCCGCTGCCCGGGCAGCTCCTACCTGACCGGCATTGAGGGCCGATCCGCCCGGACGCGACACCCCATGAGTGCCTGCGGCCTCTCCTACCGGAAACAGCCGCGGAACGGATACCGACTCCCACCACAGGTCTACTGACAGTCCGCCGTTGTTGTGCTGTGCTGAAACAGCTATCTCCAACGGCTGGGTTTCCAGATCAATGTTATGAGAACGGTAGAGCTCAACGGACTCTGGGTTCATTGCCAGCAGCCGCTCCAGGGGAGTTGCGGCGGTCGCACCGGACTTTTCCAGATAGCTGCGCGCTTCCCCAGGAAGCATATCAAGGGAAAACTCTTCTTGTCCGCCGATCGGGGAAGGATTGTTCCGGTAGTCAAGAAACACCCGCCGGCCGAGATAACTGCGTTCGCGGTAAACCAGGATGTCGATCAGCGAGGAACCGTAGGAAGTGATTTTTTTCACGTCGAAGGGCCACTGATATCCCTTGAGGAATATGGCCCTGCAGAGGGTCCGGGTGTCCGGGAAAAAGGGATTGAGAAACTCCCGCCGGTCATTGCCGTCATTGTCGGTGCTGATGTAGCGCGGGATCACCTGCTGATAACTCCCCGAAACATTCCACCGGAACTGTATTGACGCAAGGCCGAACTGCGACTCCTGCAGATTGCTTGCTTCAGCCCCGAGTGCCAAGGCCAGACCGACTGCGCCGCTGTGTCCTGCGGGGTATACCGAATCCCGGTAGAGTCCTCCCGGACCTCCGGGGCCGAAGATAACGGCATCGGCCATAAAGACCGTCAGTCCGTAGTCTGCTTCTTCCAGCCTGGCGGTGTCGACTGCGAGGGCGCCTGCAATACCCCGGCTGTGTTTCAGCAGCGCCACTACTTCACAGCGGTCGAATATGGAGATTCCGCGAGTTCTCACCTGGTCAAACAGCACCTCCACCATCTTCTTCGAAGTATAGGGACCGATGGAACTGCCCCGATCACGGCTGTCATGGTCAGTTTTGTATCCGACATACGCTCCGTAGCGGTTCTTCGGAAAGGGAACGCCGATCGACGCGAGGTAATGGAATGCCTCGGTGGAACCCACCGATTCAATCAGTGCATGATCCCCGTGCATGGAACCTCCGGAAAACAGATCCTCGGCCATAAGATAGGGGGAGTCCTCCTCGGGGCTGCCGGTTGAAAGCCGGAAATAGGTCTGCTTGTCGGACCCGGTATTGTAGGAAGTGCCCCTGCAGATGCCTTCGGTAACTACAGCGATATCCCGGATGCCGTACTGGTGCAGTCGGTCTGCTGCTTTCAGTGAAGCAGTGCCGCTTCCTATTACCAGGGTATGGTACCGGTGCACCGGCAGACTGATTCCTGAGATGTCAAGGGTGTGCCGAGATTCAGTCCTGAACGTGCTCATATGGTATCTCCGTCAACATATTCCCCGACCAGATTGTGCTGCATGAGCCGCTCGTCCCGCCGGATGATCCGGTTTTTTAACCACTTTCCCGCTTCCATGCCGAGATGTGCTACGTTAAACCGGATGGTATTGATCCGCTGGGGAAGAAACTCCTGGACGGGTGAATCATCAAATCCCGTCAGGGAAAAATCATCCGGGAAGGAAAACCCGCCGGTCTGCGCCGCCTGATATACCGATAAAGCCACCATGTCGTTAAAGCAGATCACCGCGTTATATCCCCTTTTGTGGAGGGTATGCATGAAATCATGGGGTATATCCTTGACCGCATCAAACTCAAACACATCCCTGTCAGGACGAAAGGAGATTCCGTAGCGCTCACAGCCGCTGACGACACCCTTCTTCCGTTCCCGGTTAATGGAGGCAACCGGCGGGAACCCGATGAAGCAGGGTCTCACCAGTTCTCCCCTGACCTTTCCCCGCTTGGCAATGATTTTTTCCAGCAGGGCGGTCATGCATGCCTCATCGTCATATTTTACGTAATTATATCGGGGCAGTTTCCGGTTGATCAGCAGCACCGGGATATTCCGCTGGTCAATCTGCTTGAGCAGTTTCTCGTCCGGGTCAGTGAAGGCGAATACGCATCCGTCAATATCGCCGAGCTTCTTGTTGGCAAAGGCTTCGGACTCCTCCTGGTTCAGCTTGACGATAATATTCACCTTTACTTCACCGCACCCTTCGTGCATTCCCTCAACGAGTTCTGCAACATCATAGAACATGTGCACAAACGCATCCCGCGTAACCGGCAGAAACAGCTTGATGTTCAGGATAGCCCGGCTTTCCTGTTTCCTGATGGTGCGTTTCTGGTACTGGAGCCTACGGGCGGTTTCAAGAATCAGTTTCCGGCGTTCATCGCCGACTAGTATGGATCCGTTGAGTACTCTTGAGACAGTGCTGGGAGAAAGGCCGCACTCCCGGGCTACATCATTGAGGGTGACCCGTTTTTTTCGTGTCATACCTCACCGTCCGAAGGTCTCTTTGGCCAGCTGTTTGTAGTACGGGTCATAGACCATGCACCCGTCATTGACTTGGCGTATCATCAGTCTCGTGCACCCGGAGCAGGATATGCAGTAGTCCGGCTGCCTTCCGGTTCTCACTTTCTCAGGATACAGGGGGTCGGCAAAGACCTGGCGGCCGAAGCCGATAAAATCCGCGAGCCCTTTTGTGAGGTTTTCCTCGGCAAGGGAGCATGCCTGCTCCTTGAGGATCGTATATGCCGAACCGATCAGCGCAGCGTTACCTGCCGCTTCCCTCGCTTCCCGGCAGTACCTGAAATGATGGAGAAAAAACCACCGGGATTGATTCGTCGGCCGGGTGATCTCCGAAGTTACCCCGGGGATGCCCGCTGAAACATTGATGTAGTCGGCCCCCGCCTGCGCCATGCCGGAGATAATCTGCTTCATCTCTGTGAGATCTTCAATGAGCGAACCACCGTCTGCTGTGCCGCATCCGCCCCGGATGCCCTCAAACATGGATACCCGTGAACCCACAATAAAGCCGCTTCTCGCATACTTTTTTTTCAGTTCACGGATGGAGGAGAACAGAAACAGGGTGCGGTTTTCAAAGGAGCCGCCCCACTTTCCGTCTCTCAGGTTTGCCGGCCGAAGCATTTCACTGCCCAGGTAGCCGTGACAGATCTTGAAATCTATTCCGTCAGCACCAGCTTCCCAGGCAAGGTCCGCTGCATCAAGGAACCCCTGGCGCACCTCCTCCACTTCAGCGTCACTGAGGATATGAACATCCCCGCTGCCGTCTTCATACATTCCCGCTTTCCGGGATGTGGGTCCTGCCTTCCTTCCGGCATGAGTAATCTGGAACAGCAGGATACCCTCAGGGTGGTATGCCCGGAAGGTGTCAACCAGCCTCCGGAAACTGTCGAGATTCTTCCTGCTGATGACCAGGCCGTTCACCCTCGCCCGGGAATCTTCCGTTATTGAGACAGCCTCTACCACGGTTATTCCCCATCTGCCCTGGGCAAGTTTCGCATACCGGTCCAGGGCTCTCTGTGAAACAGAACCGTCGAGCTCCCCGTCATTTGCCTCCATCGGCTGTGCGGTAAACCGGTTAACGGTCTTCTTGGTTCCTATGGTTCCCGGTGAGAACAGCTGCTCATACAGGGATTCATGGGTGTCAGCCGGCATAAAGCCTCCTGATTACATTTTATTGCATGAAACAATATTTTTGTTTCATGCAAATATAGTAAATCAGAAATGCCAAAAGTCAAGGGGCTGAAGCGCAAGAAAAATGATTTTTTACCGAAAGATCTTGGGCGGAAGCGCTGCGTCAGCGAGGAGGGCAAGCGTCAAGCCGGCCGAGCAGCACATCAAGTACCCAGGCAGTCCTCAGGGCGCTCTCGCCGGTGCTCGGGCAGCAGCCGTCTTTTGTGATGAGATCATCAACCACCGTCTGTATCAACGGCTGCTGCGCATGGTCTGGAACTTCAGAGGCAATCGTTTCGGTGCGCCCGCCTTCTGTCCGCACTGTAACAGGTTCGAATGCAAACAAAGAAAACAGCGCGCTGCCCCGGGACCCGATCACCAGGACTTCGTCCTGTTTTGCATCGGAGCTGAAGCACCAGAGACCTGTCCCATGCACCCCCGAAGCGCTGCACCAGCTTCCGGCAACAATGTCCTCAGCAGGGTAGCGGCCGCCCTGGTTCGCCGAATGCCCGGCGGCCCGGACAATCGGCCCGAAGAGAAAGTCCATAAGGTCCAGGGCATGAGATCCCAGGTCCATGAAGTACCCGCCCCCGGCAATCTCCGGCTGCACCCGCCAGGGCAGCGGCGAGTCATTGGATATGTCTGCAGGGCGGAAAAAACTGATGCGCACTGCCCTGATCTCCCCAAGCGCTCCGGAAGCAATTAGCTTCTGCACCGCAAGGAACTTCGGATGCGCCCTGCGGTAATATGCCGAATACAGGGGGATTCCCCTGGATTTAAACGCCTCTACTATCTCCAGGGTTTCCGGGTAGTTCACTCCAAGGGGTTTCTCGATATAGGCCGGCTTTCCCGCTTCGGCAATCTTCAGGGCATATTCCCTGTGGAACGCCGGCGGTGTGGCAACATAGACTGCATCCACGCTGCAGTCATGAATCAGCCGGTCGGCATCATCATACCACGTCTCCACCTGGTGACGGGCTGCATAATCAGCGGCAAGCCTCCCGTTCCTGCGCATCACCGCCTTCAGCTTCGATCCCTGGGCTTTCTGAAATCCGGGACCGCTTTTCACCTCAGTGACGTCTCCGCATCCGATAATTCCCCACCGAATATGTTTCACTGTCTTCTCCGTTATTTTCCGCTGTATTCCGGCTTGCGCTTTGCAAAATAAGCTTCCAGCCCTTCCTGCGCATCTGATGTGGATGCGGCAAATCCTCCGGCCACCGACTCCATTGAGCCGAGACGGTCCCGGGACAGCTGATAAAGCCTCATCAGCTGCTTGGTGCAGGATACTGCCACCGGTGCGTTTGCACAGATCCGTTGCGCAAGTTCGTCGGAGCGCTTCTGCAGAGCCGGACCCTCATGGACTTCATTCACCAGCCCCCAGGAAACTGCTGTTTCCGCGTGAATCTGCTCACCGGTGAACAGCATCTGCCGCGCCCTGGCCTGACCGATACGTTCGGCCAGACGGAAGGTTCCGCCCCATCCCGGCACTGCGGCTATAGCGGTCTCGGGAAACGCAAACCGGGATGAAGCTGAACAGATGAGCACATCCGCAGACAGTGCAAGCTCCAGACCGCCGCCGAAGGCTATCCCGTCCACCAGGGCAATCACCGGCACCGGAAGCTGTTCAATGCTCCCGAACACCTCATGTCCCCTGCGGATCCACCGGCGCCACATAGCCAGGTGATCCAGCTGCGCCCAAGCGCTGATGTCGGCGCCGGCGCAGAAGGCCTTTTCTCCTTTCCCGCTGATCAGCACCGCACGGATGGTGCTGTCTTCTGCGATCTTTCGGCATCCGGCTTCCAGCATATCGAGCATGTCCGGATTCAGGGCATTGAGCTTTGCCGGCCGGTTGAGCACAAGCCGGGCGACGGAGCCGGTTTTCTCATAGAGCACCTCTTTTTTGCTCATTGGCCTGCCTCCCCGTTGGTGAACAGGCTTTCATCCATCACCCTGAGCTCCTGAGAGACGAGAAGGGGCACTTCGCTTTGTGCAAGCACTTCACGCTCAAGGTCAACTCCCGGGGCAATTTCTGTTACCGTAAGTCCCTCCGGCAGCAGCTGTATCACGCAGCGTTCAGTGACATAGATGACATGCTGCCCCTTCCGGATTCCCTCGGAACCGCTGAAGGTGATATGCTCTATGCCTTGGGTGAACTTCTTCGCCTTGCCCTCCTTGAGTATCTGTACAGTTCCGTCGGCTATGTGCGTCTTCAGCCCTCCCGCAGTAAATGTGCCGCAGAACACGATCCGGCCGACCGAATGCACGATATCAACAAACCCTCCGCACCCTGCAGTGACATGGGGCTTCGCCTGCAGTTTTGAAACATTTACGCTGCCGTCTTCTCCGACCTGCATGAACGACAGCAGTGCCGCGTCAATGCCCCCTCCCTGAAAGAAGGTAAACTGGTACGGCGACGGGAGAATCGCCTCAGCATTCACCGCACACCCGAAGGCAAACCCGGTCAGGGGCATTCCCCCGACCGCCCCTTGCTCTATCGCCCAGGTCACCGCATGGTGCCGTCCCTGCTCCTGCATCACCTGCGGCACCAGAGCAGATATACCGAATCCGAGGTTCACTACCATGCCGTCGTGAAGCTCCCGGGAGGCGCGGCGCGCAATCACCTGCTGTGCTGAAGCCGCCGAAGGCCCCTTTCTGATTTCAGGAGTCCGCAGCTCTCCGCTGATCGCCGGATCGTAGGACGTCTGGGTCGTCTGCTGCTGCTCAGGGTCCACCACGACATAGTCCACCAGCGCCGACGGGATCCGTACCTGCTGCGCCGGGAGGGAGAAAGCTGCGCATACCCGTTTCACCTGAGCAATCACGATTCCGCCGCTGTTGCGGGCTGCCAATGCCTGGTCAAGCGCTCCGAGGTACGCCCCTTCATGTTCCATGGAGATATTCCCCCGCTCATCTGCAGTAGTCCCCCTAATGACAGCTGCATGAGGATAGATGTTCGGAAAATGGAGCCACTTTTCGCCGTTAAATTCAACAAGCCGGACAATCTCCTGTGCTGCTGCCGCATTCATTCTGCAGCCCTGCTGCCTCGGATCAGCAAAAGTGCCTATCCCCACTTTGGTCAGCAGTCCCGCACGTTTTGCCGCCGCCTCGCGGTGCATATCAAACATGATTCCGCTGGGCACATTGTAGGCTGATACGGTGTTCTCATGAATCATCTTCCAGATTCTGGGTGACTCCATAGCAGAGGGCCCCGAGGGATAGGAGCCGGCGATCACCCGCTTGAGCAGTCCCTCCTGTGCTATATGGTCCATTCCGTCAACACCGTACATATCTCCCGCGGCTATCGGGTGCAAGGCGGTGATATTCCTGGGACGGCCCTCCCGCATAAACCGCTCGCCGATTGCTCTGAGCAGTGCATCCGGACATCCGAGGGCACTGGAGGAGCTCACGGTAAGTACGGACTCATCCTGTATGCATGCAGCGGCCTCTTCCATACTGACAATTTTTTGCTTCATACTGGTTCCTTTTTCCTGGTATAAGTGATTTCTCTTGCGTTTAAACAGTTAAAATTATATAATCAGTTTATACAAATGTCAACGAACTTGCGGGAGGAATTCGATGGACACACCCCAGACAAAGGAGTCTGCAGCATATCAGCTGCTCAAGGAGCATATTCTCAAGGGGAAACTGCCGATGAATGCCTTCCTGTCCCAGCGGAAGCTTGCAGAACTGGCTGGATCCAATATTGTTACTACCCGGGCAGCATGCAAGCGGCTTGAACAGGACGGCCTGCTGGAATATATCGCCAAGTGGGGTTTCCGCATCCCCCTGGACACCGAGGAGACCCTGGCAGACCGTTTCTACCTGAGAAAAGTCCTTGAGACGGCGGCTGTGCTGCGGGCAATCGAGCAGGGGACGCTGGAGCACGAAAGCGTGACTGGACCGCTGCTGGAAACCGCCCGGCAGTGTGATGCCATCGATACGGATGCTGAAGGAAGCCCTTCCGATTTTGCCGTAATTCATTTCAGGCTGCACCAGATGCTTGTGGACGCAGCGGGCTCTCCCCTGCTGAGCAGCACCTTCAGCAGAATTACTTTAATCAGCCTCTTCTACATGAACACCCGGGCTATGTGGAACAGCCCTGAAGCACGATACCAGGGCAGGCATCTTGACCTCCTGGAGGCTGTGTGTTCCTGTGACCGCAGCCGGGCGGAAGCAGTTTTGCACCGGCATATCGATGAAGGCATGGAGAACCAGCTTTGCTATCTTCGCCACTACCGTGATAAAAGTCAGGGGTGATCAGAAGGCTGCTTTCAAAGTCTGGGAATATGCAGCGCCCCGTCTGTATATATGACTGAACCCGGTGAATAGGGGAAGTCACCGCGCATCAGTGATGCCACTGCCTTCCCGGTATCTTCCGGCTTTCCCCATCGGTGCTGCGGGATGAGTCCGTCTTGTATCAAGGCGTCATACTTTTCCTTCACCTTGGCCGTCATATCGGTTGCAACAATACCCGGCCGAATTTCATAGACCAGAATGCCCAGCTGCGCCAGCCGAACCGCCCAAAGGGATGCAGCCATTGAGAGTCCCGCCTTTGATACGCAGTATTCCCCCCGATTGACCGAGGCCATGTCAGAGGAGATCGATGTGATGAATATAACTGTAAACCCGTTGGGCAGCCTGCTTTCGGGCTGCTCCCGGATCCACCAGCGGGCAATGCGCTGAGTCAGAAAATACGGCCCCTGCAGGTTGACACGCATAAGCTGTTCAAAGGATTCTTCGGAAGCGTCAAGAATATCGGCGCGCTGCTTCGGTGCGATTCCGGCGTTATTGACCAGCCCGTCAATTCTTCCGAAATGATCAAGCACAGCCCTCATCATGCCTTCCCGATGCTTAGCATCGCCCACGTCCCCCTGGATTGTTATCGCCTCTCCGCCGCTTTCCGCCGATGCCTCGCGGCAGCATCGGGCGGTATCCTCGGCAGCCTCCCGGTTGCCCACATAGTTAACAGCAACATGATATCCCTGTGCTGCAAGGGCAAGCGCCGTAGCCCGTCCGATGCCCCGTCCTGCTCCTGTAATCAGGATTACTGGTTGCGAATTCATAATACCTCCTGTGAGCTCTTCTTCGATGCTGCCTGCACTGAGACGGCCTGAACTGCACAGACCGTACCCTCTGTCCCGGCCTGTGCAGCTCTACGAGGAAGGCTGCGGTTCTCTTCTGCAGGTCCCTTTGCAAACGGACCATGGGCAAGAAGTGTACCCTGCGGCAAAAGCAGCTGTCTACCCTTTATCACCTGAAAACTGATGACATCCCAGGCATGATTGCCGACCGGGGAAACACTACATTCCCCAGCACCGGAGCGTCCTGCTCCGGATTACGCCGACATCGACTGTTTCCGCAGCGCATGCCCCGGGGGAATTGACAGGCCAAGCGGTTCTGATTGCTCTCAGCGGATATGGACGGACAGGCTTTCCCGGGTTCGACAACGGACGCTATCTGGAGGTGCTGACGGAGGTCATCGAGCAGCGCATGAACCGCTTCGACGGAACCCTCTGTCTTGAATGCGGCGGAAAGCTGCTGTATGACTATCATGCCGCCAGGATTTGATTCCGACGGCAAGATGCAGATGTTCCAGCATGTCAAGGACCTGATCGACGTGGTCATCTGCACCCACGCCGGAGATATTGAACGTAAGAAGATGCGCGGTGACTTCGGCAACACCATGATACAGATGCCCTGAAAATGGTTGACGGCTTCTGCTTCTGTAAACTGCAGGTGGCAGCCGTGGTTTTCACCCGGTATGACGGACAGCCTGCGGCACATCAGTTCATGAACCTGCTGGCCCGCAGGAGATAACAACCCATGTCCACCGGGGCAGCCAAGGGATATCCTGCCGACATCGACTTGATCGTCAGTCCCGAGGGATACGGGGAGCATCAGTATATCAAAACATCCCGGCCCATTGTCGTAGTCACCGGCCCGGGACCCGGCAGCGGAAAGCTCGCCACCTGCCTCTCTCAGCTTCACCATGATCACCGGCGGGGCAAGCATTCGGGATATGCGAAATTCGAGACTTTTCCCATCTTGAACCTGCCGCTGAAGCATCCGGTTAACATTGCCTATGAGGCGGCGACTGCCGACTTGGGAGATATGAACCAGATCGACCATCTTCATCTTGATGCCTACCAGAAGCGCTCGGTTAACTGCAATTATGACCTCGACGCCTTCCCGCTGCTCAAGCGCATCATAGAAAAACCGGTAAGAGCTTGTTCTACCAGTCACCCCCAGACATGGGAGTAAACCGCTGCGGTGGCGGCATCATTGATGACCATATCGTCAGGGAAGCAGCGAAGCAGGAGATCATCCGCCGGTTTACCTGGCATCCTGCGAATATGTCATGGGAATCGGCAGCAAGGACACCTTTCATTGCATCAAACTGCTGATGGACGAGCTTGAACTGCAGCCCGCTGACCGGAGCATGGTGACTGCCTTTCGGGAAGCTCGCAAGGAGGCGAAGGCCCGGGGGAAGGGGAAGGACGGTATCCTCTGTGCCGCAGGTATGGAGCTGAAGGACGGGACGATCATCACCGGCACAAATTCTGAGATACTCCATGCATTATCGGCACTGGTGCTCAACCCAGCGAAGCATCTGGCCGGCATTCCCCGGGCAATCGATTTCATTTCGAAGAATGTGACGGATTCAATCCAGCATCTCAAGCGGGATGTGCTTCAGGGCAGGCGCATCAGCCTTGATGCCGATGAGGTGCCCATAGCCCTGGCCATGTCTGCCGCATCTAATCCATCGGCAGAGGCAGCACAGGAGCAGCTGCATCAGCTCTCCGAGACGGAAGTGCACCTGACCCATCTCCCCTCGCCGGGGAACGAGGCGGGGCTGCGCAAACTCGGCATCAACGTAACCAGTGAACCCCAGTTTGCTTCCAATATGCTCCATGATGACTAGCCGCTGTCTGTTGACATTCACCGTTAGGAACGTATGCTCTCATCTGCTATGAACAGACGCTTCGCACCAGGCATCAGGATATTGACAACGACGAACTGCTCTTGTCATAGATATGCTGTTTCCCCGCCTCTGTGCGGATGCAAGAGTATCTGCCTATGCACACATCCTGTCAGGCGTGTTCCTGTATATTTTCCCTTCGCTGTATCTCATCACAGGAATCAGCATCAGCAAGCCGATTTCATGCGCCCCATCCAGACCTATGCGGATTATGGATCAGCAGGAGTATCTGGGTACATTGACAGATCTGGGATGTAATTTTATACTGGCGCAGTTTGTATGCTTCCACATAATGGTAAGTAATTTCATAATACGGAGGATATATGGTGGGTA
>PWKH01000125.1 GCA_003559765.1 Spirochaetaceae bacterium
ACAAAGGACATTATATCAAATTCTCCATGATAAACTCTTTTCTCGTCGGGGTGTTCTTCCCCATATAGAATTCAAGGGAGGTGCGCACATCCTTAATCGACTTCAGATTCACCGGAACCAGCCTGATGTCCTTCCCGATGAACTGGCCGAACTCCTTGGGGGAGATCTCTCCGAGTCCTTTGAACCGGGTCACCTCCGGCGACCTGAGCCGCGCCGCAGCGGCCTCCCGCTCCGCCGGGGTATAGCAGTAGACAGTCTCCCTGCGGTTGCGCACCCTGAACAGCGGAGTTTCCAGGATGTAGATATGTCCGCTGACCACCAGCTCCTCGAAATAGTTGAGAAAGAAGGTCATCAGAAGGTTCCTGATATGAAACCCGTCGTAATCGGCATCAGTGGCAATAATCACCTTGTTGTAGCGCAGCCCCTCGATCCCGTTCTCTATGCCCAGGGCCATCATCATGTTATAGAGCTCTTCGTTCTTATAGATCTCGGTCCGCTTCTTTCCGAAGACGTTGAGCACCTTTCCCCGGAGACTGAATATCGCCTGGGTGTAGACATTCCGGGAGGAAACCATGGAGCCGGATGCGGACTGCCCTTCGGTCAGAAAGATCATGGTCTCCTCAGCTTTGGGAGAGGAGTCCCCGAGATGGTACTTGCAGTCCTTCAGATTGGGAATCTTCAGGGAGATCCGTTTTGCCGCCTCCCGGGCTCCCTTCTTCACATCGTTGAGCTCCCTGCGGAGCTTCTCGTTATGAACGATCTTCTCGGCGAGCCTGTCGGCAGCCTTCCGATGCTTCAGCAGGTAGTCGAGGACCCCCTCCTTCACCTCCTGGACCAGCCACCCCCTGATATCGGTGTTGCCGAGTTTGTTCTTGGTCTGGCTTTCGAAGACCGGGTTCATCAGCTTCACTGAGACGGCGCCGACAATCCCTTCCCGGACATCCGCGCCGGCATAGTTCTTCTTGAAATACTCATTGACCCCCTTCAGAATCCCCTCCCGAAACGCGCTGAGATGCGTCCCCCCGTCACTGGTATACTGACCGTTTACGTAGGAGTAGTAGGTCTCCCCGTAGTTGGTGGTATGGGTCAGGGAAAACTCCAGCTGACCGGTTTTCCAGCTGATGATGTCATACAGATTGTCCGACCCCACGTCATTTGCCAGCAGATCGTAGAGACCGTTCTTTGAGACGAAACGTCTGCGGTTGTACACCAGTGTGAGACCGGAATTGAGATAGGCATAGTTCCAGATGCGCTGGTCGACATATTCGTCATCAAACTGGAATTCCCCGAAGATTTCGGGATCCGGAATGAATTCCACCAGGGTCCCGTCGGCCTCGCCTTCCGCCTTGCCCTGTTTCTTCTTCTGCAGCTGCCCCCTGCGGAACACCGCCTCGAAGTATTTCCCCTCCCGGTAGGAGACAACCCGGAAGTATTCCGAGAGGGCATTGACTGCCTTGGTTCCCACTCCGTTGAGCCCGACGGAAAACTGGAATACTTCATCGTTGTATTTCGCTCCGGTGTTGATGACCGATACGCAGTCCACTACCTTGCCCAGGGGTATCCCCCGGCCGAAGTCCCGGACGCTTACCTTGCTCTCCTGGATGGAAATACAGATTTCTTTTCCGTAGCCCATGATGAATTCATCAATGCTGTTGTCAATCACTTCTTTGAGGAGAATGTAGATGCCGTCATCCACATTGCTTCCGTCCCCGAGTCTCCCGATGTACATGCCGGTACGAAGCCTGATATGCTCAAGGGAGCTGAGGGTTTTTACCTTGCTTTCATCGTAAATGACCGGTGCTTCCTGTTTATTCATGCCGCATCTCTTTTCTTTTCCTTCTGAAAGTATTTCAGACCGGGTATTCATTGACCTGGCGGTCTGCCTCACTTTATATTATACATACTGTGAGGGTCCATGGTTACCGGACCGGCAGTATTCTTCGCTGTCTCAGCATATCATAAAAAAAAAGGGATGTGTATGATTGAACATGATGACCGTGCGATCCAGGAGACTGTCCGGCAGATTGCCGAGGAGAACCCGAATCTGCATGAAGCGCTCACCGAAGCCGGCAGTACCGAGCAGTTCGCTGCAGAATACAGAGAGACTGTGATGAATACCCTGCGGGAGCATCCCCAGGCTTATCAATACTACATACGGGCGGAACAGGGCGAGAAACCCTTCTACAAGCTTTCCTGGAAGGATCAGGCAATCATCCGCATTCTGGACTACCTTGACCATGAGGGACAGGAGTTTGAAGATTCCAATCTGCAGGGACGAATGGTGACCTCCCGACCCTTCGATATCCTCAGAAAATCCTTCCGGGAAAACATCCATGAGGGAAATCTGGATTTCTACGAGGATATGCTCCATCTCATGAGACAGCTGCGGGGAGAAGAAAAGCGCAGGATCCCGAAGAAGGATACCGTAACCGTCTGGATGGACCGGCATCCCTCGGGTCTGGATCCGGAAATCGTGAAGCTGCGCAGACAGAATAAGCAGCGGATCATAGAACTGCTGCGGCAGCGGATTCTGGAATCCCCCCGGTCAGAATACCAGCTTTCAGCCTCCATGGGCATCGAAGAGCAGCTGAAGACCCTTGAGCAGTGGTGGGAGGATGATCAGTTCCATCTGAGCCGTGCCGTCAGGACAACCGACGACCTGCAGATCATGCTGGATCACTCCCTGGATGATGAGACCGTTGCCGTCATGAAGCAGGCCGAAGCAAAGGGTATTCCCATATTCGTAACCCCCTTTTTTCTCTCCCTGCTGCTGCCGAATCCCCCGCAGGGGTTTGAGCAGGCTGACGCCGCCATCAGGCAGTACGTCCTCTACAGCGGTCAGCTGGTGGAGGAGTTCGGGCAGATCAGGGCATGGGAAAAGGAGGATACCGTGGAGCCGGGCAAGCCCAACGCCGCAGGCTGGGTGCTGCCGTCCAACAGCGTCCATCGGCGCTACCCGAATGTTGCCATATTCATCCCCTCCACCATGGGCAGGGCCTGCGGCGGTCTGTGCGCCTACTGCCAGCGGATGTATGATTTTCAGAACGGACGGTTCAACTTTGATCTTGACAACCTCAAACCGGCCAAGGGATGGAAGGAGGAGCTTGCCAATCTGATGGCCTACTTTGAGCATGATCCCCAGCTCCAGGACATCCTGATAACCGGCGGCGATGCGATGATGAGCTCCGTGGCCTCGCTGCAGACGATTCTTGATGCAGTCTATGAGATGGCCAAACGGAAACGACAGGCCAACGAGACCCGGCCGGACGGTGAAAAGTATGCCGAGATTGTTAGGGTGCGGCTGGGCACGAAGATACCCATCTACCTTCCCCAGCGCATCAGCGATGAACGGACGGCGGTCCTCAAGGAATTCAAGCAGAAGGCCTCCGAGATCGGCATTAAGCAGTTCGTCATCCAGGCGCATTTTTCCGCAGCCATGGAAGTCACCCCGGAGGCTGCTGAAGCGGTGCGGAAGCTGATTGCCGCCGGATGGACCGTCACCAACCAGCAGGTGTTCATTGTGCCGGGATCACTGCGAGGGCATACGGCGAAACTGAGGAAGGTGCTCAACGATATCGGTGTGCTGCCCTATTATACCTTTACCGTCAAGGGGTATCAGGAAAACTCCGAGCTCTTTTCTGTCAACGCCCGATCGATTCAGGAACAGGTCGAGGAGAAATCGATCGGCAGGGTGGATCCGAAGTACTACAGCGACATCCGCAAGTTCTTCAAGGATGCCGAAACCATGGTGCCCCAGGTCAATGCCGTCCGGGAGGGAATCAACGCACCCTTCCTCGCCACCGACCGCAACACCATCAACCTCCCCGGCGTAGGCAAGAGCAATACCTTCAGGACCATCGGCATCACCCCGGACGGACGCAGAATCCTCGCATTCGAGCAGGACCACAGCAGGCCCCACAGCCCGATCGTCGACCATGCACAGCAGGTGATCATCATCGAGTCCAAGTCCCTGCACCGCTACCTTGAACAGCTGCAGCAGGTGGGAGAGAACCTCCAGGAATACCAGACCATCTGGGGGTATTCCCTCGGATATATTGAAACCCGAATTCCCGTATTCGATTACCCCGGTTATCCCTTCCGCACAACCGAGGAGATGAAGAACCTGGTGCTTCCCGGAAAGGAGGAGACCGGAGGATAACTCCGCCTCGACGGTCCTGGCATGCCCCCGCCTTCACGGGTATGGTACCGTCAAAGGGGGCGCATAATGAAATATCTTTTCCTGATGATGATCCTGGCACTGCCGGCAGCCGGCTGCAGCCATCTCCCGGAGCCTGACCGCAGACCTGATGCACCCGGATCGCTCATCCTCCGGGTGTTTCCCGGGGCCTATTTTGATCCCCGGGAATTCGATGACACCCTCATCACCGGTTCAGGTCCCCGGGACTTCTTTTTCACCCGGTATGCGGCTTTTGACGGTACGCCCCTGCACATCGACCGCCTGCCTCCCGGAACCTGGGATATCACTGCTGAAAGCAGGAATTCCCGCGGTGCGGTGACTGCATTCGCCCGGAGGGAGGTGACGGTTCACCCGGATGCGGCCGCTGAGGCGGTTCTGCTGCTGATGCCCGATACTTCCCCCGGAGAACTGGAACTGATCATCCGGGGGCCGGTCCGTCCTGGACTGGAAGCAGCTGCGGCGGTGCAGCATATTCCCGGACAGCGGATTACGGAACTGATCCCGGATGTTCCCGGGAGGCTGCGCGCACGGCTGTTTGCCGGGCACTATCTGCTGAGAGCGGCGCTTCTCGATGAAGCGGGAAATCCCCAGTGGAGCGGTGTTACCCCGGTGCGGGTGCTGGGGAATGAAGGGAGTGCGGTGACCCTTACCTTCGACGAAACGGGAGCCGGCAGGTTTGCCAGTGAAGCCTCACATCAGCCCCTGTCGGTTGAGATTACCGGACTGATGCCCGAAATTCCTTCAGGACAGACCATGCGTCTTTCACTTCATATCACTCCCGGGCTGCATGACTCGGCGGAATATCTGTTCCTCTGGAATTTCAGCGGAAAGGAAGCCGTCACAACCGGTGAGCCGGTATTCACCTACCGAGCTCCCAGCCGTACCGGATTGAGACAGCTGACGGTGCTGGTCCTGATGACCGACCCCCGCGGGAGGATCCTTCAGGCAGGTTCAGCATCAGAGATATTCACCGTTACTCGGTAACAGCTGATTAAACGCAGTCTGTGAAAGACCATATTGAAAAAATCACTTGCTAAATGGAGCAAACCGTATTACCGTAGAGATTAAGGATTGGAGAATAGTATGCGCCGGCTTGTTGGATTCCTTGTCCTCATCTGCCTGCTCTAGTTTCCGTATCCGTAATATTTTATTTTTTTGGAGTTTGTTTTCTATGAACATCTACGTTGGAAATTTGAGTTACAACACTCAGGAAAAAGAACTTGAGGAGCTCTTTCGGCAGTACGGAGAGGTAGCCTCTGCACGTGTTATTGCTGACCGTGAGACGAATCGATCGAAGGGATTTGGGTTTGTTGAGATGCCTGATGAACAGTCCGCCCAGGCTGCAATTTCAGCACTCAACGGCAGCGACTTCATGGGCCGTCCGCTTAAAGTCAATGAGGCGCGGGAACGAAAACGATTCTAGCTGCATTGCCGTCAGGTGAGTCCTTCGGGGCTCACCTGAGCGTATTACCCAGATAATCTGATATCGCCTGCCTGACTGAAGGTAATCCGAAGGATTCACCTGTAATCAGGCTCCTCGGCATGAGCACGGTCTGCGTCTCCTCTTGATCTCCGCCGTGCAGTCCCTCCCAGGAGACTGCTTCGCAGAAGAACACCAGATCAAGGGTATAGTATATCACCCCTCCGTACCGGTACTCGTTGCAGTAGGTCCTGCCTGCAAGACCGACGGGACGCACCGTCAGCCCGCATTCCTCCTGCACCTCCCGCACTACGGCAGCCTCTGCCGGCTCCCCGGGATCTACAAATCCCCCGGGCAGATCCAGCGTACCTGCTGCAGGCTCCTTCATCCTCCGGGTAAGCAGGATAACTCCGTCCGCCCGTTCTATGATCGCCATAACGCTTGCAGCCGCATTGATGAAATACTCAAACCCGCAGCTGCCGCACAGCAGCCGCTTCACCGGCTCATGCTGCCCGTCCGCCGGACCGAATGATGAGGCGGAACAGACGGGACAGTACCTGAATACCCGGTGGGGATAATCGCATCGCTTCAGCATACCTCACTCCTGATATGTTGTGCCTCCTGTCAAGCACAATTTAATACATCTATCCATATGATCCTTTCAGGATATTCCGAAC
>PWKH01000127.1 GCA_003559765.1 Spirochaetaceae bacterium
TCCTCCCGCCAGTTTTCGCCGGTTATCTCCTCCAGCAGCAGCCGGGTCATCGCTTGATGCAGCGGAGAAACCTCAAACCGCCTTCCTGCTTCTGCGGCAAGGGAGGTCGGGAAGAAATTTCCCCCGGAAATTTCTTCGGCAGCCCGGTTGACATTCAGCCCGATTCCTATAAGCACATGGGTCTGCTTTGATTCACACAGAATCCCGCAGACCTTTTTCCCTGAAATCAGGACATCGTTGGGCCACTTCAGCCGCACCGGCGCATCCGGCACACACTGCTCAACTGCCCGGGCGGCGGCAAGCCCCGCCCGGAGGGGAACCGCATGCAGCGGCGGGGGTGCCAGCGCCTTGGGCACAGCCCAGGTGCTCAGGAGGTTCTCCCCCGGCAGCGCCTGCCATGTTCTCCCCGGCTTTCTTCCTCTTCCGGCTCGCTGATGCCCCGTTCTCAGGATACATATGGTATTTTCTGAGATCTGTGCAAGCAGGTATGCCGGCTCCATGGTGGAGTCAAGCACTTCGGCATAATAGTACGCTGCCGGCATCCCCGCTTCGGTCCGGGTGCGGCCCTGCTCATAAATACAGTCCATGTTCTGATCCTCACATAATCCTTCTTTAAGTTGCCTCAACTACTCTTGCTTTATCATGCCGATAATTGTATGTTTATACAACACTGTAAGTATAATTATACACATCATCGGAGGGCGGAGCGCATGCGGGAACGCCAAAGCAGACTGAACAAGATTAAGGAACTGATAAAAAACAACCGGATAGACAGCCAGGAAATGCTGCTGGAATATCTCTCCCGGGCAGGGTATATGGTAACACAGGCGACGCTGTCACGGGATCTGAAAATGCTGAAGGTCGGAAAAATTTCCGACGGCTGGTCAGGGTACTACTACGCCCTTCCTGAGAAAGAGCTGATTTCGGAATCTGAAAAAAGCTATATCCAGGATGTCCGCCGCGGTGTCATATCCATCGAGTTCAGCGGAAACATCGGGGTTATAAAGACTCGGCAGGGACACGCTGACAGTGTTGCCCTCGCCCTTGACATTCTGGCAATCCCGGAAATCCTCGGCACCGTCGCCGGGGACGACACCATATTCGTCATCCTTCGCGACGGGATGACCAAGGAGGACTTAATAGAAAGTTTCCGGAAACGGATTCCCGAAGTAGATGCCTAAGATACATAAGATACATTCCCTTCTTTCAGCCTGCAATTGACAGACCCTGCATCATCTGCATTACTGTACCATATGACAGGAGGTACTGTGATGAATATTCCCTTCAAAAACTTAGATGAAGCAGCATCCTTTCAGAAACTCCAGGCCATTCCCCGGGCAGCTGTCAACGAGCTGCTTTCGGTTCAGCGAATAGAAGCCTGCCAGGTGCCTATGGCATCGGGCATGCGGTATCAGTATGCAGCCATGCCGGTGGCCGATAAGCACCTGGAAGCACTTCAGGAGCTCGCCGATGAAATGCACTGTGTGGATTCCTATCAGGAACTGCTCAGCGGAGCGGTCATGAATACCGGGGAATCTCGCATGGTGCTCCACCACCTCACCCGCGGACAGCTCGGCGCCGATGTGACCGCCGACGGGGTGAACAAACGGGAGTTCTACATTCGGGAACTGCAGCGCATCCATGAATTTTCCAAAAAAGTTCACAGCGGGGCGCTGTGCGGTTCCACCGGCAGGCCCTTTGACACGGTAGTGCAGATCGGCATCGGCGGCTCCGACCTCGGCCCTCGAGCCCTGAGTATCGCACTCAAGGGGTTTGCGTCATCCCAGGGAAGAAAGCCCGCTATGAGGGCAAAGTTCATCTCCAATGTCGATCCTGATGATGCCGCAGAAGTGCTGGAGACAGTGAATCCTGAAACGGTCCTGTTCATCATCGTCACAAAAAGCGGAACCACCCAGGAAACCCTGGCGAACCGGGAACTGGTCCGATCATGGATGGAACGCTGCTCTGTCCCCGGTCTGAAGCCTGATGAGCATATGGTTGCGGTCACCAGCGAGACGAGCCCTCTGGCCAAATCATCGGCATTTCTCACCTCCTTTTATATGGATGATTATATCGGCGGCCGGTATTCCGCCACGAGTGCGGTCGGCGGACTGATCCTCAGCCTTGCCTTTGGAGCAGAACTGTTTCTGGATGTGCTGGCAGGCGCCCATGAATCTGACCGGCTCGCGCTGAACTGCGACATCACGAAGAATCCGTCCCTTCTTGACGCCCTGATCGGGGTATACTTGAGGAATGTACTGAACTGTCCGGCTACTGCGGTTCTGCCCTATTCCCAGGCGCTCAGCCGGTTTCCGGCTCACCTGCAGCAGCTCGACATGGAAAGCAGCGGAAAGCGGGTAAACCGTTCCGGTCAGCCGGTACCATACCCCACCGGCCCGGTGGTGTTCGGAGAACCCGGCACCAACGGGCAGCACTCCTTTTATCAGCTGCTTCACCAAGGCACGGACATGGTCCCGCTGCAGTTCATCGGATTCACCAGTTCCCAGCGCTCCTTCGACATCAGTTCAGGAGGCTCCACCAGCCAGGAAAAACTTCTGGCGAACCTTGCAGCCCAGATCACTGCCTTTACCCGAGGACAGGACCATGAAGACCCCAGCAAGCAGTTTCCCGGAGGCAGGCCTTCAAGTCTGATCGCCGGGGATCAGCTCACCCCCCGTGCTCTGGGAGTGCTCCTTGCTCATTTTGAGAACAAAATCATGTTTCAGGGATTTCTCTGGAATATTAACTCATTTGATCAGGAAGGTGTGCAGCTGGGGAAAAAACTCACCGAACAGCTGCTGGCGCCCCACAGCGGAGCTGATGAGTCGCTTCATGCTTTTTTCACGTTCCTCAAGCAGTAAAGTTCAGGTTCGGACAAAATAAATCCCCTCAGGGAAAAGGAGGTTTAAAACCCTGAGGGGTACATCAAAAGGAGGTCGATGAGAAAAGTCTTCTTCATCTTTGTACATCCTAAACAACAGGAGACATACGAAAGTTACATCATTATTTTTACAGCCTGTCTCCTTGCTGCCGGAACTGTATGGACATATATTAATAAAAAACACAGATAAAAATCAAGTGGTATCGATTACATTTTTCTTATTTCTGTTTATTTTTCATATTCACCGGCTGTCTGGTATTCTCCAGCACATCCCGCCAGAGGCTTCCCTCTGTATTCACCTTGTTCTTGGCTGCAACAGCCACACGGATCGGAATATGCACAAATTTATTGTTCACCAGGCTGATCAAGGTCTGGGTCTTTCCAGTCATAGCCGCATGAACTGCATGAGCTCCCAGCCGTGAACAGTAGATCGAATCATTCGGATTTGCCGGTGCGCTTCGAATGATATAGCTGGGATCAATATACTTCATATTTACCTCAATGCCTTCCTTGGTAAAGAAATCCTTGATGCGGTCCCGAAGGAATATCCCGATGTCCATATACCGGATATTACCGGAGGCATCCTGCTCTTCTGTACTGCCCCCAAGGTTCTGTCCGGCTCCCTCAGCCACCAGAATCACTGCATGGTTTCTGCTGATGATCCGGGTCTTCAGATGCTGCAGCAACCCGTTCGGGCCCTCCATATCGAAGGGGTCCTCAGGGATCAGGCAGAAATTCACATCACTCATGGCCAGTGCGGTATGAGCGGATATAAACCCGGCATCCCGGCCCATCACCTTTACCAGGCCAATGCCGTTGATACTGTCGTGGGCTTCCACATGGGCTCCCCGGACCGCCGGGACAGCCATGGACACGGCCGAGTCAAACCCGAAGGAGCTTTGAATGAAGGAAAGGTCATTGTCGATCGTTTTGGGGATGCCGATTACCGAAATCTTGAGATTCCGCTTTGCTATTTCATCACCGATTTCATCGGCTCCCCGCAGGGTCCCGTCCCCTCCCACCGAGAACAGCACATTCACATTCATCCGCTCAAGGGAATCTACGATTTCCTCAACTCGGTCGCCTCCGCCCCGGGCTGAACCGAGGATGGTTCCGCCCTTTACCTGGATGTCATCCACTACATCTGGATCCAGGGGAATCGGGGAGTACTTGGTTTCCGGCAGAAGCCCCTGATACCCGTACTGAATGCCGCTAATGCGGCGCACCCCGTAGCTGAACCACAGACAGCGCACCACTGCCCTGATTACATTATTCAGTCCGGGACACAGCCCTCCGCAGGTAGCAATTGCTGCGTGAACATGGGAGGGATTAAAGTAGATTTTCTCCCGGGGTCCTGCAACCTGCAGCACATCATCACAGATCAGCTCCAGGCCTTTCTCTGACTTCTTCGCATCGATATCAAAGAGGACGGTATCATCATCCTTCACATATGCGGCAGTTGCTTCACCCCGTTCAGTTGCCATTTTGATAGGAGACTGGATCTTAGCCTCGCCTAAAACCGGTACATGGAAATCAAAGGAATTATTCATACGCGTCAGTCTGCTCCTTTACATCTGCGACAAAGTCTGCAAAGGCCTGCTCAGCCTGAGACTTCACCTGGTCTTGGAAATGAGTATACCTGGATATGAGCTGTGTTCCAAGAGGCGTCAGCCGGGTCCCTTTTCGGGAATTTCCCCCTTTTTCCCGAATTACCACCTGCCGACCCAAGGCCGACTCAAGTACTGACAGCATATGATAGGCCTTCGAATATGATATCTGCATCTGCTTAGCTGCATTGAGAATTGAGCCGTGGCGCTGGATATGCTCCAGCAGCCACAGCATTCCGATACCCATAAACTTACGTCCCTGTCCATCAGTGATGTAAATTTTTAGAGTAAGGTTCAGCTCCATAGTTCTCCTGCAGCCTGATAAATTAATGTGTACAGCTCTTCGAGCTGTTCCAGATCAACGCTGGAGAAGGCTATACGGAGATAATCACTGCCGATGGCAATGGTCCCCACGCCGTATGCATCAAGAAGATAAACCCGCAGTTTTTCGGCATCACCCCGGCAGGCGAATGACATAAAATACCCTGAGTTGAAGGGAAGCGGAAGGAGATTTTCATCGTTCCGGTGGGCATTGAGGATTTCCTTCACTTTATCATAGCGCTCTTTGAGCAGATCAAAGGCCGCCTGCTTTTCCTGATGGTAGGTTTTGCTTTCAAGCCCCTTGAGCAGCAGGCTCTGGGCGGGTCTGCTGGAGTTGGATATTGAAGATCTCAGCGTTCCCATGGCCTTTTTCTGCAGCGCATCATACTGCGGTGCAGTCATCCCCTTGCAGCCGAAGGTGAGAAAGCCGATTCTGAATCCCCACACCAGTTCTTCCTTCGTAGCTCCGTCGACCTTGACCGCCAGAATGTTCTCATGAATATTTGCCAGGGGCGCAAAAAGGGACTGGGTATAGGTGCCGGGCTCATAGAACAGCCCGAAGTAGGCATCATCCATAATCACAAGCAGCTTTTTGCCTTTCTGCGCATGTGATACAAGCATCTGCACCAGCTGCTCGGCTTCCTCTTCTGTCGGTGAATAGCCTGACGGGTTATTGGGAAAATTGAGAATCACCGCAGCCTTCGGTCCAGGCGTTTTCGCAATTGCATCATCAAGAGCCTGAATGTCCATACCGTCCTTTTCGGGCGTGTAGAACCGAAAGGTCGTCAGCGCCGCCTGTCTTCGTTCTTCAAAAATCAGCCGGTAGTTTCCCCAGAACATATCCGGAACCAGAATGACATCACCGGGATCAAGAAACATGTCGCCGGTGATGCAGATGCCATGGGTCAGCCCGGAACACACCATGGGAGAAGAAATATCCGCTCCTTCAAGATCAGGATTTTTTCTGATCATCTCCTGCTTCCAGACCGAACGCAGTTTCGCATCTCCTGCGGTTGAGGCGTAGGGAAACACCTCCGAGGGAGATACCCCGGAAAAGTCCCGGTAAATCGACGGTAGATACAGCGGCTCAGTTCCCTTCATCGCAATGCCTACGGTGGCAGTCAGCCGATAGGCTTTTCCCTTAGCCTCCATTGACTGAGAGATAATTCCCCTCGGAAAATAAATTCGTTTTCCAAAATCTGAAAGCAGGTCCATTACCACCGTACCTTCCAACTGCGCATTCAGCTCCTTCGCTATCGCGTGCATACAGAAACCCCCACAAAATTTTTTCAAGTCCTTGTATTATACCAACTGATCCGATAAAAGCATATACACATTACCGGTCAGCTTCCTCAATCATCCGGGTGAATTCCTCCTCAGTCACAATCCTTGCCCCGACCGCCCTGGCCTTCTCCAGCTTGCTTCCCGAAGCCTCCCCGGCAAGCAGGAGAAGGCCAGGGCGGTCGGGGCA
>PWKH01000098.1 GCA_003559765.1 Spirochaetaceae bacterium
AGAGCGTATAGTCCTGAAACACCAGGGCGATGTTGCGCTCCCAGGGAGGCAGATCCGTGATGTCTGTGCCGGCCAGGATGATCTGCCCGGCACTGGGCGCCTCAATCCCGGTGATCACCGACAGGGCGGTGCTCTTTCCGCACCCTGACGGCCCCAGGAGGGTGGTCAGTGATCCTTCCCGGACGGTGCAGTCAATTGACAGGGTGAATTCCGGGTATGCTTTGCGCAGCCCCCGCAGCTCCAATCCGCTCATAGGAAACCTCCTGAGTCAGCCTGGTCGAAGAGATAGAAGGCGGCGGCGCTGCAGACCATCAGCACCGTTCCCAGCGCGCAGGCTCCGAAGAAATTGTATGCCCCGATGAGACGGTACATCAGAATGGGGATGGTCTGGATTTCCGCATCCGAGAGCACCAGGGCGGCATTGAACTCCCCCATGGAGAGGGCAAAGGCGAATACCATCCCGGTCAGCAGACTGCCCTTCAGCAGGGGCAGCTCAACATCGATGAACGTACGTATCGGGGAAGCGCCCAGGGCATAGGCCGCCGGAGCGTAGGTCCGGTATGCCCGCCTGGCGGAGGGAAGGGTTACCCGGTAAACAAAGGGGAGGGTGATCACCACATGGGCAAGGACGATCAGCAGATGGGGGGAGATCACTGCGGTGCCCCTGAGCCACCGGGATATCAGATAGTAGCCCAGTCCCAGGATGATCGAGGAGATCATCATGGGAAGGAGCATCGCCACTTCAAACAGACCGGACCTGCGGTCTGAAAGCCTGGCGGTTCCGTATGAGAACAGCAGCGACAGCGGCGTGACTGCGGCTACCGTCATCAGGGCGATGGAAATGCTCTGGAAAATTGCCCCTGTCGGGTTGCCGATGACCACCCCCGAGGGGGGAGCAAACAGTTCCCGGTACCACCGCAGCGTCCAGATCACATCCCCTGCCCGGTGGGTCTGGGCCTGGAAGGAGCGCAGAACGACTGAGGCCAGCGGGGAGATGAGAAACACCAGTGCCAGAAAGACGTAGACTCCCGTGAGAAGCCTCCCTGCGGCGGTGGAGAAGGTCCGCGGATCAGTCCGCCTGCCGGTACGGCCGTATTCGCTTCCCCCTGAAAAGGACTGAAGTCTGTTGTACAGCAGCATGATAATAAGGGTGAATACCAGAGACAGCAGGGCGAACACCGAAGCCGATGCAGGATCAAAGGAGGTGCGCGCCTGCCGGTAGATTTCGACCTCCAGGGTGGTGAACTGCGGTCCCCCTCCGAGGACAAGGATGATGGCGAAACTGGTGAAGCAGAAGAGAAACACCAGAGAAGATGATGAGATGATCGCCGGCAGAAGTCTGGGGAGGGTCACGGTGAAGAATACCCGAAGGCGCCTTGCCCCCAGGGAATAGGCCGCCTGCTCATGATGGTCCGACAGCCCTTCCCAGTAGGAGCCCACTGACCGCAGGACGATGGGAAAATTGTAGAAGCTGTGGGCCAGAACGATGGCGAAGAAGGTGTACATGATCCGGAGGGGAGGACGCTCCAGGGAAAAGACCCCCATGAGCGCTCGGTTGAGCAGCCCCTGATTCCCGTAGAAAATAACGAATCCAAGCACCACAATGATCGGCGGCAGGACGAAGGGAACAGTGGAAATCGACCGCAGCAGCCGCTTCCCCCGGAACTGAAACCGGGCCATGAGGAAGGCCCCGGGCAGCCCGATGATCACCGAGCCAAGGGTGCTGAAAAAGGCCTGGCGGACGGTGAACCAGGCGATCCGCCAGGTGTAGGGACTGGTCACCCGGGTCAGGAACTCCGCAGCGCTCCAGCGCCCCTCGGGGGTGCGGAAGGCCTGAAGCAGCACGCCTCCCACCGGGAGATAAAACAGCGGAATGAGCAGAATCAGCCCGATCCCCAGCAGGGGAAGGGTGCGGCGGTGCTGCTGCAGGGTTCTCATGACCGTCGTACTACCAGATTTCGACCCAGCGGTCTACCCATTCGTCCAGATTGCCGCGGATTTCATTGGTATCCAGCAGCAGGGACTGCTTTGGAACCGGCGCGTAGTCGAAGGACGCAGGCAGCCGGGCATCCCGGTGCACGGGGTACATCCAGTTGGTCAGGGGTATCACTTCCTGGAAGGACTCACTCAGGAGAAAATCGATGAACTGTTTCGCCCCCTCAGGGTTGGGTGCTCCCCGGACAATACCCGCTCCTTCGATCTGAGCGTAATGACCATCTTCAAAGATGGCGGCCTTGAACCGGTCGGTCTCTTCATACTCCACATGATAGGGAGGGGAAGTGGTGTAGCTGAGCACCAGGGGTGCCTCTCCCTGGGTGAAGAGACCGTATCCTGAATCCCATCCGTCGGTGATGTTGAGAATCGAAGGCTTCAGCCGCTCCCAGTAGTCGAGATAGTCATCTCCGTAGACTGCAATGGTCCAGAAGAGAAATCCCAGCCCGGGGGAGGAGGTCCTCGGATCCATCAGAATGAGGCTGTTCTCAAACCGGGGATCAGTTAATTCCTCCAGACTTTCGGGGGGATCATCGATCACTGAGCTGTCGTAGATGATGGAGAAAAATCCGTGATCGAAGGGAAGCAGCCGGTAGCTCGGATCAAGATGGAGAGATTCAGGGATGTGCTCCAGCTGGGGGGACTCATAGGGCACCAGCAGATCAGCCTCCAGCGCCCTGGCCAGGGAGTTGTTGTCGATTCCCAGAACGACGTCCGCCCGGGGATCATCAAGCTCCCTGATCGCCCGCTGCAGCACCTGGCCGGCATCTCCTGCAGAGACGATGGTCAGCTTCAGACCGGTTTCCTCTTCAAATCCTTCAACGGCATGGGGACCCGGGCCCCAGTCTGAGGCGAATGAGTCGTAGGCGTATACCACTACTTCATTCTCCGCCTCGGTCTCCTGAACACCTGCGCTGAATATCGGTGAGACTGCCAGCATCAGCAGCACCGCAGCAGTTACCAAAGTAATTTTGTGCATGATAACACTCCTTAAGGGTAAAATGTGTTTCAGGGCTGGCTGGAATCGGCTGGAACTAAGAAAAGCGTCTACTCCCTTCGCTGGCATTATCCAGATCAGGTTCAACGGGTATAATCTCAGGTTCCTGGCGCAACGCCGTTCACCACCCCAATTATACAGTCAAGGTACTAAAAATGCTGATGCAGTGTCAAGTGCTCCGGTTCTGCACAGCAGATATGCAGAACCGGGGCAGTCAGGCGTTCTGCTTCTCGGCAGAGTCTGTATGGGAATAGATATGCACATCCCGCTGGGGAAAGGGGATGGTGATTCCCTCCTGGTCGAAAATTTTTTTCACCTGCTCGTTCATGGCGAACATGACCGAAAGGAAGTGCTCCCGCCTGCACCAGACCCGGACGGTAAAATTGATGGAGCTGTCAGCATGAGCTGAAACTCCCACGGTAGGGGCAGGATCCTTGAGAATCTCCTCATTGGCTTCGATGACCCGGTGAATAATTTCCTTGGCCTGGTCGATGCTGTCATCGTAGGAGATCCCGAAGGTCAGATCCACCCGCCTGGTGGGATTGATGCTGAAATTGGTAACCGCACCGTTGGAAAGGCTGCCGTTGGGGATCACCGCGCGTTTGTTGTCGATGGTGTTTAGGGAGGTGTAGAGCACCTTGATGTCGACTACCGTTCCCATAAAGCCCTGGGCTTCAATGAAGTCCCCGACGCTGAAGGGCCTGAACAGCAGAATCAGCACCCCGCCGGCGAAGTTGGAAAGACTTCCCTGCAGCGCAAGGCCGACGGCAAGACCGGCGGCACCGACCAGCGCTACAAATGAGGTCATCGGAATTCCCAGGGTTGAGGCGATGGTGAGCAGCAGCAGGATGTAGAGCGCCGTGGATATGATGGAGGAGGTAAAGGACTTCAGGGTTGCATCCACCTCCTTGCGCTCCCCGGCTCGGCGGACTGCCCGGAGGATGGAGCGGATAATGATCCGGCCGATGATGAGAATCAGCAGGGCAAACACCAGCCGCTCTCCGTAGATTATCAGCATGTCGAGATACTCTTCAGGTATGTTCATAAACGCTCTCTCCACTTTGTTTTCCTGCAGTATACGCACAAATACCGAGGCTCCGCAAGGTATCCTCAGGTGACCCCATCCCGGTCCAGGGAGTGCCGGGCGAATTCCTCAGTGGAAATGATCTCTGCAGTCCGCTCCATGGCCCGGCAGACATCGCTAAACCTGGTGTACAGCGGTGCAATGCCGAACCGGATGGTGTCGCTCTCCCGGAAATCGGGGATTACCGCCTGCCGGTCTCCAGCCGGATTGATCAGGGCTCTGCAGATCCGGTAGGCCTCGGGATGCCGGAGGGAGATATGGGAACCCCGGCGGTGCGCCTCCCGGGGGGTGCCCACGGTGCAGCCCAGCCGAACCAGCAGCTCATCAGCCGTATCCAGCAGAAACTGGGTCTGCTTGAGTGATTTGGTCCGGATTGCATCCATCCCTGCTTCATGGAGCAGCTTTAAAGCCGGCTCAACCGCTGAAAGGGAAAGCACCGGCGGAGTGCCGGTGAGAAACTTCCTGATGCCTGCTGCCGGCCGGTAGGAGAGGGAGAACCCAAAGGGATCGGCCTCGGAGAACCACCCCCAGATGGGACTGGGCAGCTGCTGCTGAAGGGCGGATGAGACATAGAGGAATGCAGGAGCCCCGGGGCCGCCGTTGAGGTATTTATACGAGCAGCCTGCCGCCAGATCCGCACCGGCGTCATTGAGCCGGACGGGAAGGGCCCCCGCACTGTGGCTCAGATCCCACAGGACCAGCGCGCCTTTGCGGCGGGCCAGTTCTGTCACCGACTCCATGTCGTAGAGGAAGCCGCTTTTGAATGCCGTATGGGAGAGCAGCACCAGAGCGGTGTCGGTGTCGATGAGTGAATCAAGGGTCTGCTCATCCATGGTCATCCCGTCACGGGAGCCGGCCAGCTCCACGCGGTATTCCCGGCCCATCTGCCGGGCAAGACCTTCAAGGATATAGATGTCTGTTGGAAAGTTCAGATCATCGGTGACGATTTTTTTCCGCCCCGGTCTGATCTGCAGCGCTCCGAAGGCGAGCTTGTAAAGGTTCACCGTGGTGGAGTCGGAAAAGATCACCTCATCCTCCCCGGCGCCGATGAGCGGAGCAAGCAGGGAGCCGAGGCGTGCTGAAAGTTCGTACCACCCTTCGTTCCAGCTGCGGATCAGCCGCTCTCCCCACTGCCGGGTGATAACCTGCTGCAGGTGTGAAACTGTATCCCGGGGGAGCATCCCCAGGGAGTTCCCGTCAAGGTAGATCGGGGCGTCACAACCGAAAAAAAAGCGGCTCTGCAGATGCTTCAGGGGATCCTGAGCATCCAAATCAAGCGCCTGCTGATATCTGTTCATAGTACCTCCTGATGAGTGATCATAAAACAGGATCGGGGAAAGAGCAAACAGAAGTTGTTCAGTTATACCGTATCGGGTATGATGTAAGTCGGTTGGTAATAATTATACCAGTTCGGGTATAGTCAAATATATTGATTATGAGGCTGCTTGCGCTGCCGCAGAAATCCGGGTAAGCTTCGAATCAGAAACCACGAAAGGGGCAGACAATCTGACATGAAGCTTACAAAACAGCAGGCGTATCAGGAGCTGGGGGAGCGCCGGATTCTCTGGATCAATCCCGAATGCATTACCCATGATGCCGGATCCAAATGGTTGGTGACCAAGCACCTGCAGCGGGGAGCCGACCGGCTGCTTGCTGGGTCACCTAAGCTGCGCGGGAAGGCAGTACGGAAGCTGCGGCGAAGTGATCCCTTCATTATTCCGGGAATCTGCTTTCGCCGGCTCCGCCCGGTCGAGCAGGAGGAGAAATACCTGAGGATGAAGGAGCTGATCGAACACCGGGATGATGTGACCGGTACCCGGTGGTACCGCATGCTTGTCCGGGAGCTTGCCGACCGGGGATATGCCCGGCATAAGCAGCTGGTGCTGCGCAGTGAAGGGGAAATCAGAGATTTCTTTGTCTCCTATGTGTTCCCGCTGATCGACAGCATGCGCGATTCGGGGTATCTGATGGAGAAGAACTCCGTCCCCGGATCAGCGGTGGTGGGTGCCGACGGCGAGCTGTATAAGTGCGGTTCGGGCAGCCACCGGTTCTACGCGGCAAGACTGACCGGAGTCTCCTCTTTTCCGGTGGCAGTTGCCGGGGTGCACCGCCGATGGTTCGCCCGGAAGTGCCGAAGAGACAGGTGGCAGGAGGATATCCTGACAGCTCTCCAGAAAGTTGAGAAAACCAATCAATGACCAGCTGGTATGCCGTAAAGTGCTTCATAGAGCCGTTTACGTTCCCGTGCAAGATTCCGGTAGGTTTCTGAAAAGGCAGCTCTTGGTATGAACTCCGCCGGAGGACTGTCCTCTGAAGCGGTACGGTATGCTTCCTCCATGGATGCAGACAGCCCGGTGCGGTAAGCTGCGGAGATCCAGGCGCCTAGAGCGGTGGATTCGTAGTTTTTCGGCTGCACTACGGTTTTACCCAGCATGTCAGCCTGAATCTGGTTGAACACCTGAGACTTTGCCATGCCTCCTGAGACCCTGAGGGAAGCAACCTGATGGGAAATGGTCTCCAGCACCTCAATATTGTCACCGATATCTGCGGCAATTCCCTCCAGAATTGCCCGGGCTATGTCACCTCTGGTCGTGCTGAGATTCAGGTTGTGTATAGTACCGGATGCTTGAGGATTCCAGTACGGGGAGCCGCTTCCTTTGAAATGAGGAATAGTCAGCAGTCCATGGGAACCGGGAGGTGATTCGTTCACTTCCTGATCAAGCTCCTTGAAGGAGAACTGGTGCTGCCCGCTTCTTCCAGCGTTGAGGATTTCTGAAAACCATCGGTAGACCGTTCCGGTAGATAACATGCTTGCCTCAAGGTGATAGGCACCGGGGACCGCAGACGGGGTGCAGAATATTCTCCGCCCGGGATCAAGCACGGGGGCATGGGTGAACCCGATGACATAGGAACCGGTTCCGGTATTTGCTGAGACCGCGTCTTCGCTTAACAGTCCCGATCCGAGGGCTGCGCACTGCTGGTCGCCCCCTGCTGTGATGACAGGAATTCCCGAATCAAGTCCGGTGCGCAGTGCTGCGTCGTTTCTGAGATATCCCGCGATTGAGCTTGGTTCCAGCAGTTTGCAAAGTTTCTCCTCATCCAGTTCGAAGAGTTTAATCAGTTCCGGATCCCAGTTTCGGGTGGTAATATTCATCAGACTCGTCCGGCCGGCGAGGGAATGGTCTGTGACCAGTCTCCCTGTCAGCAAATGCAGGAGCAGATCCTGTATGCCTGCCATTTTATATGTCCGGCTGTAGATTTCCGGAGCATGCGCTTTGATCCATGCCATTTTCAGCGATGAGAAAATGGATGTGATGGTTGATCCGGTTCGATCAAATATTTCCTGATTATGCGGGGACATGCGTCTGCACAGATCGTCGGTGCGCTTGTCCTGCCACATGATTGCCCTGCCTAAGGGGCTGCCCTGCCGGTCCACCGGCACCACTGCAGACCGGAAAGCAGTCAGTGACAGTGCCTTGACGTGCAGGTGATTATCCTGAGCAAATGCAGCACTGCTTTGCAGCAGTTCCGTGCATGTATCAGTCCATGTTTTTGGATCATGTTCAACGCGTCCGTCCTGATAGTATGCAGGGGGATTATGCTTCTGCAGAACTTTGAGCACTTTGCCGGACGGATCAAAAAGCACGCACCGCATGCTGGTGGTACCGGCATCTATGACAAGTATAGAATCCATGACAGCTCCGTTTTTTGCTGGACATTAACCGCAAATAAACCATATAATTAAAGAACAAAAAAGTCAAATCGAAAGTTTTGATGTTTAGATTCAGAGGGGGAGCTCCATGAGTGTTGGTTCTATAGCGTATAACAGACATCTGCGGATTCTAGACAGATTGAAGGAACAGGGAAGCGTCCGGGTGGAAGAACTGAGTGAATTGCTGCATGTGTCACAGGTGACCGTCCGTAGAGATTTGGACTATCTGAACTCCAAGGGATTTCTCACCAGGACCCATGGAGGTGCGGCGGCGCTGCAGCAGAAATATGAAATTCAGCCGGAAAGCGGATTTAATGAAAAGGATGTCTCATATGTCCAGGAGAAACAGCGTATTGCCGTGAAATGTGCTGAAATCATTGCTGAGCATGAAATCATTTTTGTAAACAGCGGTACAACGGTGCTGTTTTTTCTGCAGGCGCTGCAGGAGAAGCATGTCAGGGTGATAACCAACAATGCAGCGGTCATCGAAAAAAAACTTGATCCGCGCATGGAAGTTATGATTCTCGGAGGCGAGTACCGCGAGCAGTCACGATCCTTTGTTGGAGAATTCGCCTACAACTCCTTAAAAAACATCTACAGCAGCCATACCATTCTCGGCACCAACGGGGTAAGCATTGAACGCGGCTTGACTACGACGGTGTATCAGGAGTGCAGTATTAACCAGTCCATGATCCAGAACACCCATGGGAAAGTGATTGTACTGGCGGATCATTCAAAACTGGGACGTATTTCCAATTTCGTATCGGCTTCCCTGGAAGATATTGATATGCTCATCACCGATGACTGCACTGAGACGATGCACCGGGAGCTGGAAGCTCAGGGGGTGCAAGTGATTCTTGCATAAACGCACAAATAAATCATTATATTCAAGCATGTCTGCCTATATTAAATCAAATAATACAAAATCAACAAATTAAAACTTGCGCTATTTGTGTTTCCGTGATACGATTCGAATGTTACATACCGTACATGCAAAAAAAAATGGAGGTAGTCATGAATGTAAGAAAACTTGTATCTATTGCGATACTGCTGACGGCGGCAGCCGCTCTGGTGTTTTCCGGGGGTGCTGCAGAACAGGTGGAAGTAGAGGTTGATCCCCCAGGAGGGAGGGAGTTTGACTGGCGTCAATATGAGGGAACTACCCTGGTATTCAATTTCCCGAATCACGTGCACTACAACGCCATGCTTGAGGCCGGTGTACTTGAAGATTTTGAAGCCCTCACCGGAATCAACGTGGAAGCAGACAGAATGCAGTATATGAACATGCATGATGCGCAGGTGCTGGAAATGAGCAAACCGGTGGGTGATTATGATCTCATATCCATGGTAGTAATGTGGAAAGCCGAATATGCCTTGGGAGGTATGATCAGACCGTTAGAGTCCTTCTTTGATGATCCCAGTCTAACCCTGCCGGACTACCGGTTTGACGATCTGGTCCCTGCGTATGTTGAGGTGACCGGAATTGCCGGCGGAGAAAACATCTATAAGGACGGACCTGGTGCTCAGCTTTACGGAGTTCCCTTTGGTTCTGAAACCAGTTTTATGATTTACCGCACCGATGTATTTGAAGAGCACGGTCTTGAGGTGCCTGAGACCTACGATGAGCTGACTGAAACTGCCAGATATATCTATGAAGAAGTGCCCGATACCTATGGACTGACTATGCGGGCTGCTTCAGGGCACCATGCAACCCACGCCTGGCTGCTCCATGCATCCCCCTACGGCGCAACTGTATTCGATGAGAACTGGGAACCTGCGTTTACCAGCCCTGAATCAATTGAAACCATTGAGTTCATGAAGAAAATGATCGACTACGGTCCTCCGGGGATGGAAGGATTCACCCAGGATGAGGAATTTGCCGCATTCCTGCAGGGAGATGCAGCGATTTATCTTGACGCCAGTGTTTTTGCAGGACCTGCAAAAGATCCGGCGCAGTCCCGTGTGCATGACCGGATTGGTTTTGCCCTCCATCCCCGGCAGCGAACTCCGCTTGCTGAGACCGGAGGATTTGGTATAGCGATCCCGGAAAACTCCCAGAATGCTGAGGCGGCTTTTCTGCTGATGCAGTATCTGACCCTTCCTGAAGTAGAACGGGAAATTGTACTTGCAGGCGGAGCTCCTTTCAGGATGTCGACAGTTGAAGACAGCTCACTCTATGATGAATATCCTGAGTTTGAAGTGCTTGCAGACCAGCTGGAACATGCAAATCCGGACTGGCGGCCGATTATTCCGGAATGGGGCGATATCAACAATATGCTCGGTATTGCCATCAATCAGGCTCTGACAGGAGCGAAAACCCCTGAACAGGCCATGGAGGATGTATATGAGCCGATCCGTAACGTCATGATACGTGCGGGATATATTGATTAATGCAGGATGCTGCATAGGTAACGAATGAAACTTCAGGCGGGAGCCTTTGTTCCCGCCTGAAGAATATGAGGAGAGTGTGTGTGAGAAAAAGTTCTGTACCCGGCAGGAAAAACAGCGCCTACCTGTTTTTGGCACCTGCTGCTTCAATACTCCTGCTTGTGCTGATGGTTCCCATTTTCAACACCCTGCGGCTGAGCTTCTTCGAATGGACCATGCGCGCCCTTACCGAGCCTCCGACTTTTGTCGGATTCAGGAACTTTCGTGAACTCTTTGGCAGCGCGAATTTTCAAGAAAGCATTCGGGTCACCATCACCTTCAGTCTCAGTGTAGTGGCCATAGAGCTGCTTTTGGGCACTGTGCTGGCTCTGCTGCTTGAAGGAGAGTTCAAGGGAATGCGGCTGTTTCGGACCCTCTTTGTGCTTCCCATTATGATTGCACCGGTCGTTGTGGGAATTATGTGGAGGTTCATGTATCATCCGAGCTACGGAAAGATCAACTATTTTCTCGGGTTTATTGGTCTTGGCCCGTACGGATGGCTCTCGAATCCTGATCTGGCACTGCGTTCAGTCATTATTGCAGATATTTGGCAGTGGACTCCCTTCGTCTTTCTGCTGGTGCTCGCAGGACTGCAGGGGGTGCCTAAGGATGTGATGGAAGCTGCTACCGTTGACGGAACAAATTATTTCCAGACGCTGCTGTATATCAAACTTCCTTTTATTTCCGCTGTTTTGGGCATCACTGCAGTGCTCAGACTGATCGATTCATTCAGGAGTCTGGTTGTGATCTATAACATGACCGGCGGCGGACCGGGGGTTTCAACGGAGATTATGTCCATCCATCTGTTTAAAACAGCGTTCACCAGTCAGCGTCTCGGTCTGGCATCTGCCGTAGCAGTCATCCTGCTGCTGCTGATCGCTGTATTCGCCTCGGTGTTTATCCGCAACAGCCTGAAAGAGGAAAGGAGATAGTCATGACATTCCAAACACGAAGAAGAATCAGCATGAGTGTAAAATATGTTATGATTATTCTCTGGTCTGCGCTGGTGCTCTTTCCGATATACGAAATGGTTTCAACCTCCCTGAAGCTGCCGGTGGATGCCTTTAAGCTGCCCCCTGACTGGATTTTCTGGCCGACCTTGGTGAACTACAGGGAGGTGCTCTTTGAGTCCAATTTCCTCCGGTTTTTTACTAACAGCGTGCTTGTTGCTGTGATTTCTACCACGGTCAGCGTCGGATTCGGAGCTTTTGCGGCATACTCCCTGGCACGGTGGAACTTCGGAGGAAAAAAGACTGCGATTGCAGGAATTCTTTTGCTTCGCATGATTCCGGAAGTTATTCTTGCAGTACCGGTGTTCACTATGTTTAACCGCATCGGATTTATTGACAGCGGCAGGACCGGGCTGATCCTTGTATATATTGCGCTCAACTTGCCCTTTAATATCTGGGTGCTCCGGACCTTTATTATGGAGCTTCCCTATGAGCTGGAGGAGTCCGCTATTATAGACGGATGTACGGATGTTCGGGTGTTTACCAGTATTGTGCTGCCGCTGATCGGTCCCGGCCTTGCGGTAGCGAGCATTTTCACGTTCCGGATCGCCTGGAACGAGTTCATCCTGAGTCTGGTGCTGACCAACCGGTTCACCCGGACCCTGCCGGTGGCTGTTTCACTGTTTCTCACGGATACAGGCACAGAGTGGGGGAAAATTACCGCCATTGCCACGGTGATTGCCTTGCCTGCCTTTATTTTCACCTTTGCTGCGGCGAAAAGCATCATCATGGGCCTTACCGCCGGAGCGGTCAAGGGCTAGTGCTGAAACAGCACGTTCTTTGGAAAACCCCTGCAGGTCAAAGAAAAGCTCCCCGTTTCGGGGAGCTTCATTGTGAGGAAGGCTTCAGGCTCCAGTACGATTACAGAAAGGAAGGATAGGGGAGATCATCCTCTCCTTCAAAGGCGTCATCGAAGCCCCTGGGGTAATGGTATTCCAGCTTGTCCTTGTCCTGCGGGAAGACGAATTTACCGCCTACCTGCCAGATGAAGGGTTTGAATCCATAGGAAAGCCGGTCTTTTTTCATTTCCCATAATACCCGGATTTCCTGGGGATCGGCCTGGAAATTTGACCAGATATCATGGTGAATCGGAATCACTACCTGAGCCCGGAGGGATTCAGCCATCCTCAGAATGTCGGTTGAGGTCATTTTGTCCGTGACACCCCGCGGATTTTCTCCGAAGGATCCGAGGGCTACATCAATGTCATGCTTGTTGCCGTGCTTTGCATAATAGTTGGCATAGTGGGAATCGCCGCTGTGGTACACGCTTCCGCCGGGAGTTTTTATCAAATAATTTACTGCCTTTTCCTCAAGCGGCTGGGGCATGCTGTTTTTCAGGGTTGCGTCTTTAGCAGCAGTAATTTGTGCAGTCCGGTCAAAGGACTCGAGGGCAACAATGGTGAGATCACCGATTGTTATTGCATCTCCGGGGGTGACGGTAATGCATCGCTCTTCAGGCACACCCCAGGACTTCCACAGTTCAACGCAGGTTTTCGGGCCGATAAAGGGAACCTCGGCTCCGCAGTTCTGCATGACTGCAGCTGCCACATTCGCATCGATATGATCTCCATGGTCATGGGTGGCCAGCACTGCATCAATTGTTTTTATAGCAAACGGATCAAGAACAAACGGGGATACCCGCAGGTTAGGCTGGAGTTTCTTCACTCCGGACATGCGCTGCATCTGATGTCCGGGTTTCATCAGGCTGTTTTTCTTAGTTTGCTTTCCTGTGCCGACCCAGAAATCTATGGAAATATTGGTGTTCCCTTCAGACTTTACCCAGATTCCGGTACAGCCGAGCCACCACATGGCAAACGTGCCGGGTGCGACTGTTTCTGCTTCAATTTCTTCATTCAGCCAGGTTCCCCATTCGGGGAAGGTGCTGAGAATCCATGATTCTCTTGTAATTTCATCAATTTTTCCCATATAGTAAATTCTCCTTTGTGTGCTGATCAGATAATGTGCCTGCTCTTCGTGCTGTCATGGTGCTGATTCAGAAAGCCGGCTTCAGCCATGCGGTCGAGCATCCATGCTTTTGCCTTTCTAATTTCTGCTACAGGATCCTGGGAAGCACTGCTCCACATCTCAATAAGAAATGGTCCGCTGTAGTGGAGTTCTGCAAGTTTCCTGAATACTGCGGTAAAGTTGACGCATCCGGCACCGAAGGGAACTCCCTTAAACGTACCCGGACTGTCCGGTCCGACTGCAATTGTATCCTTCAGATGGATGCAGGTGACATAACCGATGCCCAGCTCCAGTTCCGACAGCACATCATGATTCCATGCGGACAAATTTCCCACATCCGGATACAGGGCAAACCAGGGTGAATTCAGACGGTTTTTCATGTTCAGGAATTTTACCACAGAATTCATGAACTCATAGTCCATGATTTCCATGGAAAGCGTAACCTGACGTACCGCTGCATATGCAAGTCCCCGGGCAAGCCCCTGATAGAACCAGAAGACGGTGTCCTCATCACTGGGTTCATAATATACGTCATAGCCGGCCAGCTGGATAGTCCGTATGCCTGTGTCAACGGCAAAATCTATTGCCTGCAGCAGCAGTTCCAAACCACGTTTGCGCACCTCCGGATCACGGCTTCCCAATGGGAATCTGCGGTGTGCGCTGAGGCAGATGGAAGGTACGGCAGTTTCCGTGTCGCTTACCAGCGCGGCGAAGGATTTTCTTGTTTTCTTATCCCAGTTCAGCCGTTCAAGCTTTTCATCTGACTCATCAATCGACATCTCCACAAAATCAAATCCCAGTGATTTAGCTGTGAGGAGTTTCCTTTCCCAGCTGTATTCAGATGGAAAAGCTTTCTCATAAATCCCCAGAATTAGCTGATTATTCATACTGCTTCGGCCACTCCTGTTCGATTGCCGTTCTGAATTCAGCCGCAGCCCTGATCGGATCAGGAGCACCGTAGAGGCTTCTTCCCGCAATAAAGCATTGAACTGGAAGGTGATTAAACTGAGCAAGGTCCTTCGGGACGAGGCCGCCTGTTACTGAGACTGCAAAGCCCATTTCCGACAGCTTCTGAATTTTATCCAGGTCTTCCTGATCCCATCCCTTTCCTGCGGCCTGGTCGTCGCGGCCTCGATGATAAATTGCCTGGGTGATGCCGATATCGAGCCATCGCTGGGCCTGCCGGAAGGTCCAGTCTCCGTAGAGCTCTATTTGGATGTCTCCTTGATATGCTCTGGCCGTTTTCAATGCCTGCTCCATTGTCGGATAGGGGGCACAGCAGATTACGGTCATCCAGCTGGCGCCGCGGGAGAACACCATGTCCGCAAGCACAGAACCTGCATCAGCTGCTTTGAGATCTGCCACAATCAGATGGTCCGGGTGGTTTCTGCGGATGTGTTCAACAGCACGCATCCCCTCTGCATAACAAAGGATGGTACCGGCTTCAAGTACATCGATTTCCGGAGCCAGGAGTTCCGTGGTCTTTAAGGCAGAATTGAGATCAAGATGATCGAGCGCAATCTGCAGAAGTGGTCGTTTCATGCAATTTCCTCCTTGGTAAAACAATTCTATCATAAAAATAATCAATAAACAAGTTAAGAACTTGTTAAACGATCGAATAAATCAAATATAAGTTACCTTTTGATTGTTATGATGAAAAATTATCTGAAACATGCATGAAAATCAGAAAAGTACGCAATTATAAGTTGGGTAAACACTTGCAGAAAGGCAAGGGGCTGTGTCGGACGTCTGCACGCAGGGACGCTGCCCAGTGGAAAAGTTCAGTTATTACCGATCGGGTATATTATTTAGTTTTCTCTTGTGTTTATACCCGCAAAGGGGTATAGTTACCCTATGTTACAGGATGAAACACAGGCGCTGCGGCGCACGGTGCGCCGGGAGCGGAAAGCCCTGGGCCTCACCCAGGAGGACCTGGCCTTGAAGGCCGGGGTGGGACTCCGGTTTATCCGGGAGCTTGAGCAGGGCAAGCAGACCCTCAGGCTGGATAAGGTGAACCAGGTGCTGTTCCTTTTCGGGTACCGAATGGAGCCGGTAAAGGCCGACGGAAGCCGGGAGCACGACTGATGCGGTGGGCTGAAGTATTCTATCGTGACATCAAGGCCGGCTTCCTCTTGGAGGACGAGCATGGATATTTGTTCAGCTATGACGCCGAGTATGTGCGCTCCTTTCCGTCGGTTCCCGTAAGTCTGACTATGCCGGTCTGCATGGAGCCCTACCGGTCAAAGACCATGTTTCCCTTTTTCGACGGACTGATCCCTGAAGGCTGGATGCTCAACATTACCGCGGAGGTCTGGAAAATCAGCCGCAGGGATCGGATGGGCCTGCTGCTGGCCTGCTGCCGGGACACCATCGGAGCGGTGCATATTATCGACAGAAGCGGCCTGAGCCTGCCGGATGAGGCGGATTATGATGAAGCATGAGCGCTGTTTTGTGTGCCAGCGGCGGCTGAATCAGGAAAAGCACCCCTATCACCGAAAATGCGCGAAGCTCCTGTTCACCAGCACGTCAGTTCCCTCCGTCGCCTACACCAGGGAGGAGCTGCGGGAGCTTGCGAAACGGGTGATAGCCCAGCAGATATCCGTGCCGGGGGTTCAGGAGAAACTCTCCCTCATCCAGCGGGTCACCGAAGGGGAGCGGCGGCTGACCCTCGTCGGCCTTGAGGGGGAATACATTCTCAAGGCCCCTACCGAGCGGTATCCCCATATGCCGGAGAATGAAGCAGCCACCATGGTGCTGGCCCGCTCCTGCGGCATTGAGACCGCTGCCTCAGGGCTGGCGGAGCTTTCCGACGGAACGTTGGTCTATCTGACCCGGAGGTTTGACCGGGAAGCGGGCACCGAGCGCCATATGGAGGATATGTGCCAGCTTACCGAGCGGCTCACTGAGGACAAGTACAAGGGATCGGTGGAGCAGATCGGCAAGGTGTTATACCGCAGATCCGTGCGTCCGGGGTTCGACCTGGTGACCCTGTTTGAACTGGTGCTGTTTTCCTTTCTCGTCGGCAACGGCGATATGCACCTGAAGAACTATGCCCTGCTTCACGAACCGGGGGTGCACCTGGCTCCGGCCTTTGATCTGCTGAACACCCGGCTGCTGATTCCCGAGCACATCGACAACGAGGATACCGCCCTGTCGATCAACGGAAGGCGCAGAAAGCTGAAGATCAATGATTTCTTCATCCTGGGTGAATCCCTGCGGATGACGGTCAAGCAGACGGAGAATGTCATGAAGCGCTACCAGCGGTTTGTTCCAGGGATGTTTGCCGGAATTGAGTCTTCTTTCCTGCCGGAGGAACTGAAGCAGGAATACAAGCGGATTGTCTATGGCCGTGCAAAGAGGCTGTTTCTCATATGAGCGGCAGCTGCAGAATTGTGATGACCGGCGGAGGTTCGGGAGGGCATATCTATCCGGGCATTGCCGTGGCCGACTGGCTGTGCAGCGCTGCAGGTCTGCATCGGGAGGAGATCCTGTGGATCTGCAGTGATGATCCCCGGGACAGGGAGGTACTCTCCTCCTACGGGATTTCCTGCCGGCAGATTACTGCAGGCAAGCTCAGGAGATACTGGTCGGTGAAGAACCTCATCGATCCCCTGCGGTGCATCAGCGGATGGGCGCAGGCACTCAGACTGCTGCGGCATCATCGGCCGGACTGCGTGTTTTCCAAGGGAGGATATGTTTCTGTCCCGGTGGTACAGGCGGCGAGAATGCTGGGAATTCCGGTGATATCCCATGAATCTGACCTGCTTCCCGGGCTTGCCACCCGGCTGAACCAGGGAGCAAGCAGACGCATATGCATCCCCTTTGAAGCAGCCGCATCCCGGTACCGGGTGAAGTCCCGGCTGCTGGTCACGGGGAATCCCGTCGGCAGAACGGAGCCGGAGCAGGGGGAGTTCCTGCCGGTTCCGGTGCCCGACGGGGCGTTCTGCCTGCTGGTCCACGGCGGGAGTCTCGGTTCTCAGCGGCTCAATTCCCTGATCTGGGAGCTGCTGCCCCGGCTGCCTGATGATCTCCGGGTTGTTCACATCCTTGGGAAGCAGGAAACACGCCGAGCACCTCAGCGGAGCAATTATTATCCGGTCTCCTATCTGGAGGGAGGTTTCAGCAGGCTGCTGAAGAGAAGCGATCTGGTGATATCCCGGGCGGGAGCCGGGACGCTCTGGGAGCAGGCGCTGATGGGGAAGGCTATGGTGCTGCTGCCCCTCGGCCGGGATATCTCCCGGGGGGAGCAGGAGGAAAATGCCCGATATTTTGCCCGGGAAGGGGCGGCACTGTGCTTTTTCTCCCATGCTCTTGATACACAGCGGGTCATCCGTGATATACTCAGCCTAGTGAGTGACCCCGGGAGCAGAAGACGGATGGGTGCGGCCGCACAAGCCCTGGTGCATGACCGGGGGGCGGAGCGGATCGGACGGGTCCTTGTACCCTATGTGACCGATGATGCGGATAAGACAGTGAGGTAGTCCATGCAGATTTCACTTTTTGATATCATAGCGGTGCTGATCGTGGCAGTCCTGGGACTGCGCGGACTGAGCAAGGGATTCGTCCGGGAGTTTCTGGGAAAGGCCTCCTACATTGTCGGCCTGCTGGCTGCCCTGATGTTTGCCGGCATGGCCGCTGAGGCACTGAGCGTACGGCTGAATATCGGGGAATGGAGCAACGTCCTTGCCTTTGTGCTGATTTTCCTTGCGGTTGTGGTGATTGTCCGGATGTTTGCTCTTTCGCTCAACCGAGCCCTGCGGCAGCTGCGGCTGGCAAAACTGGATGGCTTCTTCGGACTGCTTTTGGGGGCCCTGGAAGGGGCGATCGTGGTCTCCTTCATCGTGTTTTTTCTGCGGCTGCAGACCTTTTTTGACGTTGAAACTCTTCTGCAGGCAAGCAGGACCATCCAGCTGCTGGAGCCGATTGCCCCGTACAGCATAGAACTGGTCACAGGGAGTTTGTAGCAGGTGTTTGCCCAGATATACGGCCAGGATCATGTTGTGGATCTCCTGCAGCAGGAACTGGTAAATGATGAGCTTCCTCAGGCCCTGCTGTTTTCCGGAGAGCGGTGGAGCGGCCGGATGACCGCAGCCCTGGAGACTGCCAGGATCATTCACTGCTCCCAGGGGGGCGTGCCCGCCTGCCGGTGCAGTTCCTGCCGCGCCTCCCGCACCCTGGAGCATCCCTACACCATGGTGTTCGCCAACAGAAGCTTCCTGCCGTTAATCGAGGCTTCAATTGCCGCCTGCAGACAGGGAAGCGCCGATGCCGGGGAGCTGCTCAAACGGTCGGTGCATATACTGATGCGCCGGTTCGACAGCCACTGGAACCTTCAGGAGAAGGATTTCCGGGATCAGCTGGAAGAGCTTGCTGAAATCCTGCGGGATGCCGCATCCCGGGAGGTGCGCCCCGGGGGAATCCCCAAGGGGCAGATCGAATCGATCAGAAAGCTGTCACGGAAACTCGCCGAGGGGATCAAGAGTGAGAACATTCCGATCCATGCGATCCGCAGCCTTCAGAGCTGGCTTTCCACTAAGCCGAAAAACCAGAGCGCCGTGGTGATCCTTGAGGGAGTGGAGCAGTTCAGCAGCGCATCGAAGAACGGACTGCTGAAATTTCTCGAGGAGCCGCCGGCGAAGGTGACCGTAATCCTTCTCTCAGAAGGTCAGGGGCGAATCTTACCCACCATCCTTTCCCGGGTTCGGAAGTACCCCTTTGCTCAGCGGGGGGATGATGCTGCCGCTTCGGTGATCCGGGACGTCTACTACATGGATCCTGAGGAGTATGACAGTCTGGAGACCTTTTTTCTCACCCAAAGCGGAGTTGACTGCAGAAGTGTCCGGGAGGATGCGGAATTCCTTGTCGAGACCCTTTTCCAGCCGAGGGAATATGATCATCAGCGGCTCTGTGAAATCCTCGCCCGGCTGGATAAGCAGAATCTGGTCCGGCGGGCGCTGCAGGAGCTGACGGATGTCCTTCGGGAATATCGGGAGAGCGGGCAGCTGGATGCAGAACTTGAGTACTCCTCCTGGCAGGCGGTCAGCGCCTGTTCCCGGGAGATCACCGGCAAGCACCAGCGTGAGAGCGTGATATTCGAATCCTGCTACTACCGGCTTGCGGAAATCTGGAAATACCACCGGGGGAATGCGTGAGAAAATTCATTGAACGGGCCCTTGAAAAACTTCCGAAGCTCAATATTGATCAGATCACCTCGCTGATTGATCTGCTGCTTCGGGAGCATGAGCGGTTTGAAGGGGTGATCGACTCCCTCTATGAAGGGGTGATAGTCACGGATACTACCCACCGGGTCATGATGGTGAACAAGGCCGCCTACCGGATGCTCCCCTTCACCGGAGGGGAGCATGAGTACCGCCTGGCCTGGACAGTGGTCAATGACGCCGATGTATCTGAATGGATGGAGCGGCACCTCAGGGACGGATCAAAGGTCGAGGATGAGGAGTTCTATCTTGAATCTTCCGAATCCCTGAGGATTCTTTCGCTGACCATCCTGCCGCTGGTCAGGGAAAAACAGGTTGCCGGATCCATCATCCAGGTGCGGAACATCACCAGCAAGAAACAGCAGGAAGCGAAGTACCGGCGTGCGGAGAACCTCGCTTCCCTTACCACCCTGGCGGCGGGGGTTGCCCATGAGATCAAGAATCCTCTGGCATCTCTGGGCATCCATCTGCAGCTGATGCGCCGGGAGGTGGGACATCAGAAGTGCCTGCCTGAAGAGACGGCCTGTTCCTATCTGGATGTGCTCGAAGAGGAGATCGAGCGGCTCAACAGCATAGTGGTGGATTTCCTCTTTGCGGTCCGGCCGATGGACACGCAGATGAAGCAGGAGGATGTCCATAAAGTTATTGAGGATATGCTGGATTTTGTCCGGTATGAACTGGAGGAGAACCGCATCACTGTGGAGACCTCCCTCAAGGCGGAAGTTCATAAGGCTGAGATTGACCAGAAGTACTTCAAACAGGCTCTGCTGAACATCATCAAGAACGCCATCGGGGCAATGCCCGAAGGCGGCAGCCTGACGATTTCCACTGCTGTCCAGGGAAATATGCTGGCCGTTGATGTGGCCGATACCGGTACGGGTATCAGCGACGAAAATATGGAAAAGATTTTTGAGCCCTACTTCACCACCAAGGATTTCGGCTCAGGACTGGGACTGACGGTGGTCTACAAAGTGATTCGGGAGCACCAGGGTGATATTTCCATCCACTCGACCGAGGGGAAGGGAACGACCTTTACCATTCTGCTGCCCCTGCCGAAGAGCGAACGCAATCTGATTGAATGGGAGGAAGCAGGTGAATTTCACCATTCTGATCGTTGACGACGAGAAGAACATCAGAAGCGGTCTCGCCCGTGCACTGGAATCCGACGGATACCGGGCGGTTACCGCTGAGAACGGCCAGGCCGCCTGGAACATCATCAATTCCGAGGAAGTTGATGCGGTCATCGCGGACTTGAAGATGCCCAAACTTTCCGGAGAGGAGCTGCTCAAGCGCATAAGTTCATCATATCCCACTATACCGGTAATCATTCTGACCGGCCACGGAACCATTGAATCTGCTGTGGCGGCCATGCGGGACGGCGCCTTCGATTTCGTCACCAAACCGGTGAATCTCGACCGTCTCTCCCTGCTGGTGAAGCGGGCAATTTCCAACCGGGAGCTCTACCGGCAGCATACCGCCTTGAAGGAGGAGATGGAGCTGCTCAAGAAGAAGCAGAAGTTCGGCAAGATTGTCGGCAAGAGCAGCCGGATGAAGCAGGTCATGGATGTGGTGGAGCAGGTTGCCGATACCCGGGCGTCCGTCCTGATAACCGGAGAGAGCGGGGTAGGCAAGGAGCTGATTGCTGATGCCCTCCACGATCTCTCCAGCCGGGCGAGACAACCCTACATCAAGGTGCACTGCGCAGCACTTTCGGAGTCTCTGCTGGAAAGCGAGCTCTTCGGACACGAGAAGGGCTCCTTTACCGGGGCGGCAAGCCGGAGACGCGGCCGTTTTGAACTTGCCAATAAAGGAACCATCTTCCTGGATGAAATCGGTGAGATCAATGCCCAGCTGCAGATCAAGCTCCTGCGGGTGCTTCAGGAGCGCACCTTCGAACGGGTGGGGGGAGAGGATCCGATTTCCGTGGATGTGCGGATTATCACCGCAACCAATAAGGACCTGTCTGCGGAAATCCAGGCCGGCCGGTTCCGGGAGGATCTGTTTTACCGGCTGAACGTCGTGCATGTCCATGTGCCGCCTCTGCGGGAGCGCAAGGAGGATATCCCCCTGCTGACCACGGCCTTTCTCAAGGAATTCAGTGATGAGAACGGTAAAAACATCCAAGGCATCAGTCAGAAGGCCGGAGCGCTGCTGTACAACTACACCTGGCCGGGGAACATCCGGGAGCTTCGCAACTGCATCGAGAGCGCGGTGGTGCTGTGCCGGGGCGATGTCGTTGAGGTGGAGGATCTTCCCCTGTCAATCCGTCAGGGAAGCGAGGATGAGCAGATTATGATTCCTGTCGGCATGTCCCTGGAGGAAGCGCAGCAGAAAATCATTCAGGCTACCTTGAGCCACTACGGGGGAAATAAATCCCGGACCGCCGAGGTGCTCAATATCGGCCGCAAGACCCTCCACCGGAAACTGCAGGACTCCTCAATTGATTGACGAATCCAAGGCCCTGGATCTGCTTTCCCCCGGCTC
>PWKH01000012.1 GCA_003559765.1 Spirochaetaceae bacterium
ACAGCGCCAGCAGTTTTTGGCTTCTCATAATTCCTCCTTGAACACATGCTAATACAGCTCCCTTCGGAGCTGCACCCATACACATACGAAAATTACATTATGGATTTAACCACAAGATTATAGACATGGTACCCTATCTGGGAGGTCATTACAATATGAGTAAACTCAATTTATTATTATTTTTCGGCATCTTCTCCCTCCGACATACCAAAGGAGCCGTTTTTTGAAAACAGCAGCAGCCTTCCGGGATACAGCCGCCGATTTTTTGTGACCAGCCAGCTGGTGACCGAGGCCGGCAGGGTGACCGGAAGCACCGCAGGGCCGAAGAGTTCCGCCGACAGCACCACGGCGGCGGCAGGCGCATTGGCCGCGGCGGCAAGGACCGCCGTCATGCCCGCTCCGGCAAACAGGGCAGAATCAGCTCCGGTGAGCCGGGCGAACAGGCTCCCTGCACTTGCCCCGGTAAAGAAAATCGGCGTGATAATCCCTCCGGTTCCGCCTGAGCCGAGGGTAAGGGAGGTAGTGAGTATTTTATAGAAAAATCCCAGCGGGCTGGACTGCTCACCGGCAAGGAGCAGATTGATCTCAAAATTCCCCAGGCCGAGATACACCGGAGACACCGCTGAAGCGATGATCAGCAGCAGCACGCCCCCGACTGCAGCCTTGAGGGGTAGCGGGAGGCTGAGCGTACAGAAGAGCGATTCAGCCTTTTTCAGGGTCCACATCAGAAGCAGTGCAGCTGCGGCAAAAAAGAGCCCTCCCAGCACCGCAAGAACAGCAAGGCTGAGACTCATGCCCCCGTCAATCAACAGGGGAACCCGGTGATGGGATACCTGCATCAGCAGGGCCGTCCGGGAGGCCCACCATGCAGAAATAAACAGGCAGAGCAGTCCGGGCTTCTTCCATCTGTAGCGGAATATCTCTGCGGTAAGCAGCACCGCTGCGATCGGGACGGTGAAGACGGCACTGAATCCGGCTGCAATGCCGCAGAATATCAGCAGTTTCCGGTCCCCCCGGGAAAGATGCATCCGGTATGCCCCTTCAGCTGCCAGGGCCGAACCGATCTGGGCGCTCGGCCCGGCCTTGCCGGCGGATCCTCCGAAGATTATCGTCATAACAGCGGCTGCCGCCTTTACTCCCACCGCACCCAGTGCCTTCCGCTGAGCGGCGCTGCTGATAGCCCGGTGGAACTTATCATTTCCCGGGGCCTCTCCGCTGCCGCCGAAACGCATCACCAGATATCGGGAAAGAAAAAGAGCCCCCGGCAGCAGCCAGTACCGGAGGGGAAGGGAATCTCCGGTGCGGGGAAATACATCAAGCAGGAGTGAAAAGAGCGATACCGCAGCACCTGCGGCAAGACCGACTGCTGACGCGGCGCATATCCAGAACAGCACGCTTTGGAAAATTTTTAGCCGATCCCGGCGGTCCATACCCCGTCCTTGTTTAACACAAAGTAAATATCCGGGATTATACTGCGCTCTGCGGATGAAGTCCAGAATTATTCGCAGGAAGGAGGAATCAAACCGAACTCATACTGCCTTCAGTCGTCAGCGGAACGGTGTTTTTTCTTCCATCGGAAAATAAATGCCTGATAGGCCAGAATCTGGCCGCTGATCTCGGAGTTCTTGACCTCCCCGCGTCCGGTCCAGTCCTGCCCTTCATAGCGCATCAGGTGCACCAGCTCCCCTTCAAACTCTGCAATATCAAAACCGGGACGCCGGGAAAGCTGTTCCAGACGTTTCAGGGTATCCTCATAGCTTTGATCAAATATTTCCTGTTCAATTGTATCCATACAGCCTCATTCATCACTGGTTATACCATAAATATACTAAGAGAGGCCGATGTGGACAAGATGCAGCCGGAAGCGGTGTGAGTCCGCCTCCGGCTGTTTTTCCGTCATGAACATCAGTAGCTTCGGTTGTTGAGCTCCCAGAACACATCGGTGTGCACTACATCCGGGTTGTCCTCTGCGTGTTCCACTGCCCGCATCGGCGGATCGGACCGGTCGGTTACTTCCGCCTGCGCCCCTGCATCCAGCAGCAGCTTCACCGCCTCAGGGGTGCCGTACCGGGCGGCATACATCAGGGATGTCATATACCGGTAGCCCCCCTGCTGGTCGATATCTGCTCCCGCATCTATCAGCAGCTCCAGCACCCTCTCGGACGAGCGTTCCCGGGCGGCATACATCAGCGGCGACATGCCCCGGTAATCGTACCCGATCATCGGAGCGCCTGCATCCAGCAGCAGCTCCAGCAGCTCCGGGGAGGCATGGCTCTCGATGCCGTAGATCAGCGCATCCCGGCCGTTGTGGTCCCGGATGCCCGCATCTGCCCCTGCTTCCAGCAGCATTCGCGCCGCCCGGCCGTTGTCCCGGGAGACGGCATGCATCAGGGCGGTTCTGCCCCGGTCATCCCTGACATCCAGCGCCGCGCCGTCATTGAGCAGCGCTTCGGCGGCATCAAGCCTGTCCTGCTGCACTGCATGAATCAGCACCGTTGCCCCCTGGTTGTCCCGGGCATCTATCCGGGCGCCGGCCTCAGCGAGTCTGGTAATTACCCGGGGATTACTGTTCTCCAGCGCATGGAACAGTACGCTCAGTCCGTTGCGGTCAGTCTGGTCGGTCCGAGCCCCTGCATCAAGCAGAAGATCCACGGCTTCAAGGGAGGCATCCTTCCTGGAAGCAATCATCAGCGGGGTCTCCCCTTCCAGATTCCGGTCCCGGAGGCGGGCCTCATCCTGCATGAACAGCCGCAGCATTTCCGTCGAGGGATTCGCTACAGAGAGCATCAGCGGAGTTCTGCCGGTATGGTCCCTGGTACGCTCCGAAGCACCTGCCTCAAGCAGCAGATCGGCGATTTCCGGAACATGGTTTCTCCAGGCCGCATACATCAGGGGGGTTCTGCCGTAGAGTTCATCCCCGGCATCAGCTGAAGCTCCTGCTTCAATAAGAAAGGAGACCATCTCAGGATATGCCGACCCCTCAGCAGCATAGGAAAGGGCCGTCCTGCCGAGGGCATCCTCAGCCTCAAGTTCAGCTCCTTCCTGCAGCAGCAGCTCAGCTGTTTCAGGATTGTCCGCTGATCTGGCTGCCAGCATCAGCAGAGTCCGTCCCTGGCCGTCCGTCTGTCCGATGGAAATCAGCCCGCCGGCTAGAGCGGCTTCCAGCTGATCAACCCTTCCGATGCTCAGTTCCCGCTCCGGATGGTACACCGCACCTTCATCAAGCAGCCGCTGGGCTACCCGGGGGTTCGGATTGTCCCGTGCGGCAAGCAGCAGAGCATTCCAGTCCCGGTCATCCCGGACCTCCAGCCGCGCACCCTCTGCAGTCAGGGCGCTGATGATATCGGGGTTCTCGTTGCGTGAGGCCGCATACATCAGGGCGGTTCTTCCCTCGGCATCCGTCCGGTGGATATCCGCCCCGGCAGAGACAAGAAAGGCGATCAGCTCCGGATTTTCCGTCTCCGCCGCCGCCAGCATCAGCAGCCCGGCATCGGCCTCGTCCCGGTACTCCAGATCGGTCAGTCCCCGGTCCAAAGCCGCCTCCATCTGCCGGGTGTCCCCTCTCCTGAGGACATCCGTCAGATCAAATTCAGCCCCCAGCATCTGCAGGATCTCTACCACCTCGTCACTGGGGTTGTAGTGGGCGGCCGTGAGCAGGGCCGTCCATCCGTCCCGGTCGCGGTCATTGACGTCACCGCCCCGTTCAGCCAGCCGCAGGACCATCCCGGGGTGCTCGTTGTAGCGGGCCGCATAGATCATCGCCGTCGCTCCCCTGCGGTCTCTCGAGCCGACATCTGCTCCGGCATCCGCCAGGACGTCTACGGTGTCAGGATATTCACTGTACCGAGCAGCCTGCATCAGTACAGAGACCCCCTGGGCATCCTGGTAGTTCACGTCGGCAACATCACGGTTGATAACCGACTGAACCTGAGCCGGCGTACCTGTCTTCACCCGTTCCTCCAGCATTCCCTGCGAGAAAAGGGCGGTCAATGCCCCGGCTGACAGCATCACTGTCAGCAGCAATACTTTTTTCATCATATAACTCCTCCTCATCGTTTATTCTAGCCCTCTTCAGGCCCAGGTCAATCAGGGAATTATGGGCTTCTGCTGTCGTACATTTGGAAACATCTCTTGCGGTACGGTCATTGTAAAGCACGGGACAGGGGTTGTACATCACCGATGCCGAAAATACTTTATCCCGAAAAATCCCCCGTTCAAAGCAGTCACACACTGCTATTCACAATATAACAACGGACAAAAGAAAAAGAAACAACGGAATTGGCTGAGATTTAAAGGATCAGCTCTCGGGGCAGCGCAGCGGCTGCTTCGCCGGTTTTTCCGGCCGATAGGTGGGAATTCTGATCATGACGACAGTCTTGGTAACCAGGACCAGCGCAAGGAATATCCGGAGGTGAAGATTATCCACCAGGATGATCGTCGCTCCGACGGCGCTGTAGGCTGAGGCAAGGGCGAAGAGCTTCACCCGCAGGGTGATTCCCTCTCCCCGTCTGACCCGCAGGATGATCGGACCGAACCGGGGGTGATGCACCAGCCAGTGATGCAGCCGCTCGGAGCTTCGGTAGAAGCAGTATGCCGATATCAGGACAAACGGGGTGGTAGGCAGCACGGGCATCACCACACCGATGCTACCCAGGGCAAGGGAAATGGTTCCGCATACAATCAGCACGAGACGCAGAGGGCCTTTCACCGTCATGACATATTCTTCCTCCCCTCTGATCATATCACTGTTTGCCCTGTTTCAACAAGCTTCCCTGTCGGCGGCCCAGGACAGTTTTCAGGAGGAAATATCGAGGACTGAGGTGCGCTCCACCAGCCTCGGTCTGAGCACCATGGAGGCGCTTACCAGCCGGCTTTCCCCTTTGATTTCATCAATCAGAGAGCGGGCGATCATTCCGCCCATGGTCCTGCCGGGATGTTCAAAACTGGTCAGGCCGATCCGCTGCAGCGAAGAAGCCTCCCAGTCGTCGAAGCCGATCACTGAGATATCCTCGGGGATTCGCAGCCCCATCGCCTCGGCCGCCTCAATGCAGACGATCGCATCCTCGTCGCTGGTGCACATCAGCGCGGTGATCTCCCTGCCGGCAGAGGCGAGGAAGGCTTCAGCCTGACGCTTCGCTGTGGAGTGCTCCCCCTGCCCGCGGAAGGACGACTCCCAGAAGCGGATGTTCCGTTCCCCGTGCTCACTGATGCAGGCCCTCGCTCCGGCAGTCCGCTGCAGCTTGGTGTAGTAGTCCTCCTGGTAGAACAGTCCGATGCGGCGGTGACCCTTCTCTATCAGATGGGAGACCGCCGCATACCCGGTGGAGAAATCGTCAAGGGATACCGAAGCGGTCTCGATACCGGGAATGGTGTTGTCGATAAAAACCACCGGGATGCCCCGGTCGATGGCCTCCTCCACCAGACTGCGGTTGGAATACTCCGGATTTCCGTCGCAGACCGGCTCCAGGATAATCCCGTCCACCGGCTTGTCGATATAGCTCTGCAGAATACTTCGCTCCCGTTCAAGCCGGTAGAGCGACTGGCCGATCAGCAGATGAAACCCCTCCCGATAGAGCACTGAATCAATCCCCTGGATGATCCGGGGGAATATGTAGGAATGGGAAAAAAATCCGATGAACCCGATATTCGCCGTGAGCCTGCCGTTTTCCGGACGCAGCCGGCAGAACGTACCGACCCCTTTGACGCTTTCGGCACAGCCCTGGTGGGCCAGATTCTTCAAAGCCTGCCGGACTGCCGAGCGGGATACCCCGAAGCGCCTGCAGAGCTCCTGCTCCGACGGAAGTTTTTCTCCGGGGGCAATCTCACCGGTTTCCATCTGTCCCTTCAAGGTCTGTTCCACCAGTTCGTATTTCTTCATTATTCCGCTTCCTTCCAGGTTTTTGTTGCAGGATCCCGCCCCCTGTGGTATCCTGTTTCATACATCTTGTTAGTACAACTTGTTATTACACGATATCATAAACCAGGGAGTTTTACAATGAACAAACGATACACGATCGGACTCGATTACGGAACCAGTTCAGTCAGGGCGGTGATCATTGATGTCAGCGACGGCAGCGAAGTCGCCCACCACGTCTATGACTACCCCCACGGCAGAGAGGGGGTAGTGCAGGATCCGGGCGACCCGAATCTTGCCCGGCAGCATCCTCAGGACTACATTGACGGGTTTCTCACCTCCGTCGGGGAAGCAGTGAAAAAGGCCGGCGGGGACAGCAGCTTCAGACCCGACCGGATCATCGGAATCGGCATCGACACCACCGGGAGCTCCCCCATGCCGGTCACCAGGGAGAACACTCCCCTGGCTTTTCAGGTGCAGTTCGCCGAGGATACCGATGCCTATGTATGGCTGTGGAAGGACCATACTTCCCATGCGGAGGCATCAGAGATTACCCGCCTCGGAAGATCGATGAAGCCCCATTATACGGCAAAGATCGGACAGAGCTACTCTTCCGAATGGTTCTGGGCGAAGATCCTCCACTGCCTGCGGGTAAACGCGGAGGTTTTCCATGCAGCCTATACCTGGATGGAAATCGCCGACTGGATTCCCGCAGTACTGTGCGGCATCACCGATGCGGATGCAGTGAAGCGGAGCGTCTGCGCGGCGGGGCATAAGGCAATGTACCATGAGGACTGGGGAGGGTATCCTGAGGAGGACTTCCTGGCTGCCCTGGATGAGCGGCTCGTCGCTCTGCGGCGGACCCTCCCTGACAAAGCCTGCGACATCAGCGTGACCGCAGGCAGGCTTTCTGCCTCCTGGGCCGGGCAGATGGGAATTCCTGCAGGCCTTCCCGTCGCAGTGGGCGCCTTCGACGCCCACCTCGGCGGCGTGGGGGCGGGCATCTCCTCCGGCACCATGATAAAAAACATCGGCACTTCCTCCTGCGACATCATGGTAGCCCCGCTGTCGGAAAAGCTGGAGGACATCCCCGGCATGTGCGGAATTGTCCCCGGATCAGTGCTTCCGGGATACTACGGACTTGAGGCCGGACAGTCAGCCCTGGGGGATATCCACGGCTGGTTCGTCGACATGATCGCCCGGAAGGGTGAGAAAAAGCCGCTGTTCAAGAACCTGGAGCAGGAAGCAGCAGAGCTGAAACCTGGAGAAAGCGGGCTGCTTGCCCTTGACTGGATGAACGGAAACCGCACCATTCTGGTTGACCAGCGGCTGACCGGCATGATCCTCGGGCTGACCCTGCACAGCTCTTCCCAGGAAATCTACCGGAGCCTGCTTGAAGCCAGCGCCTTCGGAGCACGGGTCATTGCTGAACGGATCGAGGAGTACGGGATGACCATTGAACGGATCATCAACTGCGGCGGCATCCCCTTCAAGAGCCCTCTGATGATGCAGATCTACGCCGACGTATTCGGAAAAACCATGGAACTGTCAAGAAGCTCCCAGACCGCCGCCCTCGGTGCGGCCATAGCAGGCAGCGTTGCAGCGGGCCCGGAAGCGGGAGGCTACAGCACCTGCGAGGAAGCCATGGAGCACATGACCGGGGTGCACGAGGCAGTCTACGAACCGATTGCCGGACATGCGGAAGTTTACGACCGGCTCTACCAATTATATAAAGAAGTGCATGACGCCTTCGGCGTTGAGGGACAGCAGGCTGACCTCTATCCGGTCATGAAGCAGCTGCTGCAGATAAAAGATGAAGTGAGGAGCGTATGACCAGTTTATCAAGATTGTCCCTCTGGTTTGTAACCGGAAGCCAGCACCTCTACGGGGAAGAGACCCTGCGGGAGGTGGCGGACCATTCGCAGCAGATCGTCAGGGGACTGAACGAAGAGGCCGGAGTGCCCCTGCTGATTGAGAGCAAACCGGTGGTGAAAACCTCTGAGGAGATTGAAGCGGTATGCAGAGCCGCAGACAGCGATCCCAGATGCGCCGGACTGATTTTGTGGATGCACACATTCTCCCCCGCCCAGATGTGGATCAGGGGGCTGACTTCGCTGAAAAAGCCCTTCGTCCATCTGCATACCCAGTTTAACCGCGACATTCCCTGGGACATCATCGACATGGACTTCATGAATCTCAACCAGTCAGCCCACGGCGACCGGGAGTTCGGATTTCTGGTCAGCAGGCTCAGGCTCAGCAGAACGGTGATCGTCGGTCACTGGCAGGACCCGGAAGTTCGCAGAAAACTGGGCCGATGGGCACGGGCGGCCGCAGGAGTCCATGAAGCAGGAAGCCTGCGGGTTGCCCGCTTCGGCGACAATATGCGCAATGTCGCTGTTACCGAAGGAGACAAGGTTGAGGCGCATATCCGCTACGGGATGTCCGTCAGCGGATACGGCGTCGGAGATCTGGCTGAACATGTCCAAGCGGTTTCTCAGCAGCAGACTGACCAGTTGATCGAGGAGTACCGCGGATGCTATGAAATAGACCGGGAGGTCACCGAGGACCGGGATCAGTACCGAAGACTGCAGGATGCCGCGGCAATTGAGCTGGGAATGCGCTCCTTTCTCGAGGAGGGGGGATTCAGCGCCTTCACCACGACCTTTGAAAGCCTCCACGGACTGAAGCAGCTCCCGGGCCTGGCGGTACAGCGCCTGATGGCCGACGGTTACGGATTCGGTGCGGAGGGTGACTGGAAAACCGCGGCCCTTACGCGGATCATGAAGTTCATGGCCCAGGGACTGGAAGGGGGGACATCCTTTATGGAGGACTACACCTACCATCTAGAGCCGGGGAACATGATGGTCCTGGGGGCTCATATGCTTGAGATCTGCCCCTCCGTTGCTGCGGCAAAGCCGAAGCTTGAGGTCCATGCGCTCGGCATCGGCGGCAAGGATGACCCGGCGAGGCTCACCTTTGACGCCTCCGGCGGCCCTGCGGTAAATGCATCCCTCATCGACATGGGAAGCCGCTTCAGACTGCTGCTGAACAAAGTTGAGGCAGTGAATCCGCAGCAGGAAATGCCCAGGCTGCCGGTTGCCCGGGTGCTGTGGAAGCCTCTGCCCGACCTGCCCTCAGCCGCCGCTGCATGGATCTATGCCGGAGGAGCCCATCATACGGTGTTCTCCCAGGCGCTCACCCTTGAAGATTTGGAAATGTTCGCCGAGATGACCGGCACTGAATGCCTGATCATCGACGAAAAGACCGACCTGCGGGACTTTAAAAAGGAGATCCGCTGGAACGACGCAGCCTACCGATAAACCCCATGCCGCTGCGGTTTCGCAGCGGCTGTCTCTTGTAATCAGATATGAAAAATATATTTTTTTTGTATTGACGGATCAGCAGACTCGTGGTAGCGTCAGAGTATGGACTTTAAATGTTTGTATGGAAAATACTTAAACGATTAAGTAGATGCAGAACGGCTGAGTTCTTTTCTTAGAAGCACAGCTTAATCGTTTAAGGAGGGAGCATGGTTACCATAAAAGATGTGGCCAGAAAAGCCCAGGTCTCAACGGCAACGGTTTCCTATGTGCTGAACAACACCGGCCAGGTCAGCCAGAAAACCCGGGAGCAGGTGCTCAAGGTGGTGGAGGAACTGAACTACAGCATGAACACCATTGCAAAGACCCTGCGCACCAGTAAATCCCGAACCGTCGGGGTGATCGTTGAGGACATGACCGTTTTTGTATCGCCGGCTATCGTCGACGGAGTCAACCAGTTTGTGGAGGAGCACGACTACCATATCATTCTGCAGAACCTCCGGCTTACCCAGCGTTTCGGCCATGACTTTGAGGGAGCCGCCAGGGCGTCAAAGCAGCTGAAGCAGGCCATCGGCGTGCTGCTGAGCAGGCAGATAGACGGCATCATCTATATCGGAGAGCACAGCCGGGACGTATCGGACATACTCGGAGAGGTGAACCGGCCGGTAATCTACACCCACTGCTTCACCCGCAGCAGCCTGGATTACACAATCAACTACAACGATTTCACCCCTGCTTATGAGGCCGCACAGTATCTCATTGACCTGGGACATCGGGATATCGCCCTGATAACCGGACTGAGCAACTCCACCCCCGGCCGTCTCCGTTATGAGGGGTTCTCCCAGGCTCTCCGGGAAGCAGGTATCGATCTTCCCGAAAAGTACGTGAAGCAGGGTGACTGGGAATATGCCTCCGCCTTCCAGGCCGCTCAGGAGTTATGCTTTCTGCAGAACCGACCCACAGCGATCTTTGCCATGAACGACGTCATGGCCCTCGGCGCAGTTGATGCGGCCTCCCAGCAATCCCTCGAAGTGCCCAGGGACCTCTCAGTCATCGGCTTCGACAACCGGGAAATCAGCCGCTTCCATCATCCGAGGCTGACCACCATTGAGCCTCCCTACCATGCCATGGGGAGCCTGGCTGCGGACATTCTGCTGCAGCTGCTGGAGGGGGAGCAGCCTCAGGAGCGCCGCTTTCTGCTTGACTGCACCTTTATTCCCCGTGAATCCACTTCGGGGGTGAGCATATGAACTGCAGACACCGCCAGTTTTCCTTAAAGAACGTCCGTATTCATGACCGCTTCTGGGATCAGTGGAAGCGAAACAACCGGGAGACCACCCTCCCCTATCAGTACTATCAGCTGATCAAGTCCGGCAGGGTGGCGAACTTCCTCAAAGCTGCAGGAAGACAGCCCGGCGGATACACCGGCATGGTGTTCAATGACTCCGACGTATACAAATGGATAGAAGCGGCATCCTATGAGCTGCAGCGCCGGAGTTCCCCGGAACTGCTCCAGCAGACGGATTATCTGATTGACGTTATTCTCGATGCACAGGCTGCCGACGGATATCTCAATACTTATATCATGATTGAGGAGCCGGAGAAGCGGTGGACCAATCTGGGGATGATGCATGAGCTCTACTGTGCAGGTCATCTGATAGAAGCCGCGGCAGCCCACCGCGAAGCGACCGGGGACAGCCGGCTTTTCAGGGCTGCAGAGAAGTTTGCAGATCTGATCCACCGGGAATTTCTCCTGAACCAGCGCATTGGCGCTCCGGGTCATGAGGAAATAGAACTTGCTCTGATGCGTCTCTACCGGGCAGGGGGGGACGGAAAATACCTTGATCTGGCCCGGCTGTTCATAGAGCGCAGGGGTACCGAGGCCTCGGGGTTCCGGCAGGAGGCAGAGCGTCTGCCCCAGGCCGCAGGATTCGGCCTGCTGTTTCCCGTGGACAATTTTAAGCCGAAGACCATGCATGAATTCTACCGGGAATTCTATCTCGCCGGCGACGGCAGCTACGACGGCAGATATGCCCAGGACCACATCCCTCTGCGGAAACAGCGCACAGCGGAGGGTCATGCAGTGCGGGCTATGTACCTCTACAGCGCAGCTGCGGACATCGCCGCCGAAACCGGGGACCGGGAACTGTTCAGCGCCCTTGAGGCGATCTGGAGCAATATGACCCTGCGGAGAATGTACGCAACCGGAGGCATCGGTTCAGCTGTCGAAATGGAGGGGTTCACCCGGGACTACGATCTGCCGAACCGTCAGGCGTATGCCGAAACCTGCGCCGCGGTTGGAAGCATCCTGTGGAATTTCCGGATGCTCTCATGCACCGGAGCGGGGAAATATGCCGATCTGCTCGAGCTGGTGCTGTTTAACGGATTTCTGGCTGGGGTTTCCGCCGGGGGAAGGGAGTTCTTCTATGTAAACCCCCTGTCGGCCGAAAAGGACCACCGAAGAAAGGGGTGGTTCAGTGTTGCCTGCTGCCCAACCAATGCGGTGAGACTCCTGGCCTCCCTGGAAACCTATATTTATACCGGAACGTCCCAGGACATATGGGTGCATCTGTATATCTCAAGCACCCTGACCGCCGATATTGATCAGGCAGCTCTGTCTTTGACTCAGGAGGGCAGCTATCCCTGGTCGGGATCAGTCCGCTTCCGGCTGAGCATTTCCTCCCCCAGGCATTTCACCCTCTATCTCCGCCGACCGGGCTGGAGCTCCAGCTGCCGGGCGAAGGTCAAAGATGCCGAGTATAAAACAGACAAGAACGGCTATATCCCGATATCCCGCAGGTGGGAGGGGGAAGAAGAAATTGAGCTGACCATACAGATGGAGCCGGAAGCTCTCACCTCCCATCCGCTGGTCGCCGGTAATATCGGGAAACGGGCGCTGCAGCGGGGACCGGTGCTGTACTGTCTGGAGACTGCCGACAACCCGGGGGACCTTGATCTGCTTCGGCTGGCAGACCTGTCAAAACTGGCAGCATCTGAAATGCCTGAACTGTTTGACGGATGCATTGCCCTGCAGGGAGATGCGCTCCGGCACAATCCTGATGTCTGGGTCGGCCGTCTGTATGCAAAAAAAGCAGATCTGCCGGAGTCAGGAGAAAAGACTTCGTTTACCGCTGTTCCCTACTGCCTCTGGGGCAACCGGGAACCGGGACAGATGCGGGTATGGCTGCCCTGCGGCTGCCCCGCAGATCAGAATAAGAGCTGACAGGTCACTTCCCTCAGGGGCAGTGACAGAGAAGAATAAGGAGGTTGTTATGATACACAAGAAGGCGTTTTTGGCGGTCCTGTGCATCCTGGCGGCGGCAGCGATGGTGCTTCCTGCTGCAGGAGCACGGGAACCGGAACCGGAGAAAATTGTGGTCGGAGTCGGCGGCTGGGCCGTTGAGCCGACGCAGCGTGCCGTCGAAGAGCTCGGATTCACCGAAGAGACGGGCATAGAAGTGGAAGTGGTCACCAGGCCCGGATCCCCCCCTGAGTTTCTCTCCCAGATGTCCAGCGCCATTCTCGGAGGAACCAGCCCTTATGACGTAATCGACATCGAGGATGACGTGGCCATCGGATTTTCCCGATCCGGCTGGCTCGTTGACCTTGATCCGCTTTTTGATGACGAGTTCTGGGATGACTGGCCTGAGGCAATGCTCGAAATGACCGAGACCTGGAGCCGGCATGGCGGAGAACTGTTCAGGGTTCCCCACAACTACGAAGCCCAGTATTTCTGGTACCGGAAGGACATTCTCGACAGCTACGGACTCCAGCCTCCGCAGACCTGGGATGAAATGGTGGAAGTCGGCAAGGCAGTCACCAGCGGCGACCGATACGGAGTTTCCGACGGACTCGCCCAGGGAGCCTATCTGGGGGTATACATCACCTATCTGACCCAGCAGGCCGGAGGGAACGTCTACGACATGGGACCGGAATTTGAAGAAGCCCTGCAGTTTCTCTATGACATGATTCATGTCCACGAAGTTTTTCCGATCTCTGCACTGGATAAAGACTACGATCAGGTCAATAATGACTACATGCAGGACCGTGTCGTCATGATGAGACAGTGGCCGTTCTTCTACGGCGTCGCCCGCTCTAATCCGGACTGGTTTGCAGAGGACAAGGCACAAGTCGCGCTTCCTCCGGCAGGCCCGGCTGAGCAGGTCGCCTATGCGGGATCCTGGGGCTGGTCCGTACCGACGACTGCTGACAACATGGACGGCGCCATGAAGTTCGTCGAATTCATGAGCCGCCCGGAGCATCAGGGACCGCTGGCTGAGATAGACACCTGGTTCCTCAGCGCCCGGGATTCCTGCCTGGAATACATGGACGGCCGGGGCATGGCTGAATATCTTGAACTCTATTCGGATGCCGGAGTAATCGGCACCAGGCCTTTCCATCCGGCAGGCCAGGAAGCCCACACCGTAGTGGAGGAGACCGCAGCAGCGTATCTCACCAACCAGATGACCCTGAGGCAGGCAGTGCGGCAGGGCCGGCAGCGAATGGCTGATCTTGACTGATGCATCTATCTACCGGAGGCGGAGCTCCCGCCTCCGGTTTGTCCTATGAAGGAGTGAACCATGACCATCCATGGAGCGCAGAAACATAAGACCCTCAAGCGCTATGTGCTGTTTTTCCTCTTTGTGGGACCTGCTCTGCTGGTGCGTACTGCAACATCCATCTATCCGGTGATCAATACGTTCCATTTGAGCACCCTGAACTACAACCTGATCCAGCAGGTCCGTGAGTTCATCGGAATGAGAAACTTCATCTACATCCTCAGCAATGAGATGTTTCAGTCCGTGCTGCTGTTCACCCTCTTTTTTGTTGCAGTATCGACCTTTTTTCAGCTGCTGCTGGGCATGGGGGTGGCCCACCTCCTGAATGCGAAGTTCATCGGCCGCAGGCTGGTCAGAACCATCAACCTGATCCCCTGGGTCATCCCGATGATCGTCAGCGCCTATGCCTTCCGATGGCTGCTGGCGGGGGACTACGGACTCATCAGCGACTGGGCTTTCCGCATTACCGGCAGCCGGCCCCAGCTGCTGCTGCAGGCCTCATCAGCCCGGGCATCGCTGATCGCGGTCAACATCTGGCGGAACACCCCCTTCATGGGGCTGGTAATTCTTGCAGGACTGCAGAGCATCCCCGAGGAACTGTATGAATCGGCAAAGATGGACGGAGCCTCCTGGTTTAAGCGGTTCATCCACATCACCATGCCGGCAAGCGCAGCCACTGTGGTGACCCTCGGGCTGTTCAACATTATCTGGCAGATGTCCGACATCGACCTGGTACTGGGAGTAACTCAGGGCGGACCCGGTACGGCCACGACGGTGCTTGCCTTCAGGATCTACCAGCACGGCATGCTGTGGTTCGACTGGGGAATTGCATCAGCCTTGAGCGTCCTGCTCGTCGGACTCGTTGCAGTAATCAGTCTCATCGGACTGGCGATATTTAAGAGATATCAGTTTACGTTATAGGAGTGACGGGATGACAGCCGAATCGTATCGAAGACGAAACACTGCAGTGCGCATACTGCTGTATCTGAGCCTGGGGATATTCGTGTTCATCGCACTCATCCCCTTCTACTGGATGTTTCTCGCTTCCCTTACTCCCCGGCATCAGCTGTTCAGCATCCCTCCGAACTATTTTCCCGATGTGACTGCGGACAACTTTGCCGCCCTGATTCATCAGATCCCCTTCATCGCCTACCTGGTTAATTCCCTGGTGTTCTCCGCCGCTTCGGTTCTGCTTTCGGTCATCCTCAGCTTCCTTGCGGCTTACGGATTTGCCCGGATCGAGGTGAAGGGGAGCAGCATCCTCCTGCTGATTCTGGTCCTCTCCATGGCCCTGCCTCCCATTGTCACGGTGGTGCCCCTGTTTCAGATCCTCCGCACTCTCGGGCTGATAGACACGATCACCGGGATCACCCTGGTCATGGGAAGCGTGCTGATCCCCTTCTCGGTATGGGTGCTGGTCTCCTTTGTAAAACGGGTTCCCGTTGAAATGGAGGAGGCCGCCACCATCGACGGCGCCAGGCTGTTTCAGGTGCTGTGGTACATCGTCATTCCCGCCATGGTCCCGGCCCTGGCTACGATTATCATCATCAACTTCATCAACGCCTGGAACAACCTGCTCTTTCCGCTGGTGTTCAGCCACACTGAAGCTTCGAAGACCCTGACGGTCAGCATCACCGAAGTCTTCCAGGCCCGCACGCCCTACGGCCGTCCCTGGGGGGTCATCAGCGCCCTCGGAGTCACCATGGTAGTTCCCATGATCATCCTCGTGCTCACCGCCCAGAAATGGATTGTATCGGGACTTACGAGGGGTTCGATCAAATAGGTTTCAGTCCCCGGTCTACTTTCTCCCGAAACGCACCATATTCCAGGACAGCGGCTCCAGCTGAACAACTTCACCCGGCTTAGCCCGCCGCTGCTTCGGGGCAACATTTCTGGGATGCTCCCGGGTGTTCACCGCTTTGCTGTCAGGATGAGTCAGTTCCACCCATTCGGTTATCGAGAATCCCTCAAGTCCCCAGCAGATCACATCTATGGGAATCCGGATTTCCTGATGACGGTTCACCAGAAACAACGTCAGCTCCCGGTGATCCTGCGACAGCACCGCTGATACATCGATGTAGGGCACTTCGCCGTGGTCCCGGGTCTCATAGCAGGGCACATCAACGGAAACCTGCATAGCCGTACCGCGTCCGTACCGGGAAGCATAATAACATGGCCAGTAAATGGTCTGCTCCCAGGCAGGACCTCCGGTTTCGGTCATAATCGGGGCTATCACGTTCACCAGCTGGGCAAGACAGGCTATCTTCACCCGGTCTGCATGATTTATCAACGTGTTGAGGGCGCAGCCCGCCATCAGGGCGTCCTCAAGGGTATAGACATCCTCCAGCTGCGGAGGAGCGACGCTCCAGGGCTCAAGTTCCGCATCTGCCTCATTGGAATGAAACCACACGTTCCATTCATCAAAGGAAAGATGCACATCCTTCGTGCTTCGTTTCTTGCTCTTCACATAGTCGCACACCGATGCCACTGTGGTGATAAACCGGTCCATCTCAAGGCTGGATGCAAGAAAAGAGGCGATGTCGTCGTCATGATTGGTGAAGTACTGGTGCAGGGAAATATACTCAATATGCTCATAGACATGGTCCAGCACTTCAGCTTCCCATTCCGGAAAGGTCGGCATGCTGCTGTAGGAGCTGCCGCAGACAACAAGCTCCAGGCCGGGATCAAAACATTTGAGCGCCTTGGCAGTCTCCGCTGCTGTCCGTCCGTATTCACTGGCCGTTTTATGTCCGATCTGCCACGGACCGTCCATTTCGTTTCCGAGGCACCACAGTGATATTCCGTGGGGTGCTGCGGCCCCGTGGGATTTTCTCAGATCGCTCCAGTATGAACCGCCGGGGTGATTGCAGTACTCCACCAGATTCCGTGCCGCATCAATTCCCCGGGTTCCCAGATTCAGGGCCATCATGGGCTCGGTGCCGGCCGCTTTCGTCCATTCCATGAACTCATTGAGGCCGAATTCATTCGGCTCAGTCGTCCGCCAGGCAAGGTCCAGCCGCCGCGGCCGCTGTTCTCTCGGCCCCACCGAATCCTCCCAGCGGAATGCTGAAACGTAATTTCCCCCTGGATACCGGACCACCGGCACATTGAGTTTCTTTATGAGGCCTAACACATCAGTCCTGAATCCCTGCGCATCGGCCTTCGGATGACCCGGCTCATAGATGCCGCCGTATACCGCCCTTCCCAGGTGTTCGATAAAGGATCCGTAGATCCTCCGGTCAATAATTCCAACAATGAAATCCCTGGCAATAGTAATGACTGCCTGCATCCCGCGCACCTCCTATGGGACCCGATACTTCATCGTAAGGCAATGAAATGGTTCAGTCAATACAAATAAGTTATTACTGTTCAGATGCTTACGCCCCTTTTCTGCAGGTCGGCACAGCACACTACATCTTAAACGCAGTTCTGGTGAGAAAGCTAGAAAAAAAGACCATCAGTCCGAAGATGATGAATCCGGCGGAAAAGGAGTATGCATCCCCCATGTACCCGATAAATGCGGGGACCACTCCGGAACCGAAGACAGCAGCTACCGGCAGCATCAAGGATATTGTAACGTTCTGGGCTCCCCTGGGACCAATCTCCGTCAGTGCTCCGAAGGCGGCAGGAATTACCAGAGCGCCCATGGCCGGCTGCAGCAGCACCGCCAGATACAGCAGGGGAACCGGAAGTATTCCCATCAGGCAGACCAGCAGTCCCGCGCCGGCTACCGAGAAAAACAGAGCCCTGCGCACTCCGATGCGGTCCTGAAACATCCCTGCCAGCATCAGCGAAGCAATTGGAGCCGCCCGGGAGAGACTGAACAGATAGTTCGCCTGCTCCTGGCCGAGGCCTCCCTCCTTCACCAGAAAGGCGGGAACCAGAGCGTAAATACCCTGTATTGCCCCCAGGGCGAGGCCGAAAAACAGCATCACTGCAAGGAATGCGGGATCCTTGAAGAGCATGCCGACCAATGAGAGCGTTGGAGCTACCCCACGGTTGTACCCGGAGTGAATATTGAAGAAAAAGACAAATCCCACGGCAAGCGTGATAATCCCCAGCACCAGGTAGGCGGTTCTCCAGCTGCTGTAGACAAGAAAGAAATTCGCCACCAGGGGAGCGGCGAGCATTGCCGTATGCGGTCCAAGTTCATGGACCGACAGAGCCTTCTGGCGGTGCTCCCGGATGACCAGGGAATTGAGCACCGAAATCCCTGAACCGGGATACAGACCGGCACCGAAGCCTATGAGCAGCATCGTGAAGCGAAGTACTGCCGCATTCGGCGCCGCTGCAGTCAGCAGCAGTCCCAGAGACAGCACTGCGGAGCACAGCAGAAGCGTTCCGCGATGGGTGATCTTCGAAGAAATGTACCCCGATGCGATGAGGGTGAAGCTTGATCCGATGCTGACAATAAGAAAGAGCCGGGAGGACGGACCGTGGGTCAGCTGAAATTCCCGCTCAACCTCCAGCAGGAGCGGAGAGAGAATTGTTCTGCTTAAATTCGAGAACATGACAACGCCCATAATCAGAATAATTGAGGGCAGAGCCTTCGTGAAGGTTCGTTTTTCCGGGTTGACGCTGAGCGGTTTGTTACGGTCCATGACTTCATATCTTATCGGGAAGCGCACTTCTGGGCAATGGCGCAGGTGTTCCATTTCGGCACTTGCCAGCGGTCATTTGATACCGTAGCATACAGGTATGCTTTCAGCAGGAATTGCAGTGATCACGGCGGTGCTTGCTCTGCTGGCAACCAGAAGTGTGCCTGCGGCATCGGTGTTCCTGTTCCCCTTTATTGCCGCGTTAAGTGCCGCGGAAGGGAATATGACCGTCGCAGCTGCTGCTGCAGGGTTTTCCGCCGTTTCTCTCTGGTATGCCCGGAAGCACCGGATATTCCCCTCCCTCCGGCATGAGGATATCAGAACCTGGCGTCTGGTGATCCGCCCGTTTGCTATGGTGTTTATTCCGGTTCAGCAGATCTTCGGTCCTGCCGCCGCACTGGGGTTCATCGGGACGCTGGCCGCTGTCTCCCTCGGCATTGACCTGGTGCGCATATCCTCGCGATACACCATGGCGAAGCTCTACCGGGCCAGGGAGCAGCGCCGGCTTTCATCGGTGACCTCATTTCTCACTGCATCCCTGCTGCTGTTCCTGCTCTTTTCTCCCCCGGTTTCCTATATCGCCCTGGGATATATCACCTTCGGGGATCTGCTGAGCAAGCTGCTGGGGCTGCGCTTCGGCCGCAGGGTGCTGAAGGAGGGAAGAACCCTGGAGGGCAGCCTTGCCTTCCTCATGGGATCACTGACTTCAGGGTATGTGCTCTTTATATTGTTCCCCTACCCGCTCCCCCTGCTGTTCATCGGTCCTGCCGCAGCTGCAGCGGCGGAGCTGATCTCAGTCAGCATAGACGATAATTTCTCCGTGGGGCTGATTTCTGCTGCGGTGCTTGCCGCACTGATGCAGGTGGTTTAAGGTCCGTCTCCCTTCATCCTCCGCAGCTTCTGCCGGGCAATGGTCCTGTTGAACAGCAGCACCAGGATTCCGAATCCCAGAGCCGTCGGCGGATAATACCAGGGGATGCCCCCGAGCTGCGGAACACCGAAGAGATCAGCTGCAGATATCAGCGAGACAATCGGCAGAAGGGCGAGGAACAGCACCGGCACCCACTGACCGATCCGGTACCGGGCGCGGCGGAGCAGGATCTGCACAAGGATGAATGCGGCGGCCAGAGACAGGAGGGTTTCCCCCGGCATGAGATAGACCATGGCGCCGATTACCGAGGCTGCACCGCCGCCTCCCCTGAACTGATAATACACCGGCCTGCAGTGACCGGTCACCGCTGCACCTGCAGCTGCAAGGGGCACGAAAGCCGGAAGGTCCCCGGCAAGCATCAGCGGCAGTATTCCCTTGGAGAGATCAAAGAGAAACACCAGCACACCCCATCCCCTGCCGAGATTCCGCATCGTGTTTGCCGTCCCCGCCTTTCCGGTTCCGACTTCGCGGATATCAAAACCGCCTACTTTTTTTGATAGGATAACTGCCAGATTGATGCTGCTGTAGAAATATGCCCCGGCAATAAGGAGTACTGCCTTCAACAGTTCCATAGTGCCTCCTGCATGCATCACATTTGTCTCCAGTATACCATCACAAATCAGGGGGAAAAAGAGCGGGGATATCAGTTCGGCAGGAATGAGGCAGGCTCAGCGGATGCAGATACCACCCGATTGCGTCCCAGATTCTTCGCCTGATAGAGGGAGTGATCTGCCTGCCGGATAATCTCATCAAGGGTTAACCCGCTGCAGCACTGAAAGACGACAGCTCCGAAACTCGCAGTCACGGTTATTCCCGAGGCTTCGCTGCCGCGGGCGAAGGAATGGGCTTCAATGGCTCTGCGCAGCCTCTCTGCATACGATGCTGTCTCCTGTTCAGAAAATCCCGGCAGAGCAAGGATAAATTCCTCCCCTCCCCAGCGGGCGAATATTTCTCCGTCCGCCGCCTGGTCCCTGAGCAGCTGCGCGGTTTCTGCGAGCACGCGGTCCCCGATGATATGACCCCACCGGTCATTGACTGTTTTGAACCGATCAAGATCCAAGATAATCAGGCTGAAATTTTCTTCCGGGCTGCAGCAGGAGAACTGGTGTTCCAGCAGTTTATCAAACTTCCTGCGGTTGTAGAGACCGGTCAGAGGATCGAAGGAGGCTAAGTTTTCCAGCTGCTCATTTTTCACCCGCAGCTCCTCGGTCTGCCTGGTTATCTGGCTCTGCTGATCAATCATGGTAGTATGCTTCCCCCAGAGCACCAAGGACAGCACAATGCCGATGCCGGTAAAGGTGAATCCGTTGACCCGGTTTGACAGCAGGACTGCCTCATCCGGCTGCACAAATCCCAGGGTGATGAAGAATACCAGTAATGCGGCGGCATATGCCGAGATAGTCAAAAACGGCGGTGTGATAAACACCACCGCCGCTATGGTGCAGGCCACCAGATAGGGAGTAATGTTGGGAGTGACCAGCTGATCAATCACGGCAACAGCGATGCCTACCGCAAGGATCAGCGGCACTATTGCCGTGCTGATGATCCTTGCGGCAGCACCGTTGATATTCGTACATTTTGCAGTAAGTCCCAGCACGGTCATCACCGCCATCAATCCCAGATGAGCGGCAATAATTCCCGTACTCCAGAGTGTCTCCGCCCCGCCGGTCCGCTCTGGATGACTCAGCATGAAAAAGACTACGTGAAGGAAACTAACCGGTATCGCCCCGAGGGCAAGCATTTTGATTCGTTTTATATTTATCGCTATGGTCTGACTTTGATATGGGCTGCCCCGCAGCATATACGTAACTTTTTTCAATCTCTATTTCTCCCTGCTCGAATTGAAACATACTGTAGCATACCACTAGAGATTTGCCAAATAAAAAACTTCCCGGTTTTAAATTCAGGAATTGTTTGCAGAGATTTCCTCTGTGGGGTAGGATAAACCATGATTCGAGCAGCTGCGGTGTTCCTGATGGTCTTTATCGCTATTCCTCTTCACGGCATTTCCTTTCGAACCTCAGGCGGATTCGGCCTTCAGACTGTCGACCTTGAAAGCGAACAGACCCAGCAGCGCTGCGCCTCCTACTCCCTCGGCATCGACATTCCCCTCACCGGTTTTTTGGCCCTCGGTACGGCATGGACCTACTCCCAGGCAGGGGATGCGCCGCTTTCCGGGAATACGGTGCTCCGGGGGTACTCCGCCCAGAGTCTCCAGTTATTTATTGATCATACCCTGCTGCGGCATCAGTCCCTGCAGATGGGCTATGAACTGTTTGCCGACGCCTGGTACGCCCGATATGCCAATACCCAGCGGGTGTTTTTCTTCCTCGCAGGCGGGGCTGCACCCTACGTGGAGGTCTCCCTGAATCCCCATGACACGGTCTTTTTGCGCCTCTCAGCTCCGGTACGCTATGCCCGCCGCCGGGATGTTGACCGGCAGATCTCCGCTGCAGCGGAGATTACCCTCAGAATGCAGGTGAGGAGGCCCCATGAAGATCCGTAAGCAGCTGTGGATCATCATCCTGATTACTGTCCTCTCCACG
>PWKH01000173.1 GCA_003559765.1 Spirochaetaceae bacterium
AACCGGCGCTGCCACCGGTCGCACGCCCGGGACTGCCTCCGGGTAATCGGATTTCCGTACAGTGAATACCGTCCGCTGTGTTTTTCCATGGGTTAACTCCTTCGCTGCACCTTATCCTTTTTCAGCCCCGGAAAGGATTCCGGAGATAAACTGGCGCTGCATCATCAGAAACAACATAATAATCGGTATCGTAGCCAGGCTGGTCCCCGCCATGACCATTCCGTAGTCGATCACCTGTCCGTCGGCAATAAGCCCCGAAAGAGCGACCGGGATAGTTTTCATTTCATTGGTCCGCAGAATAATCAGGGGCCACATAAAGTTGTTCCACTGAAACATAAACATATATATGGTCAGTGCTGAAAGAGCGGGTTTTACCGCCGGCATCACGATTGCTGCAAAAATCCTCGTCTCGCCGCAGCCGTCAATTCGGGCGGCCTCAATGAGGGAGTCGGGCACGCTCAGCATATTCTGCCTCATCAGGAAAATACCGAACACGTTCGCCGCTGTGGGCAGGATCACCGCCTGATAGGTGTTCCCCCATCCGAAAAAATACATCAGCCTGAACAGCGGAATAAGGGTTGCCTGATACGGAACCATCAGGGTCATGAGAATTATGCTGAAGATGATCTTTTTGCCCTTAAAATCAAATTTTGCAAAGCTGTATCCTGCAAGAGAGCACAGCAGAATGGTGCATACGGCATAGATCGAGGAGATCAGCAGGGAATTGGCAAACACCCTGAGATACTGCACCCGGTCAATAATGTTGGCAATATTAATCATCATCCGTTCTCCGGGCAGCAGATTCGGAGGGAAGGTGAAAATCTCAGCGGTGGTCTTGGTCATGGAAATGAACATCCAATAAAACGGAAACAGAGATATAAACGCCCCGATCAGCAGCAGCAGATACAGCAGCGCATTGAGCAGGGGGCTGCGTTCATAGACGTTTTTCTTCAATATGCCGATCATTCGCTGTCTCCTATCAATTTGAACTGAATATATGAGAGCACCCCGATGAGCAGCACCAGCACATAGGCAATGGCTGAGGCATACCCGAACCGGGCATACTGAAACCCCTGCTGATACAGATAATGGGCTACTGTCCTGGTTGCATTGTTCGGTCCGCCGCGGGTCAGGATATAGGGCTCATCAAATAGCTGAAGGGTCCCGATAGTCGATAAAATTGCGCAGAACAGAATAATGGGTTTAAGCATCGGAACGGTGATGATTCTGAATCGGGTCATCTTCCCTGCTCCGTCGATGCTTGCCGCATCATAAAGCGTCTCAGGTATGGACTGCAGCCCGGCAAGCATGATGACCATATTGTATCCCATCCAGCGCCAGGTTATCGCCATCATCAGGGATGCCTTCGCCCAGACAGGGTGTGAGAGCCAGGGAACACGTTCAAGCCCCAAGATGGTCAGCAGGTAATTGACTACACCGTAGTGTTCATTCAGCAGAATCTGAAACACGATGGAATAGGCAACCAGTGCGGTAAGCGCCGGAAGGAAAAAACTCACCCGGAACAGGCCCTTGAGCCTCAGCCCCCTGGTATTCATCAGTACTGCAAAAAACAGCGCCATGATAAGCTGAATCGGCACCTGAACCAGCAGAATTGTGAAGGTATTGCCCAAGGTTTTCCGGAACAGCGGATCCTGGATCATCCGCCGGTAGTTATCGAAAAACACAAAAGTGAACTGCCCGCGTTCAAACCGCTGAAAACTGTAGATCAGTGACTGCACAATCGGATACAGCATAAACACGATAAACAGCACAAACACCGGCAGCAGAAACACATATGGGGCAGTATGCTTGGTAAGCACAAACTTGTTTTTCATTGAAGACATCACTCCCAAAGGTGTCGGCAAACGTTCAGCCGCCAGGAAGGAGGACCGCAGAAGCGGTCCTCCTGACGGCATGCAGTAATCTCAGTCTGCAATCGTCCTGCCGGTCAGCCTGGCGATTTCCTCAGCTGCTGTTCTGAGCTCTTCTGCAGGATCGGCCCCCTGCAGAAGCACCCTGGCCTGTGCGTCTGTAACGACCTGTTCCGCCTGCTGGAAATCATCGGTGTAGTTGATCGGCGGGATATCAGCGATTTGGTCGGTGAATACCTGCCATACCCGCTGGTCGCCGAAATAGGAATCCTGCTCATCAAAGAAGGGTTCGTCATGTGCCGGCATGTAGGACGGAAAAATTCCGTAGGCTTCCATAATTGCCAGTTGTCCTTCAACAGTCAGCATGCTGAACCGGGCAAACTGCCAGGCAAGGTTCGGGTTGTCGGTTCCCCGCGGTATAACCAGGTTTGATCCGCCGAGATTAGCCGCCCGGTTTCCTCCCCGTTCAGCAGACGGAAGCAGAAAGGCCCCCCATTTCCCTGCCAGCTCAGGAGCTACATCTTTGATTGACCCGGAGTACCATACACCAAAGGGAATGGTTGCCAGATCGCCGTTTCTGGTTCCCGTCAGAATTGCATCCCAGCTGGGAGTATTGAGCACCACCCCTGCTTCGTTCGCACGTTTAAGAAAGTCCAGCGCTTCCACTGCCTTGTCCTTATGGATGATGATATCCCCATTTTCATCAAAATAAAAGTTTCCCTGCTGGTTGAGCAGCATCCGCAGCGTGCCGTCATCATTTGCCATATCCACCTGAAACAGATGTGCTCCAGTGGCTTCCTTGATGGCAATACCTGCATCCAGATATTCATCCCAGGTTTCAATTTCATCGGGATTCACACCGGCCTGCTCGAAGAAATCTCTCCGGTAGAATACTCCCACAGGGCCGGAGTCCCAGGGAACACCGACAATTCTGCCGTCCTCCAGGGAGATGACCGGCAGCTTACTCGGATCGATATCATCAAGATAGGGCTCCAGCAGGTCTGTCAGATCCATAAAGCCGTCGGGAAAATTGTAGGAAAAGGACGGAAGCCGCTCATCCAGCTGGATGACATCTGCCAGACCTTCCCCGCCGGCGGCAAGACCAACGGTGACATTGTCGTAGACATCACCGCGTCCCATATCGACGACGTTAACCTTCGTATTCGGGTATTTCTCCATGAACAGTTCAGCGGTAACTTCGAGGGATCCTGCGGCAACATTCCACCCCCATGCCGTGATTTCACCTTCAACCGGTGCATCCGGATCGATGACCGCTTCCTCAACTTCCCGAGCCCCGCCGCCGATGACGGCAAAGGGTACCATCAGACACAGCAGTAAAACCGCTGTAATTCTCATTTTCATACCTGTTCCTCCTTTAGTTACGGTAAGTAAGTTTACCTTAGCCCAGAGAAATGCCGCCGTCAATCAAAGAATATTCTCATATCTGTTCGGATTTTCCGAGGTTAGGCACAGAATATGTGAAAAAATCTAAATGTATCCGTCGGTTTTGTGCATATTGTATAAAAATTTGAAAGCTGCTCTTGAAAAATGAACATGAAAAAATCAAGAGCTTCCGGGTGAGTTCAGACCGCCCGACGGTTCACTGGGGGGATATCTCAAGCCTGCTGTTACGCTCTTACGGTACTGAACCGGCGATATGCCGGCAAACTGTTTAAACCGTTTAGAAAAATACAGCGGATCAGTGATTCCGACACTGGCGGCGACTTTTCCTACTGGCAGATCGCTCCACAGCAGCAATTCCTCCGCCCGCCGCATCCGAAGCTGCATTTGATACTGCTTCGGAGACAAGCCCGTCCTGGTGAGAAACTTCTGTCTGAGGGTATGGTAGCTGTGCTGATCAGTACGGAAATACGCACTCACCGGCAGGGGACTGAGGAGGTGCTGTCTCAAAAGCTGCTGCATGTATGCAGTCTCACCCTGTGCATGGGCAGACTGAAGCCTTCCGCTGTTTTCATCGAGAATCATCAGCAGTGCATGATACACTGAGGCGGTGCAGTCTGTCCTGAGCCAGCTGTACTGATGCTGGATTTCCGCCTGTTCCAGCAGCCCGGCAATCTTACCCCGCACTGCTTCACCGCTTCGGCGCACCGGCGGGAGACATCCTTTTTTATCAAGCATTTCCGGATAGGCGCCTGAAAAAAGCACCCACTGCTCCTTCCAGCTCGTTCCCGGCAGAGGACCGTAGAGATGCATCTCACCGGGAAAGAGAAACAGCACATCCCCCTGACATATCGCGGATCGGGATAACCGCTCAGATTCACAGGTCCCTTCACCGCCGGCAAGAAAGACTAGCGCAAAGGCATCAAGGATTCTCGGGTGCTGCAGCCGGGTAGCATCGTTGGAGGTTTTTTTTCCGATTCCATGGACAGCAAGCCCGGCAATCTCGGATAGTTTCATCATTTTTTCCATACATGTTCATCATATCATACATGGAGATACAGCAGAACCCATGGTATCTTACTGCAGAATGCTGATATGCATGCAGCATATTCTGTTATTATCAAGGAGCTGCACGATGGAAAACCGTACAAAACTGATTGCCGCAATACGGGAAGCAGATCTATCACAAGTTCCATGCGACATACAGCTGTCGCCTGCCCAGCTTGAGGAATATCAGAAAAGACATCCCGATATTCCCTGGGAACAGTATTTCGGTCTGTACCACCGAACTGCCGCTCTGAGGCTGGAGCAGAGCAGCCCTGCTTCATCGTTTTTTGATGATCCTGCCGTCCGGACCGATGCCTACGGTGTCGGCATGTCGGGCGGATCAGCCGAAGCTTACCATATGGTCCGATTCCACAGTCCTCTTGCCGGTTCTGACATCTCAGTCAGTCAGATTGAGGATTTTCCGCTTCCGGATATCCCCGATGATGCGGAAGATGAGATGCACAAATTCTGCAGGGACATGCACGCCGGTGGTCTGGCAGCTGCTGCTGTGATGGAGCAGACCATTTGGGAGCGGGCTTGGCTTATCAGGAGCTTGGAAGACTTGATGTCTGACATGATCTGTGACCCGGAGAAAGCTTCGATGCTGCTGGACAGATTAACCGATCATGCCTGCAGGATGGCGAAAATGTATGCTGAGGCCGGGTTCGATATTATCAAGCTCGGTGACGATATCGGCATGCAGCATGCTCCCATGATGAGCACTGAAATGTGGCGCAGCTGGCTGAAACCGAGACTGCAGCAGGTGACCGAAGCCGCCAAACATGCTGCCCCGGAAATCTTAGTGAGCTATCATTCCTGCGGATATATTGAGCCGTTCATTCCTGATTTCATTGAACTGGGAATCGACATTCTCAATCCGCTGCAGCCTGAATCGATGGATATCGAAGCAGTCATCAAAACCTACGGCAGCAGGATCTCATTCTGGGGCGGGATCGGAACACAGAGCGTGCTTCCCTTCGGAACTTCCGAGGAAGTCCGCCGGGAGGTTCATCGTCTCTGGAACTTATGCCGAGGTTCTGCAGGACTGGTGATCAGCCCCTCCCATATGGTAGAACCTGAAGTCCCCTGGGAAAACATTGAGGCATTCCGTTCTGCGATTTTGGAGCTTCGGGACAACTCATTATAACCCTAGCTTCCCGAGATTTTCCCACTCAAACCTACTCGAGGGCAGTCTTTCATGTCCTCAAGCCTTCTTTAAGGAACCTCATCACCGTATCATAGGACTTGCCGCTTCTTCTTGAACGCATCCAATAAATCCTTGGCGATACGTTCATCCTTTTTTGCCATGGCCGCCTCCAACTCGGCAATGGCAGCCTCATGCTTGATTTTGGTTTTAAGTACCACTTCTTTTGCCTTGGCAATCTCGGTCTCAATGGTTGCCATGGATTTCGTCCGTGCCATGCTATGCCTCCTGTGATGGTATGGTTGGTTTTGTCTTCAGAAGAGCCTTGCCAAGATCAACGGCTTTCTCCCGCACATGGTCTGCATTGAGACCGAAGGCCTTGAGCAGGTTTTTCTGCCGTGCGGTAATCGCGTGATCAAGTCGGTAGATGCCATCCATCTGCCTGATCATCTCGATCTTTTCCAGTTCCTTAATTGCAGCGGGAACCGTCATGTAGTTCGGTTTTGCCACATACCCTTCAATCTCATCCTTGAGTTGGCAGTACATTCTGTTTCGGATGATGAGGGCAATGAACTCGACGAAGATCTTTCCGGAAACGGACTCGTCCGAATGGACTCTGACACTCTTGTTGCCAAGATAGGATTTGTCGCCTCTGAACAGTTTCTCATGCTGGTCCCTGCTCTTGTAGAGATC
>PWKH01000019.1 GCA_003559765.1 Spirochaetaceae bacterium
CTTCCGCTGGGAGGGTACGCAGACTGATACCCTCCCTGACTGAGACTCCACATATTCCCCTCAAGGATGGGAGCCGTATAGGACAGCTCGAACAGCGGAGCTTCGCCTCGGCCGCCCGGAGCAAAGGCAGTCTCGGCGTAGGTAGTAATGCCTTCGAGCCACCAGCCCGGCATGACGACGGGGTTCATCGCCGTTACCTCCGGCCCGAACACCGGGGCAAGCAGCTTGGCCGGTCCTTCCCTGGCGGTGAGGTGTATGTAATGGGTGACTTCATGGACAAAGAGCGTATAGAGCCAGTCTGCACTGCGGGAACCGAGAAAGCGGCTGGACGGTGCAGTGACAAATAATGTGATCGAATGGGGAAAGGGGCTGTAGAATCCGTTTGCCGCTGCGGTGCGGCCGGCGAGTACCACCGGGATAGGGGTTTTCGGCTGATAACCGAGCACCCCGGAGATTTGATCAGTGACCTCATCGGCAAAACCGGCAATATGTTCTGCATGGGCGAGATCACGGGGCTCGAAAATGATGGTGACCCGGTCAGTCTGAATCTGCCGCCATCCCTGATAGGACTCATCGGCTGCCGGGATCGAAGCAGAAAACAGGATTAGAATGCACAGGATAATACAGCTGCGCAGAAGCTTCATGTATCTCACTCCTCAAGGTTCTGTGATGTATTGTATGGTACTATAAAGCCTCTCAGGCGGCGGACGCAATCCCCCAATTGTCAGGTGCCCGGCTGTATTGACTGATATAATGGATTGTAGACATGGTAGCCCTTTTCTTCCTGGCGGGTAGACTCAGTGGTCGCTGCCGCTGCAAAATGAGTTACCCGCCTGCCCTTGAATGCACGCTTTACCCGACGGAAGTTTCCGGTTTCTTCAGGACTCGGAGCATTGCTCCGGGCAAGAATAAAGGAGTAGGTTTTCCCGTATTCCAGCAGGAAGTCGATTTCCGATCCGTTCTGGTCGCGGTAGTAGTACAGGGTGGAGCCGGGAATCCATGCTCCGGTCTTGCTCAGCTCCCCGAAGGTGATATTCCGCCAGATCATATCACGGCTGGGATGGGTCTGGTAGTCCCGCAGACTTGAAATTCCCAGGAGATAGCACATCAGACCGTGATCTGAAAAGAACAGCCGGGGGGCCTTTACCACCCGCTTCCTGCCGATTCCCGGGTACGGCGGAAGCAGCTGAATGATTCCTGCAGTGCACAGCGCTGCAGTCCAGGCTTTCATGGTATTTGCGCATACCCGTGAGGACCGCGCCAGGTCCGCATAGTTGAGAGCTGTCCCGGCTGACTGAGCGCAGAGTCCGAGGAAGCGCTGAAAATCTATCCGGTCCTTCATGTTTACCAGTCCCCGGACATCCCGCTCAAGAAATTCCTGAATATATTCATCAAAAAACCGTCCGGTACTTAGGCCCGGTTCCGCCCACAGCTCCGGATATCCTCCCTTCCAGCAGTAGTGAACCCGTTCCTGTGAAGAAATCCATGTCGCCCGCAGCTCCTCGGCCGAAAGACTGAAGAGCTGGTGCACCTGAACCGCCTCAGGGAATTGCGCCATGATCTGATTCAGATTTTCCGATACATGGGTGCTGGTTGCGATGAACGGCAGAGAACCTCGGCGGTTTTCCTGAGGGTAGCGGACCAGCTCCCTGAGCAGCTCAGGGGCGTACTGGATGTTGTCAAAGATGCACTGCTCATTGCGTCTGATGAATTCCCCGGGACGGTCTGAGATTTCCATTGATGCGGCGGGTTTGTCGACGGCAATATGGTCGAGCTCGGGAAATATGGATTTCAGCAAAGCGGTTTTCCCCGTTCTTCTGGCACCGACGAGCAGCACTACCGGAGTTTTTACTGACAGATGCTGCAGCGACTGACTGATGTTTCGTTCGATCCACATGATTTATTCCTAATTTTGTAGTATCAGCTGTCTTCTCTCCCTCTGTCGGCAGGGGATATGGGAAATTGAGAAATACTGACTGATGGGACTTTTTTTATTCAGGATATGGTGTCTATCGAATAGAGAAGGATGACAACCCGCCGGGTATCTCCGGTTCCCACCGAGTTTCGACCCGGATTATCTCGGCAGCGGGGGGACCGGTCTTCATCCTGCTGATAAACTGATTGAGCGCATTCCGGTCACCCTCAGCGAACACTTCAACTGAACCGTCAGGACAGTTTCGGACCCAGCCGGTGATGCAGAATCCTGCCGCCGTCCGCTGGGCAAAGAAGCGAAATCCGACCATCTGTACTCTCCCGTGAATAGAAAGATGTACCCGTTCCTTCACGTCTGCTCGTCTCCTTCCTCTTATAAGCTTAAAGCAATACTACTCTTTCTTCAAGGATATTCAGCTTCAGCTCATCTTAATTCCTTGACTGAAACCGGTGAATGCTTTCACATTTTATAAAGATGCTCTATACTCAGTGCAGGGGTGTTAAGAGGAGACAAAAGCAGGTATGGATGCAAAATCATTTTTCTCCGGTTGCCGTAACCGGTACAGGGAACAGGTGCTCAATTCCCGGGAATTTCGGGTTTTCAGTCTCGAACCCGGCTCTATGCTGGATGCTGCTGAACTGGACAGGATCCACGGGGAATCCTGCTGCATCAGGCAGATCCTGCCGGCGCTGATCACCCCGAAGCCGCAGACGGTAAAGCTGTTGGATCATGCTCATCAAAGCAGTTCAGACCTGTCCGAGAAGCTGGAATGCATTGCTGAAGGACATTCACTTGTCAGACGGCTTTACGGCAGATGGGAGCTGGCTGTCGGTTATCCGATGCTTGAAGGGTGTTTCTCCGACGGCACCTTCGTCAGGGCTCCTGTGTTCCTGTTTCCGATACAACTGGAAAAAACCCCGACCCATTGGGAGCTTGCCAAACTGTATGACGGCCCGCCGGCGGTGAATCCTGCCTTGGTTGAAGCAGCTGCCGCGGCAGAAGGCGGCTCAGCTCATCTTTCCGATGATGCAGTAAAACTGACCAGTGCCTGGAGTGTGATGCAGCAGGCCCATGATGCTGCAGCGCAGCTTGGAATCCAAGCAGAGCTGCCCGAGACGACCGGAGAGGTGCTGCAGGATATCATCGAATATGACCCCGATCATCCTCCGGTATATGCCTATGATGAATTTCGGCTCCAGTCTTCCATGGTGATCGGCAGATTCTCCCGGGAGGCGGCTGCGTTTCATCGCGCCTTCACGGATTGTCTGGAATCCGGAGTTATGCATGAAGTGGCAGAGCAGCTGTTCATTTCCCAGGATTCGGGAGAGCGCTGCAGACTTGATAACCAGCCGATTGATGAGAACCGCAGCTGTGCCCCAGCTCCGCTTGATGTCAGTCAGCATCAGGCCGTGCAGGCGGCATCGGTGCATCGAAGCGCTGCCGTTGCCGGGGCGCCTGGTACGGGGAAGACCCAGGTGATGATAAACTGCATAGCAGAGCACCTTGCCCGCGGTAAGAAAGTGCTTATGGTCTCGCCGAGCCGCTCGGCCAGGGACGATGCATGCTCCAGGCTTGCGCAGCTGGGCATCAGCGAGCAGGTTGTCCATGTTTCCGATACCCGGGCAGACCGTGATGCGGTGCTGGATGCCGTCGATGCATGCATCACAGCTCATGAAGCCCCCCCTGATTCTGAAAGCTTTGAGCTGGAATCCTCCAGGCTGAAGCAGGAAAACCTTGAATTATCCCATGATATCGAGAAGAAAACGGCGAAGCTGGACGGAGTGTACCGGGCTTTACGGAGCTCTGCCCCCTGCGGGAAAACCCTCTATGAGCTGTATATAGAAACTGCCTCAGATGACGCGCTGCTCATCCGGGAACTTGTAGAGGAATGGGAAATCTACGGTCAGCTTGACCAGCAGCAGGTGCAGCAGCTGGAACAGCTGTTTCTCCGAATGCTCCCCCAGATTTCCTGCAGTTTTCCCGGGCATCCGGCTGCTTTCAGAGTCTCCTTTCATCAGGCTCAGGAGGATGACCGGGAAGCCTGGATGAACAGCATCGATGCAGTGCTTACGGAACTGAGGCGGATATCGGATGCAAGGCCGTTTTCTGAACAGTGGGCTCAGCAGCAGCTGCTTTCCGGTGATGATCCGGCTGTGCGGTGCAGGGAGCTTCTGGGAATGATCGAACAGCTCCAGCGGGAGCTGAAGCTTGCGCAGCTGCTTCCTGCAGAGGAGCTGGGAGTTGTTTCAGAGGGGAAGGAACTGCTGCAGATCCTCCAGCGCACCCATACATGGCAGCCTGCATTCTGGCGTGCGCTGAAGATGATGAAGCGGAGGAAACCGAAGGGGGCCCCGCTGTTCACTTACAGCAGGAAACTGCGCTACAGCCTGCATATAGCTGACCGGCTGCAGCAGCTTCAGCAGATATTCGATAAGCCTCTGCCCTATGACGATATTCCCTTTACCGAATCCCAGCTGGAGGTCTTCGAGCAGTCTGTTGAGCAGTACCGGGATATCTGGAACTGTCTTCAGGAACTGAAAGGCTGCCTTCAGGATGAAAAACTCCGGGAGCTGTTCATGGAGGCGGCAGCCGGTGATGTCCAGGAAAGCATAACCTATCTTGAGCAGTTTCTGCAGCTGGTGTCCGAACAGTTCAGCGAGATTACCGAGCTTGACCGTGCTGCGGCTGAAGCGGCCGAACCCCTGCAGCAGGCTGTGAAGGCATTGACGGCGCACTGCTCCTGCGATCAGGAGCGGCTTGAACAGCAGGGCCTGGCTGTTTTGAAAAACACCCTATGGTACTGCCAGCTGCAGTATATGGAACATCAGGAAGCTGAGGTGCTGGCATTTCTGGACCAGGCAGAGGAGCTGACGGTACAGATCCGGACTGATGTGGAGAAAAAAGAGGAGCTGATCCCCCGACTGGTAAAACGCCGGGTAGATTTGAAAATCTACAATCTCCTGGATAAAAGCTGGCAGGCCTTTGAAATGCGGGATGCAGTTCGTAACAGCCGTCAGGAAGTGACGCTGGAGTCCTTCGTCGGGCAGTCTCTTGGACAGGGACTGCTCGAACTGGTCCCCTGCTGGGTTGCATCGCCGGAAGCCGCAGCAGTACTGTTTCCCCAGCAGCAGCTTTTCGATCTGCTGCTGCTGGATGAGGCCTCGCTCCTGGAGGCGGATCAGGCGGTTCCGCTGCTGAATATGGCTGAATCGGTCCTGGCTGCAGGAGATCCCGTGCCGGCTGAACAAAATCTGCAGAGAGAGAGCCTGTATCAGACTGCTGAGCGCAGCTTAGATACCATATCTCTGCAGGCGCATTACCGAAGCGAAGATGAAAGGCTGTTTGCTTTCACTAATGCGGAGTTTTATCAGCATAGGCTGCTGACTTCTCCTGCCGGCAGCGTCACCGATTCCCCGATATCATTGATTATTCCGAAGAGCAGATCCGCCGGCGCTTCGGCGGCTGAAGCGCTGATCAGCCTGCTTGATTCAGGCTGCGGGAGTGTGGCGGTTGCAGTCTGCACCGTCCATCAGAAGCAGCAGGTCCGGGATGCGGTGCGTGCCGTGCTTGCTGAGAACTCCCGATATTCCGATCTGCTGAAATCGGAGAGTGACTACCTGTATGCAGCCGGAGAACTGTCGGGAGAAGCCCGGGACGGTGTAGTTTTTCTTCCTGATCTGGCTGTGATAGCAGCGGATGCCGAAGGGAGTGTGCTGAAGACTGCCCTCAGCTGTGCGCGCAGGCACCTGACGGTGATCGTGCCGGAGGAGTCCGAGGAAGAGCAGAGTGCTGAAACTGAGGGTATCCGGAGATGGTACAGGTTTCTGCGCTTTGCCGGACAGCTCGGGTCAGATGAATCTGCAGCAGTTAACCAGCTGTCCCATAGGACCACGGAAGCGGGGGAACTTGCTGAGCAGGTGTATGAAGCGCTGCGCAGCAGGGGACTGCAGGTGGAAAAACAGGTGGGATTCTCTCCCTGTACGGTCGATGTAGCAGTGTTTGACCCGCAGCAGCAGCGGTATGTGCTTGGTATCTTATGTGATTCCCCCGATATGCTTCAGGCGTTTGCCCGTGAGCATGAAATCTGGAAGCGCCGGTTCCTCGAAAGCCGGGGATGGAATATTCACCGGGTCTGGAGCAGAACCTGGTGGAGCAATGC
>PWKH01000105.1 GCA_003559765.1 Spirochaetaceae bacterium
AGCTGCTGATCGGACCGAAGACTGCAGAACGGGTAAAGATCGGTCTCGGTTCGCTTCTTGTCCTCCAGGAAGGCAAAAACGGAAGGGAACTGTCTGTCGGAGGAAGGGATGTGAAGACCGGTCTCCCGAAGCGGATTACCCTGAATCAGCGGGAGATTACGCCGCTGATTCTCACGTCGTTTGAACAAGTAGTCCATACCATAAAGAACGTTCTGGCAGCTGCTCCCCCTGAGCTTGCATCGGACATTTTCCGTCGGGGCGTGATGGTCAACGGCGGCGGTGCCCTCATTGAAGGGATGAAGGAATTTTTTGAAAAGGAACTCAAGCTGAAGGTCGCCATTGCGGAAAATGCCCTGACCTCAATTGTTGAGGGGTCCCGGGTGCTGCTGAGAACTCGGGGAAGCTATCTCGCGGCGGCAAACTCTGAATTTGAGTCTGCCCATCATGGATAATGTATTGAAAGGAGCAATGATAATTTATGGCACAGGAAGAACAACTCGGCATAGGAATAGATTTCGGAACAAGCAATCTGCTGGTGTACGTGAAGGGATATGGAATCATTTTTAATGAGCCCTCGGTAGTGGCCTTTGACATCGAATCAGGGGAGGTGATTGCCGGCGGACATGATGCAAACGCCATGATCGGCAAGACCCACAGCAAAGTTATTGTCAGCCGCCCTCTGCGGGACGGCGTGATTTCCGATATGGATGCGGCAACGGCGCTGCTTACCTACGCGTTTCAGAAGGTGAAAGGACTGAAGCAGATACAGAATGGAGTATGCATGATCTGCTGTCCCTCCGAGGTGTCCCAGATAGAGCAGGAGGCTTTGAAGGAGCTTGCCGAACAGATGGGCATCGGTGAAGCATATATAGACCAGGAAATCAAGTCGGGCGCCATCGGGTCCGGCATTGATATCTACACCCCCAAGGCGGCTATGATCGTCGATATCGGCGGCGGCACCACTGATGTGGGGGTGCTCTCCCTCGGGGATGTGGTGCTTTCCCGGACGATTCCGGCAGCAGGGAACTACATCGACCTGGAGGTGATGAAATATCTGCGCAAGCAGCACAATCTGGTGATCGGTTCAGGCACTGCAGAGCGGGTGAAAATTGAAGGAGGGACTTTGATCGCATCGGACGGGAAGAGAAAGGTAGATGTATACGGCCGGGATCTGATAACCGGACTTCCTTCCTCCGCTGTGGTTACCTCCAAGATACTGTATGAACTGCTGCTTCCGATCTTTGATGAAATCACTACTGCAGTATATTCGGTGCTTGAGCAGACTCCCCCGGAACTTGCGGCAGACATTGTGGAGACCGGTATCACCCTCGAGGGCGGGGTGTCCCTGGTCCCGGGCATTAAGGACTATTTCGAAAAGGCCTTAGGACTGCCGGTAACGCTTGCGGAGGACCCGCTTATGGCGGTGGTCTCAGGTGCAAAGGTGCTGCTGAGCAACAAGGGAAACTATCTCGTAGCGCCCCAGGACTGAAAGGATTGAGGCAGAAAGTCCAGCACGGCAGACCAGGCCTGAAGCTTTTCCCGGTAACTGAGCGTGCAGGCCGGACTGGTGGAAGGCAGCCGGATGCCGGCATGACCGGAGGCCGGACAGCTCAGGCGGATCAGGCGCCGATAGCACTGTTCGGCCTTCTGTCCGTTAAGCACTAAAGCGGCAATTCCCGGATATTGTGAGAATAGATTGTCTATGTCATTGGGGATGATCTCCCGGATGGAACCATCGGAGCTTCCCTCCCGCCTGCAGGAACCGATTACATCCCACAGGGCAATGCCGTGGTCGAGCAGCAGCTGACGCTTTTTCCGGTAGTCGCTGGCCGCGGTCCGCCCGAGTAGTGTAAAGATAATCGGCCAGAACTGGTTGCGGGGATGACCGTAGTACTGCTGATGCTTCAGGGATGCCGGGCCGGGCATGGAGCCCAGAATCAGCACCGTAGATGTGTCGTCAATAACCGGGGGAAATCCGCGCAAAATATCCATGGAAAAACTGTATCACGGAGAAACCGGCCAGGCAAGTTCCCTGCTGATGTCCCACAGCCTGGCGGCATCGTCCTGACCGAGCGCCGCTTTTGAAGGAGACTGTACCTTCTTCCGGGTATAATATGCACCGTTTGTTATCTCATCGGCTGAAGCGAGATGCACCGGAGTTTCGGCTCCCTTGGCGGGGGTTTTGCCGAAGGTGCGCGCCAGCAGACCGAATACCGCTGCTGAAGGAGTCTGAGCTGACCGGGATGCGAAACTGGAGTTGATAAAGCCCGGATGCAGGGCTGCGGTAGTAATGCCGAGGTCAGCAAATCTCCGTGCGGCTTCTCTGGTGAAAAGCAGATTGGCCAGTTTTGACTGCCCGTATGCTCGAAAGGGTTTGTAGCGCCTTTCGGACTGCAGGTCTGTGAAATCAAGCCGTGCGGCCCGATGCGCTTCGGAGGAGACGTTAATAATCCTCGCCGGTGCTCCTGCTTCCAGAAGGGGGAGCAGTCCCAGAGTAAGACGAAAGTACCCCATGTGATTGAGCCCGAAGGTGTATTCCAGCCCGTCTTCGGTTTTCATCGGGGAAAAAAAGATGCCTCCGGCATTATTAATCAGTACTGAGAGGGAGCTGTAGGCGGCTTCAGCCTCCCTGACGAGCTGCAGAATGGATGCAGCTGAGGCGAGATCAGCAGTATGCAGGGTGATATCAGCATCGGGCACTTCCTTCCGAACTGCAGCGGCGGCGTCCTCTCCCCGCTGTCTGCTCCGGCACACCATCACCACACTGCTGCCGGCGGAAGCCAGCTGTTTTGCCGTTTCAAATCCGATGCCGGTATTTGCTCCGGTAATCATCACCCGTTTTTTGGTACTGAAGGACATGCTTCACCATCCGAAATAAAAGATTAATATATTTGTAATATACTGTATTCTGCTTCAAAGGGAAAAGGAAATCCCCTCTGCTTTGCCCGGAGATGAACTCAATCTATTTGACTTCACTGCAGGCTTTATACTACTATGGGTATCATGCTTATCTGAAGGAGCGGACAATGGAAAACCGGATAGTATTAAGCGCTGCTGATTTGGACGGATACCTGACGGATGCTGACAAGAAGAACCTGGATCAGATGCATCAGTACTACGATCAGGCAATCAGGCTCTTCAAACTGGTTTCAAAGGGATCCTATGAGCACCGTATCCAGCAGTCCAAACAGGAAATGATTGCCCTGTATGACCGGATGGGGAAGGTGATGATGGACATCGTCAAGGATGAACCTGCGGTGCATGTCTATTCCTTTCAGGCCCCCCGGGAGACCCACGGGGAAGCCTCCCGGCTGATTGCCAAGCTCCGCAACCCCCTTACTCAGCATCATGAATTTGTCTATTACATCCAGCGGGCCTATGAGATGCTTTTTAATCTTGCCTTTGCTGGCGGTGCTAGCCATAAAAAGAACTACCTTGTCACTGAAACCCCCGTCGATAACCCGGTGCAGAACTATGCGGTGCACAAAATCCCCGATGTGGATGAAGCAATAGAGAATACCGTAATGTGCGTCATGCTCCGGGGGGCCCTGCTGCCGTCGATGATTGTGAGCAAGGAAATACAGGAATATTCTTCAACAAATTTTGTGCCTCCCTTTGCGCTGTTCAGAATCAAGCGGGATGATGCGAAAAAGGAGCACAACATGGAGTATATCCTTGATCTGGATAAATCATTTTTTCGGCTTGAGGAGCTCCATGAAAAGGATCTGGTATTTGCCGATCCGATGAATGCCACCGGAGGCAGTCTGGTAACCATCATTAAGTATCTCCATAGCCGGAATATTCAGCCCCGGTCGATAAAATTCGTCAACGTTATTTCTGCGCTCAAGGGATCACTGCGCATTGTCCGTGCCCTAAAGCATGCTGAGGTGTACACGCTCTGGATGGATCCGATCCTGAATGATGACGCCTATATTCTTCCGGGACTTGGAGATGCGGGGGATCGGATCAATGGACCGGACGGGGAGGATGCACCGAGGAATATCATTCAGCTGATTGCAGACTACGGCTCGAATATTGCAAATCTCTATCGCGCGCAGATACAGAAAATCGAGGAGACGGTGCTCGGAAAATGATGAAATATCTGATAATGGTCCTGATGGTCCTGCTTGCAGGATGCGCAACCGGAGGAACGTCACCCCAGCAGCAGGAACTGGCAGATGCGTACTACAATCTCGGCAATGCCCATATGCGGCTCGGGGAGCACAGCCGGGCCGTCCGGGCATACCAGCGGTCATTGGAGATCATCCCCGATCATTATGAAGCATCCTGCAACCTTGCCTCCGCCTGGAGTACTCAGGGTAATTACCGGAACGCCCTCCGGCAGATTGAATCGCTGCTTGAAGCAGACCCGGAACATACCCAGCTGCTGAATACAGCCGCCTGGCTGAACCTGCAGCTTGGAAAAGCGGAAACAGCCCTTGCGTTATATCGGCAGGCCCATCAGGCAGATCCGGGAGATCTGGAAATCCGGCAGGGGATAGTAAAGGTGCTCATGGATCTCGGGCGGTTTGAACAGGCCAGATCTGAGGCGCTTGCCCTGGTGGAATACGGAGGGGCGGAAAAACCACATCTGCTGCTGCTTTTTGAAATTGATGTGCATCTTGAGCATGAGCGTTCAGCCGAATGGCTCCAGGAGGCCTGGAAACGGTTTCCCGGTGATGTCGAAATCGCCGAGCCGCTGTTTCAGTATTACGCTGAGGCCCGCCGGGCGGCTCCTGCCTCGGAGGTGCTGGCCGGGCTGATTGATCAGGGAAAGACTGCAGAGGCGGCTCAGTTCATGGAAGGCTATGCAGACCAGTCACTGGCCGAGAAAATACAGGAGGCGCTCCCCGAAGACATGAGAAGCGCCGTCCTGGAGGAGCTTACTCAATAGCTTCCCGGGTCCGCTGGAAAATCTCCTCCGGGGTTCCTGTGGCGCTGATGTCCTTCAGTACACCTTTGCTGCGGTAGAAGTCAATCAGGGGAGCAGTCTGCTGCTGGTAGACTTCAAGCCGGTTCACAATGGCTTCTTCGGTGTCGTCGGGCCGTTGAATCAGGGGTTCTCCAGTTAGGTCGCATTTCCCAGGAACTTTCGGGGGATTGTATTCCAGATGATAGATCCTTCCTGACTGCTTGGCGACTCTCCGTCCGGACAGACGTTTGATGATCATTTCCCGGGGAGCCTCAAAATTCAGCGCGCAGTCTATATGAGTGATCTTCTCCAGGGTCTCAGCCTGAGGAATGGTCCGGGGAAACCCGTCGAGAATGAACCCGGCGGATGCATCGTCCTCGGCAAGCCGCTCCTTAACCATTTCAATGGTGACGGAGTCAGGAACCAGATCCCCCGCTGCGAGAATCTGCTTTACCCGTTTCCCCAGGGAGGTTTCGCTGCGTATGTGCATTCTGAAAAGATCTCCGGTGGAGATATGGGGAATACTGAAGGCATCCTTTGCGATGTCGGCAATTGTTCCTTTCCCGGCTCCGGGAGGACCTAAGAATATCAGTCGCATATACTGCTCCTTTTCGTGTGCTTGTTGAGGCGAAGTATAGCGAATTCAGCTCGGTTATGCCAGGGGATAAAAATCGTAAAAAAGGTGTATTACCCTCTTGACGCGGAACCTGGATTTAGGTATGTTAATGAAGCGTTCTGACGGACGCACTGACAGATTCGGAATTGCGGATGTACAGCAGGCAACACTGAGTGTTCATTTCAGCTGTGTATCTACTTCAGAAAAAATTCTTAGAACCTGTTGACAAGACATCAGCCTTTTTGATATAAAGGCCGGTTTCCTGCGGTGAGAGCCGCAATGCTTTTTGACATAGTAAATTGAGAGAAGGGAAGAGAGATTAACGGAAAGTGTAAGGGCTTCCGAGTCATAGAGAAATGGCGAGGATAAACACCTGAATTGCGTGTATGCGTCTTCGGACGCTGCATATACAATAACGGAGAGTTTGATCCTGGCTCAGAACGAACGCTGGCGGCGCGTTTTAAGCATGCAAGTCGAACGGTAGAGGCACTTCGGTGTCTTGAGAGTGGCGAACGGGTGAGTAAC
>PWKH01000059.1 GCA_003559765.1 Spirochaetaceae bacterium
CTCCCCGTAGTCCAGTTTTTCGGTCTCCGGCGCCTCTCCCCGGTCAGCTTCCGCAGCGTCCCAGGCAACCTGAAACTGCAGCAGCTCCCATTGAGCAAACAAGTCCAGTTCCTCTTCAACAATGACGGCATCCCCCGGGTCAAAGGATTCACCAGTGCCGTCCTGCCGGGTATTCCATCCGGTAAACCGGTGACCGGTCCGCTCCAGGGTTTCAGGACCTTTCAGTTCCGCCTCACTTCCTGCGGTGACCTCCAGCTGTTCGGGAGGATCGCCGTCGGTTTCCTGATTTCCGTGATAGCTCACCCGGAATGTCCGCACCGACCATTGGGCATACAGGGTCACATCCTCATCGGGAACGGTCAGCGGATCATCGGGGAAATACCTGACCCCCGTTCCGTCAGGCCGGGTATCCCATCCGTCGAAGGCATACCCGTCACGCTCCAAGGTGCCTGGATCGGGAAGGATGAACTGAGCGTCATACTCCAGCGGGACTTCCTCGGGAGGTTCTCCCCGGTCAGCTTCGGTTCCGTCAAAGCTGATATGGTAGACCCGGGGCGTCCATTGTGCATAGAGGGCTGTTTCACCGTCCACCGTAAGGATATACCCGGGGTTTATCTGATCTCCCGAACCGTCCCGGCTGGTGTTCCAGCCGTCAAATTCATATCCGGTTTTTTCCAGCTCCCCGAGATTGCCGAGGATGATGATATCCTCACCCTCCGAATAGGTCCGGGGTTCAGCAGGGACATCTCCTGAGGTATGGTCATTTCCAAAATAAGCCACCTGATATTGAGGAGCAATTACATGTGCGCAGGAGCCGGCAAGCAGCACAACCGCTGCAGCCAGCAGCATATGGATTCTGGTTTTACCCGACAGTTTCATGCAGTTCCTCCTGGAATGTATGATACACGCAGCTGTCAGCTGTTACAAGGGAATTTACCGGTAGGGAAATTTCTTTCCTATACAACGCAGGCCGGCATCAATGCGGAATTATTCCGCACATTACCGGCCCGGCAGTCGTAAGCAAAAATCATAGGTGCTTGTAAAATAAGATGTTACGGAACGTATTCGCCGACTGCGCTTTCGCTCCACAGATCTCCGTCAAAGCTCTGCTGCAGGTAGAACGTATGGGATTCATCAATCGGAAACGGACCGACTTCAACGGATTCAGTATCCGCGTCAATTACTGTCCAGTTATCATCAGCTTCACCGTCTACCTGATACCGGTAGTACTGAACATCTGCGGGTGCGGTCGGTAAATTCCAGGTAAACATTACATCCATAGCGAACGCAGCGGATGCGGCAAAGATCATCACCGCCATCAACAGTACAACGCGTCGAAGATGAGTTAATTTCATATCACCTGTCCTCCTCTCTTAGAAAAGATCTATGCTGAACGATACGAAATATTTCGCCCAGCCTGAATGCAAACCATCACAGCCAGCTGCAGTTTGGTCAATTCACATTGTAACACAGGTTCTTATCAACGTGAATTGAACCGTCTTCACTTTTCCTGCATCAGCCACTGCCGGAGAAGCAGAGGATATTACCTGCCCAGCTGCTCTGTTTCAGACACCTTGTATACTCAAATATACTCATTTACCCAGGAAGGGAGCAACCAAAAAATGCAGAAATCTGTTATTTCTTATCCTCTGTCTACCCTGTTCATTTTCCTGCAGCAGTCTCCTGCTTTGCGGCATAGCCGGGAAGCGGGAGACTTCCTCCAAGTTGGCCGGGATCTTCCATGCCAGGTTTTTTTCTGAAGCATTTTATGAAACCTGCTATGAGGTTATCTTTTGAATTGGATCCTGATTCAGGTTCCGGTTTTCCCGGCCGTTCAAGAAATTTGAAGAAATCGGCCCGGAGAAATGCCGGCGTATGATGGTTCTATGATGCGGGGAGATATGTGGTGAACCACCTTGACTAATACCGCCGCTCTGAGGAAAATAGGGAATGCAATGGCTCAACTGTCTTTTTCTGCAACCCGGCTTACACTCAGCTGATTTTTCAACCTACCGGTTCAACAGAAATAATATGATGATTCTCATCATTTCCGCCTTCCTGTGCATCGAACAGCTGATATACGGCGCGTTCATCGCAGAGACGGGGAGCCTGCTTCAGCAGATCTATTTTTACAGTTCAGGACTGATGGCGGTATTTCTGGGAATCAGTACCTTTTTCTACTGCAGGAAACCTGCAGTTCATCGGGCCGGGCATACCGCTTTTGAGCTGAGCCTTACTGCAGTCGGTCTGGCTGTGGCGCTGTACCGAACCCTGATTTTTGAGGGAGAGGTGTTCCGCATCCCAACCATTTTTATCGCCGTACTCTACGGAGCTGCAGTGGTATTTCTGATCCCCTACCGCTACAGTATCCTGCTGTACACCTCGTTCACGGTGCTTTCGGTACTGCTGATTCCCCGGTTCCATCCCGAAATATCTTCCAGCACCTACAGCGCAGATATTATCGCCAACGGCATCATCGCCTGGTTTGTATCGGTGATGAACTACCGCACATCAGTCAGAGGCTTTCTTGATAAGCACCAAATTACCCGGCAGAACGAAGCACTGGCCGGGAAGAACCGCCAGATCGCTCAGGTGAACCGTGAGCTGGAGGAACTGTCGATCCGCGACTCCCTTACCGGTCTGTACAATAGAAGAAAGCTGGATGTCATGCTCCATGAACTGGCCCGGGAGGACAGGCAGTTCTCAATCCTGCTGCTTGATCTCGATTATTTCAAGGACCTCAACGACACCTACGGTCACAGTGCCGGAGATCTGGTCCTCAAGGATATCTCGAGCCTGCTTCTGACTCACATTCGGGAACAGGATATCTGCGGACGATGGGGCGGAGAGGAGTTTCTCATCATTTGTCCCGATACTGATCTCCCGGCCGCCTGCGGGCTTGCCAAAACCCTGCGGAAGGTGATTGCCGGTACCGTCTTTGAGAACACCTACACTTTGACCGGAAGCTTCGGTGCAGCCTCAACTGCAGACTATCCTCAGGTGGAACAGCTGATTATTGCCGCAGACAAGCAGCTCTATGCCGCTAAGCACAACGGCAGGAACAGAACTGAACCGGCAGCTGCAGGGGTATGTAAACCCTGAAAAAACGTCAGCAGAACACGCTGCAGCCGATGCTGATTCAGGAGATGTATCCATGAAATACTGCGTGTGAAGTATCAGCCGTCAAAGTCAGCGAACACAACCATATCCTGTATGATGCTTTCCTGAACTACCGGGGTTATCTTCCATTATTCGCTGCCTGTTTTGCAGAAACCGAATCAGCTCCTGCAGGGCACCTCCGGCACAGGCCGGAACAAATCTTCCTTTTAACCGCAAACAGAAATTCTGTCAGCTTTCCTGCTGCGCTCCCAACTGCTGACTGCCCTCCCCGGCAGGCTTTGTGATGCAGATACGGCACAGCAGCTGAGTACGCCGAACGAATAAAAGCCCGGATGGCAGAAACTGCCCGGGCCGTGGATATGATCATCAACTCGGTGCATCGGGAATGGTATCAGGGGCAGGAGCTGTCCCCTGCCGATCATCGCGCTCTGCACTCCGCCGCCAGGTCCCTCAGCCGGCCGAAACATTACCCTGCAAGGGTGCATATGCCCCTGACAGAGGGATAACCTCCTGCGGTTACGGCTCCTGCCGGAGCATCTCATGTACGGTCTCGCCGATTTCAGCCAGGGAGAAGGGTTTGTGAATCAGCTTGCTCGAAGCCGGAAGCATTCCCTGCTGCTCAATGATGTCGGAGGTATATCCCGACATAAACAGGATCTTCATGCCGCTGTAACGTCTCAATACGGTTTCAGCAAGTTCACGTCCGCTTATATCAGGCATGATAAGATCTGTTATCATCAGAGGAACAGCTCCCTGTATGCTCTCCAGTCCCTTCAAAGCGTCCGACCCATGGGTGAATCCCAAAGGCTGATACCCGAGTCCGCTGAGCATGCTTTGGACAACTTCCAGCATGGATTCATCATCTTCCACCACAAGAATGTGTTCCCTTGATCCCCTGGGAGGCTGCTTCTGCCGCGGCTGTTCATTCTGTTCAGCTGCTTCTGTCCGGGGAAGCCACACAGCGAAATCCGTCCCCTTGCCCGGTTCGCTTGACACGGTGATGCCGCCGCTGTTCTGCTTCACAATTCCGTAGACCGTCGGCAGACCTAATCCGGTGCCGCCCTTCTGACAGGTTTTTGTGGTAAAGAAGGGATCAAATACTTTATCCATGGTTTCCTGGTCCATGCCCGATCCAGTATCCCTGATGCTGAGTTTGACATACTCCCCCGGAGTTAAATCCACTGTGCTGGTCTGCCTGCTGGCAGCAACCGTCAGGAACTCCGTGGAGATAGTTATTTCACCGGTGCTTTCGATGGCATCGCGGGAGTTAATCACTATGTTGAGCAGGATCTGATCAAGCTGGGTTGGATCGATGTTGACCCCCATGGGCCCTGCACCGGGCCGCCAGGTCAGTTCAATATCCTCGCCGATCAGATTGCTGACCATCTTCAGCGTCTGGTCGACCGCTTCGTTGACATCCAGGTGCTTCGGTTCATGGGGCTGCTGCCGGGAAAAGACGAGCAGCTGCTTAGTCAGCCTGCTTGAGGACAAAGCCGCAGAGTGCACATCCTGCAGCTCCGCATATGCAGGATCCTGGGAATCAAGCAGCTCCATGGCCAGTTCCGTTCTTCCCAGAATTACACCGAGCATGTTGTTGTAGTCATGGGCAATCCCTCCGGCCAGTCTTCCAACCGACTCCATTTTCTGGGCCTGACTGAGCTGCCGCTGCAGATGCTCCTGCTTCTGCTCCTGGCGCTTCAGTTCCGTGATATCCATAACTAATCCGATAATTTTTTCAGGCTCACCGGCTTCATCATGCACAAGTCCGCTGAATTCTCTGACCCATCTCACTGCACCGTCCGTTCTGATGATCCGGTGCTCATAGTCAAACCGATGTCCTTTTCGGTCCGCAGTGATCGGCTTGTTCACCGCTATTACATAGTCCCTGTCTTCAGGGTGCACGAATTCCAGGAAAGCATCGAAGGTTTCTGTGAAGCTCCCCGCTGAGAGTCCGAAGAGGGCCTCACATTCGGGAGTCCAGTAGAGATGGCCGCTGTGGATGCCGTACTCCCAGGTGCCGATTTCTGCTAAGGTCTGAGCAAGGGATAATCGTCGCTGACTATCGGCTAACTGCTCCTTCGCTTCCTGCTGTTCGGTGATATCAAATCCGACTGACTGATACTTCACCGCCTCTCCCCGTTCATTGAACACCGCCCGGTCGAGCCAACTCTGCCAGGTTAGCTTCCCCTGGTGCAGCACTTGATGAGAATAGGCCTTCACAGGGTTTTCAGGGGTGAGCGCCAAAAATGCCTGTCTTGCTTTCTCCCGGTCATCCTCGGGAAGAAAATCAAAAAAGGGCTTTCCGATCAGCTGCTCAGGGGTCATTCCGAAATATTCACAGTAGGTCCGGTTGACAAAGGTCAGGGTGCTGTCTTGACGAAATTCACAGATCAGCGCAGGCAGTTCATAGACAAGTGATTGAAAGCTTCGCTCCTGTCTGCCTGATGCTTCATCAGATAACCGCACCTCTCTGATACGTACCACCGCACCGATGATCTCCCCGGTCTGCTCATCTGCTACGGGATCACTCTGCAGCTCGATTGACACATCTAGCCCATTGATGCACACCTCTTTATTGTCAATCTCACGCCTTCGGCTTGCAAATGCTCTGATCGTCGGACAGACGGCGCAGGGGGTGCTCCGGCTGAAGAAAGCTTCATAGCAGTGCCTTCCTGCCGCCTTCCCGCGCTCCTGATAGTCCTGCTGCAGCTGCCGGCTTATCTGGGTAATCCTCAAGTTGGAATCAACAATATAGAGCCGTTCATCAATTGAATTGAGAATACTGTTACATACGTTCTTAACCACAAGCACCCCTTACCGCAATTGGGTTTAATCGTCAAGAAAACCGATAAAGAATGTAATACATTCCTACAGGTGTTTCCATAATTCCTAGA
>PWKH01000053.1 GCA_003559765.1 Spirochaetaceae bacterium
AGTGCCATGAAGGGCGCCGGAGGATGGGGAGCCCAGACAAGACGGGGCTTTGCTTCCAGTCAGCCGAGTGCTACGGCTCCCACGGATCAAACCGGAAAGAGCTCACCGTAAGCTGTGTCTCTTCCGCTCGGTCAGTTCTTCCGCGAAACAGCCACAGGTTGAACCGAAATCGGGCAGTTCCTTCCGTAGGGGGCGTGCCGGGAAATATCCATGTCTCCATAAGACTGTTCTGTCCGGTTTGTGAATCAGGATCCACATGACCATGATAGCTGGTAAAGGAGATCTCATCAGGGAACCATTCGATGCGGTGGGTAGTAAAGCTGCCCTCCAGCATCGGATCAAACCGATAAATCCGGTCCGGACCGGTTACCGGCTGAACAACATACTGTCCTGTAACCGTTCCGTCTGTTCCCCAAGCGGAAAACTCAATATCGAGTTCCCGGTTATGCTCCTCCGGCCGGGTATCCCAGGTAAAGAATCCTGCCACTACATCGGGGGTAAAGGCAGAAAAATCACAATCTATGGTGAACGTATAGGTTCCGTATCCCAAGGGAAACCGAGTAAACACCTCTGAGGCATACCAGCGCTCCTCCCGGCGGGCAAGCTTCAGATGCATTCCCTGCTCATCAACCCATACCGATTCGGGAGTATTCGACCAGTAGTTCGGTCCAGGCGCAGATCTTCCCCGGGGAGACTTGATTCTCCAAATCTGTTCACCGAAAAACAGTTCCCTCGGTCCCTGATCAGAGAGGGTGAACCCGCTGATCATATCAGCACCTCCCCAAAAGAGAAACAGCAGTGCAGGTATGATCAGTTTCGCGAACATCCGTGAACCGGTAAGCTTTGATTTACTGTTCATAAGCTACCATCGGGATGACAGGATAATGCGGTTGGAAAGCATTCTGACCCCGTCGTCACTGCTGTTATAGGATGCTCCGTAGGCAACTGCTGTCCGGTCAGTTATATTCCTCCCCAGCTCTCCGTAGACGGTCCAACCCAGTTTGATTTCACCTTCATCACCGAAGGTCCCTCCCCCTCCTCCGAGGGTGAGGCGGTACGGCCCAAGGGGATGGGCATACTGCATCACACCGGTATGGGCCAGCAGCTCATCTGCCTCCGGAATGATGCCCAGAATATACCGAAACTGCAGGTGATTCCCCATTTCCCAGAAATATCTCCAGGTAGATGAAAGGGATGCAGTTACGGAATCGTCACTGATGAACAGGGTCGAACTTACCGTACTGAGCCATGACGCTGATTCATAGGTCGCATCCGCATAGATCCGGTGCAGATAGTCACTGCCGCCGTAATGCCTGAGGGTATACATAAGTTCTGAATACCAGCCTCCCCCCAGCACTACCACAGCACCGAGTCCGGCACCGGAAAAATTATCACCTTCTCGGAAATGATACAGTCCCCGAGCCAGGAGAATAGCCCGCGGAGATATTCGGCTGGAGAAAACATCCTCCACCAGCAATGTAGAGGCCCCGTCCTGATCAATCCGAGTCTGCACTTCAACTACCGCAGTATTTCGGAAATCTGCAGCAGGGAGCACGGAAACGGCACATAGTACAAGGAGTAAACAGCTTGCAAACAACTTCATATCTGCAGTGTATCATAATCAGCACATATGCAGTACAAAAACCTTGCAGGAATTCTCCTGCTCAATTAGTATACAGAAGCATTCAAAACAGGGGGAATGAATTTTTCCCTGTACAAAACCGAAGGAGCCTGGAAGGCATGGACATACGCATACTGCATTATCTTGAGGGGGCGGCACAGGCTGAGGGCATTGCCGTGGTGATTGACGTGTTCAGGGCGTTTACCACCGCCGTATTTTTTGCGGCCAACGGTGCAGAACGAATCATTCCTGTGGATGACATAGCCCTCGCATACCAGCTGAAGGCCCTGAACCCTGAGTATATCCTTGCGGGTGAACGGGGAGGAATTATTCAGGAAGGATTTGACTACGGAAATTCTCCTGCGGCAATAGAGAACAAACAGTTTGCAGGAAACACGGTAGTAATCACCACCAGCGCCGGGACCCAGGGACTGGCAGAGGCGGCAAAGCATGCCGAAGAGGTGATTACCGGAAGCTTTGTCAACGCTGCAGCTGCCGCCCGATGGATCCGCAGCCGCAGCCCCCGGGTTGTTTCTCTGATCTGCATGGGGTGGAACGGCAAAGAACCTGCAGACGAGGACACTCTGTATGCTGAATATCTTCGGGGACTCCTGACGGATAATCCGAAATCCTTTTCCGGCATACCAGACTTTCTCCACCATGAAAGCACCACCATGAATTTTCTGAAAACCGGCGGAAATTCCGACGAAGCACAGCGGGATTTTGACTTGTGTCTCAGTCTGGACCAAGTCGATTTTGTTCTGCGGGTACGTCCCGGCAGCCCCATGGAGCTGGTACAGGAAACGCCTAAGTAGTCCGGAACGAAACATCTGAATTACTGCAGAAAAACATTCGGACGGTAATCACAGCACCTGATATCTTAGCGGGGCTGCACTGGAACTGTTCAGAGGGTATCAGTTCCGCTGTCGGCAAAAGCCCGCTCTGCGGTCCGTGGAGTCCGCAAATGTACCAGATCCACAGGGGCAGAGGCAGAACAACTGAGAGTACCATATCTACTGCGTATGTCCCCGATCCGGGAAACTGCATCAGCTAACTGATTTATACCTGAAGATTACCACAAAAGCCGGTAATTCAGAAGAAAAAAAACCGGTGTTCTTATCTGTCTGATGCAAGCTGCTGCATTGACCGTATAAAACGCCGGTTTTTTTGTTTCTGTTTTTGAGCGGCTGACGGGAGTCGAACCCGCTTCTCAAGCTTGGGAAGCTTGGGTAATACCGTTATACGACAGCCGCTTAACTGGTTTCAATATACACGAATATCGCTAATCGTGCAATATGATTGAATGTTTCATGCTTCCATTTTCATTTCCTGCAGGCTGATTGTCATCCATCTATGAAAATCCCTGCAGCTGTTTTTTTGACTGCAGGGAATCATGTTCAGCTGATATGCATTACCGTCAGATGCCGCTCACTGCGATGTTCACCTCAGGCGGATTTTTCAGCTGTTTCTTTACGGCGCACTGATCAACCAGGTTGTAGATGGTCTTCTTATATTTTTCCGGGAACTGATCATTCGTTTCCACCTCAATGTTGATTGAGGAAAGCAGATCAGTTTCATCATCGAAAACTGGAGTCACGCTCATGCTCACCGCATCCAGGGGAATTTTCCGTTTCTGGCAGAACAGCTGGATATAAAATCCGGCACATCCCGCCAGGGAAGCGAGAAACAGATCAAAACCGGTAGGCGCCTCGCCGTCGCCGTCGCCGCCGACGCCCTTCGGCTGATCAGTCAGGATGGTATGCCCCCGGTATTCGATGCTCACTTTGCGCCGGTCAAGAAAATTGACCTTCATTGTTTCTAATTCTGTACTCATCTTTTTGCCTCTACAGTTTCTTTTTCGGTCCGGCGGGGGAATAGAACACCAGGTAGGTCATATCCTCAATCGGGTCGGCAAATACGTAATGGACTGCTCCAGGGGGTACATAGCAGACATCCCCCGGTTCTATTTCATGCACCGTACCGTCGATGGAGACTCCACCGGTTCCTTCCATGACATAAATGAAGTGTTCTTCATCATGGGTGTGCCCGGGAGTATCATGCTTGCAGTTCAGCCCGCTTTTCATCGTGTTCACCAGCAAAGAGAACCGGGTTGCACCGCCGTGGTTTTCGTCAAGAACAAGCTTTGACCGCACAGATCCTCCGTGGGTTGATTTTTCAGGAAGCTCGTCAATCTTAAATACATACTGTTTCTGCTTATCTTCAGCCATTTTATTTCCTCCTCACAGCTTTTCAAAATTCAATATTTTTTCGCAACTGCACTGCTCTGTGAGCTGTGCATACATAACTAGCTTTGTTTCTTTTTCAAAAATGAAACAATTATCGGTTTAAAAAAGGCTCTGTTTTTCAAGTGTAGTGATTTGCTGCTCGTAACCGGAAATCGGATCATCGACTGCTTGAACACACTGCAAAAGGTTGTGCAATTGCCAATTAATATCCCGAGTATCAAAGAACATTCTTTGTATCCAGGTAGCTCAAATTACGATCACTACACTTCGAAAACAGAGCCTTAAAAAATGATATTAGCGCAATAATGATAAACACCAATGCAATCGGTCTTCTGAAAAAGATCGAGGGATCTCCGTCAGAAGTAAGCAGGGCCGTTCTTACATACCGTTCAAATGTCGGTCCGAGCACGATCGCCAGCAGCAGCGGGACCACCGGAAACTGGTATTTCTTCATAAGGAATCCCAGCAGTCCGAAGCTGATCATAATCCATACATCAGTAAAACTGTTATTCAAAGAATAACTTCCGGCTACGCAGAAGACTGCAATTATCGGAAGGAGTATCCGCTTCGGCACACTCAGCAGTTTCACCCAGATATTAATTGTCAGCAGACTGACGATCAGCAGCAGGACCATGGCCACAAAGAATGCCCAGAATACACTGTAGGCGAAATGCGGGTTGTCGACAAACAGGAGCGGACCGGGGGTCAGCCCCTGCACCATCAGCGCTCCGAGAAGAATCGCTGTGATGGGATCTCCGGGAATTCCGAGGGTGAGCATGGGAATCATTGCCCCGCCGCACATGGCGTTATTCGCCGCTTCAGGTGCTGCAACCCCTTCAGGAATTCCTGTACCCATTTTTTCAGCGACTTCCCGCTTGCAGAGCCGTTTCGCATAATCATAGCTGATAAAAACGGCGATCGGTCCTCCGGCACCCGGCACCGATCCGATTCCGACACCCAGTAAAGATGCCATGATTTTTATCTTCGGGTACTTGAATATCTTCGTGATATGCTTAAAAACCCCGGTGATCTTCTCCTGGAAATGAGGAATCACTTCAGTACCTAATGCAGTTCCCTCAATAATTTGAGGAATTGCAAACAGACCGATCATTACCGGAAGATAATTGATGCCGTTCATTAATGACACCTGCCCGAAGGTGAACCTCGGGGTACCGGTCATCGGATCCAGACCGACGGTCATGATTATAAGCCCCAGTACTCCCGATATCAGGCCTTTGACAATTGAATCCTGACCGAAGCTGCAGATCAGCGCCAGTCCGAGAAAGACAAGGGCTGCCAGCTCAGCTGACCCGAAGTTTAATGCAACCCTTGCGATAAACGGGGAAACCACTACCAGGGCAACCAGACTTACCATCCCGCCGAAGAACGAAGAGGTGACTGCCGTACCGATTGCCTCTGCAGCCTGTCCTTTTCTGGCCATGGCATGACCGTCAAGAGCTGTTGCCGCAGCCGAGGGAGTTCCGGGGATATTCAGCAGGATCGCTGAGATTGAACCGCCGGACATACCTGCGCAAAACATGCCGAGAAGCAGACTGAAGGAAGTTACCGGAGCCATGGTATATGTAATAGGAAGCATAAGAACCATGCCCAAACTTACCGTCAGCCCGGGGATCGAACCGACAAAAAGTCCAAACAGAACACCCACCAGACTTGATAAGAGGTTGGGAAACTTAAGCACTTCAAGCAGTGCGCTTACAGCTATTTCAAACATACTTGCATCCTATCAAATATTTGATTCTTACGCGAAAGATCACGGTAAACAGGATATACACCCCTGCCGTAACGACACCTGATGTGAGAATGATCTCCAGCGGCTTCCTTGAACCACCCATATACAGCAGTACTGCAAGCACTACCGGTGTTGCTGCCAAGTAACTGATATGTATTATTGCCAGTACATACCCGACAAGCACGGCAAAAAGCAGTGCTACACTGAGAAACTTTTTTCTCCCGAAGGGGCATTCAGCCGCAGGGAAGAGATGAACGTACCTGATGTGTTTTCCAAGCATATACTGTCTGAGGAAATATCCAAGGAAATCGAAGCTGCCAGCTATGAAGGAGCTGCTATCTCAGCCGCTATCGGTCTTGAGCAGTCTGCAGTGAACATGTATTCCCGGCAGGCTGAAGAGGCATCAGACAAGGAAGAGAAACAGCTGTTTCAGGATCTGGCAGCCTGGGAGGAGACGCATCTGCAGTTTTTGACAAACCTGCATCGGCAGATGCTGCAGGACACCTGGTTTGACGGCATCGAATAGTCTCTCTCCGGTGTACAGCTGACTGCCGCTGTTACAGCATCAGTGCACGGCGGGGATACAGACGTATGGGGTTCGACAGCAGAATTTCCTGCTCCCGAACCCCATATTTATACAGCAGAAACACCAGAGCGTCGCTACTGCCGCTTATAAGCCACCAGATCTATCTCCACCAGCGCTCCCTTTGCAAGACCGGAAACCCCGATGGTGGTCCTGGGCGGAAGGCTTTCAGGAGGAAACTGCTTTTTATAAACTGAGTTGAATCCGTCCATGTCGCGGGCAAGATTCAGCAGAAAGTTTCTGACATGAATCACATCTTCAGGCCCGTATCCTGCCTCCCTGAGTATCCGCCAGATATTCTTGAAGACGATTTCTGTCTGCTTTTCAATCCCTTCAGGAAGCGGAGATGAAGGATTGTCCGGATCCACTGGTATCTGTCCGGCGATGCAGAGCCATCCGTCCTGCACTGCTCCGTACTGATACGGGCCGTTCGGCTTCGGCAGATTTGAAGGATTTACGTAGGTAGAATTTCCCATTTCGTCACCTCTTTCATTCATTAAATATTTTTTCTGAATAATTTACTCGAATGGTTACTTCAGCGCACAAGTCTTCGCAGCCGGCCGGATTACAGCTAAGCGCAGTTTCCCTGCACGGTAAAAAAGAGCCCCTGACTGAATATTTCAACCAGGGGGCTTCTGCGATGCAGAGCTGCTTCTCAGCTCAACCGTCTGCCGGTCCGCAGCATGATAATCAGTCAGCTATGTACTCCGGTCTCAGGGGACAGAAGGTTTCAATGAGCACGGCATCCTCCAGCACAATCAGCCCGTGGGTTTCATGGGGAGCAAAGTAGTAGCCGCAGTCGGGACCTGCTATACAGGCAGTCTCCTCCCCCTCTGCAAGCAGCCGCACCTTGCCGGAAAGGACGTATCCGTTCTGGGAAGCCTCATGGGAATGGAGGGGGATCTTTGCTCCCTTCTGCAGATCAAACCGGCAGATCATGGAATCATCCCCGTAGGACATGACCCGCTTGGTTATTCCCGGAAGCACTCCCACCGATTTGCGGTCCTTCAACTCTGTAAACTTATCCTGCATATGTAAACTCCTGATTCGTTAAGATTTCAGCTGATTGTATCACAACAGCGGGAGTGATTCCACCTGAACGGGCTCATCTAATTCAGCAGCACATATACTGCGGTTGATCCCTCTGCACTCAATCCCGCACCGATCACCAGTTCCCCGAGGATGCTCTCAAAGCCGATGGCGGCGGCAATGCCGCCGTAGCGGGAGCAGTTTCTCCCGTCATGGTGCAGATCCTCCCATCCTGCTGCACCCTGCAGCTGCAGAATTCCGTAGAGGTCCACATCCATGATGCCGGAGAGAACAGGAAACCGATGATGATATGTCGCCCCGGCACTTACAGAATCCGGATAAAGAAGCCTCCCAGGAGCGTAGCCGGGCACTGAATCCCATCCGCCGATATCGGAATGCCCCCAGGGTACGTTCAGTCCGTCGGCAGCATCCCCCGGATAGGAGCTGACGGAAACATTCCACCCGAGGGTTCCCTGATTCCCGAGATGGCGATAGTGACGGTATTCAGCCTTAAACCGGTGATACCAGTGCTCATCAGCAGCGATGGGGATGTCCAATTGCCCTTTCCATCGTATTCCGCTTGGAGGAAACCGGCTCGGCTCATAATTCTGCACGTCAATGCGGGGCGTTATCAGAAAGGAGAAGGAATTCCCTCCTCCGGATTCCCAGACATTCGAAATACCGAAGCCCAGGCCGAATTTTGAATAAGGCTTCAGCTGGTAGCCGATTTCCTGCCCCACTTCAACATACGCCGCCCGCTGATCACTCTGAGCATCAGAAACAAACCCGATTTCCCCGGCATGCACATAGGGCCTGGCATAGAAGCTGGAAGATAACGGGAAGGTGTAGCTGGCTTCAGTACGCAGCGTGTCAGAGAGCTTCATGTTGAATGTTAAATATGAACCGGTACTGATGAGATCTGAGAAAATCAAATCGAGGGAAAACCCCGGTATGATCTGCCAGGATCTCCGGTCCCGGTCGATAACAAAGGAGCCGTCGAACAGAAAGGTTGCCCCGATATAATGCTTTCCCCGGTCAAAGCTGATTGGGTAGAGAGACAGCAGAGATCGCTCCTGGTCCCTTCTGACGGAATATCCGATGGATTCGTAGCTCCGTGCAGTCACCAGGCTGTTGGTAATCATCTCAATATCGTTCTGAGACGGGGAGGAACTCAGCCCCTGGGTGAACAGCTCAAGGGGAAAACCCGGAACGTCCAAAGCAGGATCAATTTCAACGGCGTCAATTACGGGCTGCTCCAGCTGCTGGTATTCACCCTGCCGGTCAGGGTCCCTCGGCTCAATTTCCCGGTACTCGGCAACTGACTCGGCCAATGCCGTGATATCCTCCCACGCATTTCTGGCGGTCTGCTCCCCTTTCGTAAAAAAATCGCGGTACCGCCAGAATTCCATGGCGTTGTGATCAGGGAAGGATACATCAATATGGAGGTCTGACTGCTCAATTTCACTCTGCATCGGACTCAAAATCATCAGCTGCCCTGCCTGGGTCACAACAGACAGCGGAGAGGTCAGCTCATCCATTTCCGATCTGATATTTCCCATGACGTTTACCGAGATGACAATGTCAGCCCCCAGGTCCCTGGCTGCAGAAACCGGGAGATTATTCACTACCCCGCCGTCCACTAAGTACCGTCCGTCCACATAATGGGGAGAAAAGATTCCCGGAATAGCCATGGTCGCCCGCATTGCCGCATGCAGTGGAACGTGATTCAGCACCACCAGCTCTCCGGAGAGAATATCCGTTGCAACAATCCGCAGCGGGATATGCATCTGATCATAGTCCCTGATATGGGAGTTCTTGTAGGTAAGTCGGGACATCTGGGATACAACCCGATGGTCCGGAAGCAGTCCTAAGGACCGACCGATGCCGTGCCTGTCAAATGATATCGAGAGGATGTTGTAATGCGTCTGCAGAACCGGGGCAGTCATATACGGAGAAATGCTTGCCGGAGAGGAGAACAGCGCCCGCCAGTCAGTAAGCTCCGACATCTGCTCCATATCTCCCGGGGAGTATCCTGAAGCATACAACGCCGCCACAAGCCCTCCCATGCTTGCACCGACTACCAAATCGACGGGAATCCCCGCCTCCTCAAGCACCCTGATCACCCCCACATGGGCAAATCCCTTCGCTCCTCCCCCCGAAAGCACCAGAGCAACCCGGGGATACGGTTCAGCACGATCCCGGTGTGTACCGGTCTCTCCAATCGGCAGCGCATCCAGGGAGAGCCGGTCTGCATAGGCAGGAGTCAGAACCATGAGAGCACATATGAGGATGATCAGTTTTTTCATACTGGTATCTTATTCGGGGGGAATACCCGCGTCAATAGATTTTTTTCACGCTGTCGCACCGCCGAGCCGTGAACCAATAAAGCCGGGATTCCCGTTGAGAAAGGACTTCCAGTCAGCAGCCCGTTTTGTCTCCAGCTGCAGCTGCTGAATGATGACCGCTCCGCTGCCGGCTGCTACAGCAATACCCCTTCCGGGCACCTCCCCGATCACCGTGCCGGAAGGACTCTGTCCTACGGGATATTCCATATCAGCAGCCGCAGCCGGGATCATCACTTTTTTTCCCCCCCACCGTGTATAGGCCTTCGGCCAGGGGGTAAAGGCCCTGATCATCCGGACAATCTGATCTGCCGGCTGTTCCCAGCAGATGCTCCCGTGCTCCTTGCGGATGGTCATGCAGTAGCATGCCCGGGCCTCATCCTGACTGACCGGCTGCTCCCTTCCCGCTTCGATCAGCTGGAGGGCTTCGACCAGCAGGGCGGCTCCCTCATGGGAAAACCGTTCGGTTACATCCGCTGCGGTCTCCTGCTCTTCGATTTTATATGACCGCTGCAGGATGATATCACCGGTATCCATTCCCAGGGCAATGCGCTGGATTGTGATCCCGGTCTCCCGGTCCCCCGCAAGCATTGCCGCCTGAATGGGTGCGCAGCCCCGGTGTCTCGGCAGAAGGGAGGGATGCACGTTCACCCCGCCCTTGGGAAAGAGGGAGAGGAACTTCGGCCCGAAAATCCGCCCGTAGGCAAACACCACGAGGATGTCAGCTCCGAGGGCTGAGACCGCTTCCCGGGCATCCCGTTTCAGGGTGGAAAACTGCAGCACCGGAATTCCGAGTTCTATCGCCGCCTGCTTCACCGGGGAGGGGGCGATCCCTTTGCCGCGCCCCTTCGGCCGGTCGGGATTGGTGAGCACCCCGACCACTTCAAATTGACGGGCTGCCGCCTTGAGGGAAGGAACGGCTATTTCAGGAGTTCCTGCAAAGAGTATTCTCATACGCGTTTTTTCCGCTTCCTCTGCCGCTTTTCATAGATCCGCAGGATTTTCTCCCGCTGCTCGTCCCCAAGCCGGTCGATAAAGAGCACGCCCCGAAGATGATCGTATTCATGCTGAATTACCCGGGCGAGCATGCCCGATGCCGTCAGGGTGAAGACCTTTCCCGCAACGTCCCGGGCCTGAAGGGTTATTCCTTCCGGCCTGTGCACATCAGCGTACACACCGGGGATGCTCAGACATCCCTCCTCCTGCACGCAGGTTTCCTGGGAAGTTTCTATGATTTCCGGGTTGACGAACACCCGGGGATCTTCATCCTGCAGATGCACCACAAACAGCCGCTTCGGCACACCGATCTGGGGAGCAGCAAGACCGATGCCGCCGTCCTCATGCATGGTGTCAATCATGGCATCAGCAAGCAGCTTCAGCTCGCTGCCGAAGGAATCTACCGGCTGAGCGGGCTTGCGGAGAGTTTCTTCTCCAATAGTAAGTATCTCTAACATGTATACATTATACTTAATATAAAAGCAGGTGGTCAACTCTACATCAGGCTCAAAGGATCGATATCTATTTCCACATAAACTCCTGAGACGGAACTGAAGCCCTCCTTCACCAGCTTCGCCGCCTTTACCAGCGGCGGCAGACGGTTTGACCGCAGCAGAATCTGTTCCCGCCAGTTGCGGGCTATCCGTTCAATAGGACAGGGGGAGGGGCCGAGCACCTCAACCTCCCGGAGGTTCTGCTGCGCAAGCAGCTGTTCCGCCTGCCGGGCCGTCTCTTCGGTCCGTTTCTGATTCCGACCCCGCAGTACGATCCTGCACAGGCGCCGGAACGGAGGAAAGGCAAGCTGCAAGCGGATCTCAAGCTCCTGCTGATAAAACCCCTCAAGGTCCTGGCTGAGGGCGCACTGAATCGCCGGATTATCTGGATGGTAGGTCTGGACGATTACCCGGCCGGAACCGCTGTACCTGCCGGCGCGACCTGCAACCTGGGTCAGCAGGGAGAAGGTGCGCTCCTGGGCCCGAAAGTCCGGGAGATGGAGGCTGCTGTCGGCGAGCACAATCCCGACCAGCTCGACATTCGGGAAATTCAGTCCCTTCGCCACCATCTGGGTTCCCAGAAGAATGTCCACAGCTCCGGTGCGCACCTGATCCAGGGATTTCTGCAGATACTGCTTTTCCTTCACCGCATCGGTGTCAATCCTCAGGACCTTGGCCTGGGGAAAAATCCGGCTTACCTCCTGCTCAATCATCTCCGTGCCGAACCCGGAGTATCCTACATCCAGGGATCTGCAGTCCGGGCATACACTGACAGGGGGATGAACATAGCCGCAGTAGTGGCACCGCATCGTTCTGCCGCTGCGGTGATACGTCAGAGAAACCGAGCAGTGGGGACACTGCATCTCATACCCGCAGCTTCTGCAGTGGAAAAAGTAACTGAACCCCCGCCGATTAAGAAACAGGATCGCCTGCTTTCCCCGGGCAAGCACTCCGTGGATTTCATCCCTGAGCAGCTGTGAGATCGGCCCCGGCTGTTCAGCCAGGTTCACCACTTTCATGACCGGCATTATTCCTCCGGAAATCCGCTGGGCCAGATTGAGCCGCACCATCCGCTGGTCCTCCATGAGCTTCCATGATTCCAGGGAAGGAGTTGCACTGCCCATCACCAGGGTACCCCCAGCATCCTGTATGCGTTTCAGGGCGATCTGTCTGGCATGGTACCGGGGATGAGATCCGGATTTATAAGAAGATTCGTGTTCCTCATCTATGATGATCAGCCCCGGTTTTTCAAACGGGGCAAATACGGCGCTGCGGGCCCCGATGACCAGGGAAACTTCGCCGTTTCTGATCCGGTTCCATTCCCGGAGACGCTGGGACGGGGTCATACCGGAATGCAGAACCGCCACAGCTCCGCGGAAGCGGTGCATCACTTCCCGGGCAAGCTGATGCGACAGAGAGATCTCCGGAACCAGGTAGATCACCGGTTCTCCCCGGGAGACTGCATACTCTGCCGCCTGCAGAAACACTTCGGTCTTTCCTGAGCCGGTGACGCCGAAGAGATAGTACATCTGCTCCTTCCGGGATGTTACTGCTTTCACCGCAAGCCGCTGCGCCTCTGAGAGATTTCTCGGTTCCGGGGCAATTTCATCATCCGTATCCAGTCCGGGAACTGCCGCATCCCGTCTTCCCCCCGGAAGCATGACCGATAACGCCTCCCCGAGACTGCACAGGTACAGTTCCGACATCCAGCGTGCAAGGATTATCTCCTGTTCACCAAAGACCGGGTTGGAATCCACCACCCGTCCGATTTCCCTGACGGTGAAGGATCCCCCGGGAGCCTGGTCCCCGACGGATATGACAAACCCGGTAACCGTCCTGGATCCCAGAGGAACGGTAACCCGCTTTCCGACGGAACATTCGATTCCCTCAGGAATGCGGTAGGTCAACGATCGTGAGAGAGGATTATTGCAGACTATCTCAGCGTATCGTGGGTTATTCATCCAGCAGCGACCGTACTTGTTTGAGATCCTCCCACACCGGTCTGCGGTACTCGGGATTCCGCAGCACGCCGCTGGGATGATAGGTCGGCACCAGGGGCACTCCCTGGAACTCATAGACTGACCCGCGCAGCCGGCCGATCCCGTCAGTTTTTGCCAGCAGGATCTGAGCAGATATTCTGCCGACGCACAGCAGCACCTTCGGTCGGACAATCGAAATCTGGTCCTTCAGAAAGGGCAGACAGGCCTGCTGCTCCTGGGGAAAGGGGTCGCGGTTCTGGGGGGGACGGCATTTGATGATGTTCCCGATAAACACATTGCCCCCCCGTTCAAGGCCGATGGCCGCAAGCCATTTATCGAGGTACTGTCCGGCGGCACCGACAAAGGGCAGACCCTGACGGTCCTCCTCCGATCCCGGAGCCTCGCCGATGACCATCACCAGGGGATCCAGAACTCCGTACCCCGGCACAGCCATGGTGCGTGTCTCAGCTAGACCGCAGCGCCGGCATGAGGAGACCGTCCGGGCTGTCTCCTCCAGAGCCTCCTCCCGGCTGACCGGAGAGGCCGGCTGCTGCTGCTGCGCTTCTCGCTTTTCAATCTCCCTTCGGCTCCAGTCCCCGTCAAGGAGGTGCTTCACATCTTCGATTACATCCCTCAGCGCATCACTGTTCATAATTCACCCGCCATAAATGCAGCCCCCGAGCCGGCGCAGTAGTCCCTGCTGCGCTTCGGTCCCGGGACTGCAGGATTTCGCTCATCGCTGTCTCAGGTGCGGCATCCCGCTCCAGTTCCAGCATGGTTCCGACCAGGGAACGGACCATCTTCCAGAGAAATGCGGTGCCGCGGATACGGAATTCCAGCCGGTCTCTTCCGAAGGGAACCCAGACTGCCTGCATAATCCTGCGGTTTTTCGAATCACTTAAATCCCCGGCAGCACAGAAGGCGGAAAAGTCATGCTCCCCCGCAGCTGCCGCCGCATAGCGGTTAAGACGACGAACCGACGGCCTCCGGTCCAAAAAGAGAGAGAAACGCCGTGCATGGGGATCAGCACTGCCGCAGCAGAGCATATACCGGTATTCCCGCCACCGAGCATCAAACCGGGCATGAAAGTCAGGGGCAGCCTCGGTACTTCTGACGATCCTGACATCCCGGGGAAGCAGACCGTTCAGGGCCGGGACAAACCGTTCAGCAGGTATGGAAGCAATATCAGTGTTGAAGTGGGCGGTCATACCTCTGGCATGAACTCCCGAATCGGTACGACCTGCTCCGATCACCCGCACCTCATGTCGGTGCATCCTTCCTAATACTTCCTCCAGCACACCCTGGACGGTCCTTCCGTTATCCTGTATCTGCCATCCCTGGAAATCGGTTCCGTCGAAGGCTGCCGTCAGGCAGATTCTCCGTGTTTCCATATTACCCTTCAATGATGACGACAGCAGAAGCATAGTGGCGCTCATGGGAGATGGAGAGGTGGACATGCTTCCCGCCTCTGCTTCTGCACAGCTCACGGACATGCTCCTCCATCTCGATTACCGGTCTTCCGTCCCGGTCATGGGAGATCTTCACATCCTTGAGGCTGAACCCCCGTATTCCCGTTCCCAGGGCCTTCCCGAAGGCCTCCTTGGCGGCGAACCGGGCGGCGGCGGAACTTGCCTGATCCGCTCCTGACTGGAGAATATAGGCATACTCATCAGAGTGGAGAATCCGCTTGAGAAATCCCGGTGCAATATGGTCTGCCCTGAGCCGGGCTGATTCAACGATATCAATTCCTATTCCTACGATCACGGTCCGCTCCTTTCTGTTTGCCGCAGATCCACCTCGATGTTCGTGGGGCTGTAATGTATCTCCAGAGGTCTGATCAGGCTTAACTGCCGTTGTTCCCGAAGCCTGACATAGGCTTGTACAGTACCGGCACTGCCCACATGGGATACATCCGCCTCGAGGATAATGTCATCGGTTTCGATGAAAAAGATCTGATCCCGGGGGCCCCGGATGCGTACTTCAGCTTCAAGGTCCGAAGAACGGACCGCCTCAATGCCGGGGGCAGTAATCACGTCGATGCCGACGGTCAGTTCCCGCTGTTCCAGTCCTGCAGTCTGGGCCAGGAGATACAGCATTACCGCAGTCACCAGAGAAAGCACCTTCACCGGCCAGTTGTGGACCAGCCGCTGCCTGAAATCATCGAACTTCATCTGCGGCCTCCTCCACCTCATCAGGAAGGATCTCCTGATAATTCAGCAGCGCAATAAGGGTTCTGCGGATCGTCTCCGGTGAAAGATCGTAATAGAGATTCGCATTATATGCCAGAGACATGCTCCCGGTCTCTTCTGATACCACCAGCATGACTGCGTCGGTCTCTTCGGCCATACCCAATGCCGCCCGGTGGCGGGAGCCGAAGCTCTTCCTGATATCTGCCTGTTCGCTGATCGGAAGAAATGATCCGGCTGACTGGATCTTCCCCTCATGGATAATCACCGCTCCGTCATGCAGGGGGGTGTCATGATCAAATATTGTCAGCAGCAGAGCCCCGGTGATCTCACCGTTGATCCGCGTCCCCGAGTTGATAATCCCCCGGACCGACAGCCTCCGGGGAAACACCGCCAGGGCTCCCCGCCCTTTGGCGGCGAGCACCTGCATGGCATTAACCACCGTCTCAATCTGCTCGTTGCTGGTCCGGTTTGAAAGCCGGAAGAGCCTGCTGGAACGTCCCCCCATCCGGGTGAAGGCCCGGCGGAGCTCCGGCTGGTATATTACGGCTATAGTGAGGATTACCACAACTGCCCCATGATTATAGAGCCACAGCAGAGTCGGCAGCTGCAGCAGCCGGGCAAGGGCAAAGAGCACCCCCAAAAGGACTACCGCCCGGACCATCTCCACTGCCCTGGTCTGGGATACCTGTATAAACACTTTATAACACAGAAATGTCAGAATTGAGATATCCAGTACCGGCGAGATGATATCCCGCATGTACCACATGCTGTCGCTCCATTGCATCTTCGGTCCACTCCTTGTCCACGCCCATTATAGGGGGATGGCGGGAATATCACAAGAGCGGGGAAAAAACCCGGCACACTGAGTTCCGCAGCTGCTTGAGCACATGGGTCTTCCGGTAGTCCTCTTTGGTCAGTTCAACACAGTGCTCCAGGTCACGTTCAAACTGCAGGGAAAACTCCTTTCCAAGACTGTCATCGAAAAACACCATGTTCAGCTCATAATCCAGAAAAAAGCTCCTGGCATCCATGTTGCAGCTGCCGGTGGTGACGATAATATCGTCAACGGCAATCATCTTTGTATGAAAAAACCCGCTGGTGAACAGATAAATCTTCACCCCTGCTTCCAGCAGATTGTGGAAATAGGTATGGGCGGCCCAGAAGGGTATTTTTTTATCCGGGACTCCGGTCATCATCAGCCTCACATCAATCCCGCTTAAGGCGGCAGTCTCCATCGCAGTCTTTACCCCGTCATCGGGAACAAAATAGGGACTCTGGATGAGCACCCTCCTGTCAGCGTTGGCAATCAGATTGAAATAGAGATGCTGGATTGCATTCCAGGTGGAATCGGGACCGCTGCAGATCACCTGGGTCGGCAGATGCCTCGGATCCTCCTCTTCAGCCTCTTCTTCGTCAGGAAGGGAGAAAAACCGCTCCACCTGCCTCAGTTTTCCGCCGCTGTTGATCCAGTCTGCCAGGAAGGTAGACTGGAGCAGACCGACCACCTCTCCCTCCATCCGCAGATGGGTATCCCTCCAGCAGGAGAAGCGCTCCCCTCCGTCAAGATACTCCTTGCCGATATTCATGCCGCCGGTATAGGCAATCTTACCGTCTATCACGGCTATCTTGCGGTGGTTGCTGTAGTTGATCATCCAGGCGCCCACAATATTTCTGGGATTGAGAAACGTCCGCACCTTCACCCCCGCCTGAGCCAGCTGTTTCTTGCCACGAGGAGAAAGAGAGAACATGGAACCGAATCCGTCCACCAGCAGCTTAATATCCACCCCGCTGACTGCCCGTTCGGTAAGAATTTCCAGCAGCTTTGCCCCGAGCTCATCATCCCGGTAGAGGAAGTATTCCAGGTGGATGGTCTCCCTGGCCTGTCTGAGATCTTCGAACATGGCCGCAAAGAGGGACTCCCCTTCATGGAATACCTGCACCTCGTTATGCATGGTGATCAGGGCATTACTGCTGAAGAGGTTCATATGAAGGGTTTTGACCACATCATTGTCAAGCCGCTCATATTCCCGGGCAATATACTGCTGCTGGTGATCCAGGGCAGGCTTCAGATAGCTTCCGAACAGCTCCTCCGGCCGCTGCTGAACAATTTTCCGCTTTTTCCAGTTCACCCCGGCCATCAGATACAGCGCCGCCCCGATATAGGGGAAGAGAAACAGCGTCAGTATCCATGCAATGGAGGACTGGGGCAGTTTGTTGTCCAGCAGAATCTGGACTGTAAGCACCACGGAAATGAGGAGATGGAGGAGATATGCAAGGGAGATGCCGCTCATCGGCAGCGTCGTCCCGAATCCTTCTGTCATGATGTATGCTGCTCCGCGGTCAGCTTTCAGCCCAGCCCTTTGAACGCTCAACCGCTTTGTGCCACTGGCTGAGATACTCATCCCGCCGGGAGATATCCATATGCGGGCTCCATCGCTTATCTTCCTTCCAGTGGTCGGCTAAATCGTCATAGCTTTCCCAGAATCCCCGGGAGAGTCCTGCAGCATAGGCTGCGCCCAGGGCGGTAGTCTCCTGCACCTCCGGTCGGATCACCGGTACCTGGAGCATGTCCGCCTGAAACTGCATCAGCGGTTCGCTTTTGGACATTCCGCCGTCCACCCGAAGCTCCTGGATGGGCACGCCGGAATCCTTCTCCATGGCATCGAAGATATCCTTCGTCTGATATGCCGTTGCTTCAAGCACTGCCCTGGCGAGATGGGCGGCGCCGGCAAACCCGGTCAGGCCGGCAATCAGCCCTCTTGCGCCGGATTCCCAGTACGGAGCGAACAGTCCGGAAAATGCCGGCACAAAATACACCCCGCCGTTGTCGTCCACCGTTTCTGCCAGCCGGTCAATCGCAGGAGCGCTGTCCACCAGGCCGATGCTGTCGCGCATCCACTGCACCAGGGACCCGGCCACTGCAATGGAGCCTTCAAGAGCGTATACCGGTTTCTTTCCCTTTTCCTGATATGCCGCCGTGGTCAGCAGTCCGTGCTTCGACACGGGCATCTCCTCGCCGGTGTTCACCAGCAGAAAGCAGCCGGTGCCGTAGGTGTTCTTTCCCTGACCCACCTGGAAACAGGCCTGCCCGAAGAGTGCGGCCTGCTGGTCCCCCAGAATTCCGCACAGCGGAATCTCCCCGCCGAAGGGGCCGTCCCTGCGGGTATAGCCGTAGCAGTCACCAATTGACGGTCGGATTTCCGGCAGGTGCTCAGGTTTCACCCCGAAAGTTTCAGCCAGTTCCGCATTCCAGCTGAAGGAGGCAATATCCATCATCAGATACCGGGAGGCATTGGTCACATCGGTGATGAACGCACCCCCGCTGACTCCCCCCGTGAGATTCCAGATCAGCCAGGAGTCAATTGTGCCGAAACAGATTCTGCCGCCGCCGCTGACAGCCCGCCTGATTTCATCGACGTGTTCGGTCAGCCAGTGAATCTTGGACCCGGCAAAGTACGGACTTAAGGGGACCCCCGTTTTATCCCGCAGCAGATCGATCCCCCCCTGATGAATCAGCGAATCAATGTAATCCTTTCCCCGGAGGTCCTGCCAGACCACTGCATTATAGTAGGGCTTGCCCGTGTCAGGGTTCCAGGCTACCACGGTCTCCCGCTGATTAGTGATGCCTGCCGAGACGATATCGGAGGGGCTGCACTGCGCCTTCCTGATAACATCCCTCACGACATCCTGGGTTCGCTCCCAGATTTCCAACGGGTCATGCTCAACCCAGCCCGGCTTCGGATACTGCTGCTTGTGCTCAAGCTGGCTTGAATACACCGGCATGCCCTGCTGATTGAACAGCATGCATCTGGTACTCGTCGTTCCCTGATCAATTGCAGCGACATATTTCTGTTTTTCAGCCATACACTCCCCTTCTTCCGATGATGCGGTACGTATATCGGTCAAATTACCAACGGTAAGATTATAAACGAAATCAGAAGAAAAAACAAACATTCTCGAAGTCTGGCAGCAGGGGTAAGAATTCTGCGAAAAACTGTCTTCACCCCTTTCTTTTTCTCCGGTTCATTCCTTATAATGGGCAAATGGATGTGACGGATATGCGGGAGCAGAAGCAGCAGCTGCGCAGGCGGGTGAATCAGACCCTGCAGCAGACGGACCCTCAGAATCTCAAGTTGAAAAGTCGCCTCATATTCGAACATCTGCAGAGCTATCCCCAGTGGAAACGCTGCGGTCTGCTGTTCAGTTTCATCTCCATGCCCGGAGAGGTGGACACGGCCCCAATGATCAGGCAGGCTCTGGCTGAGGGGAAGCTGGTAGCCCTGCCGAGGGTGAGCGAATCGGCTATGAGCTTTCATGTGCTCCCCCCCGGGCTGAGGGCTGATGCCCTCCCGGAAGTGCTGGAGCTCCATGCCTACGGATTTTATCAGCCGAAACAGACCCTCCAGGTGATCCGTCCGACTTCCCATCTGTTTTCCCTAATGCTGGTTCCCGGACTGGCCTTTGACCGAACCGGAGCCCGTCTGGGCAGAGGCGGAGGATACTATGACAGATATATCGGAACTTACGGAACCCACCTGGATACGCTGGGAATCTGCTTTGACGAACAGGTGGTGGAATCAGTCCCCGCCGACAGCGGAGACAAAAAAATAAGAGCCCTTATGAGCGACTCCGGAATTTTGTATCAAAAAACGCAGCAAAATGCTGTTCGGCCATCATCCTGAGAAACTCCAGACAGGCCTGCTCCCTTTCATCATGAAAATCTATATCAGCAGCATGACGGATCAGCTCCTCCCTGACATCGGTGACTTTCACAAACCGCATAATTGCCGCGAGGGTTTTGAGATACTCCACCTGACGAAAGGGGGAACTGCCGATAACGAACAGCAGGTGAACCGGTTTATCATCTGAAGCAGAAAAATCAATTCCCTGCCGGGACAATCCAAGAGCGACGCGGACCCTGCCGATATCCCTGATTTTTCCGTGAGCTATTGCCACTCCCCGACCGATTCCGGTGGTTTCAATCAGCTCACGCTGCTTCACCGCCTCTATGAACCGGTCTTTATCAGTAAGGTCCTGGAACACCGGACAGTTTTCCACAATCTCGCGAATTGCTTCGTATTTATTCCTTTGCTGAACGCAGCAAATTACATCATGGTAATCAGACACAGCCATTCCTACTTGCAGACAGTGTACAGTAAAGCATGCTGAAATTCAATCACGTTATAGATCCTGCTGCAGTCTTGCATTAATTGACGCCGCCGCTGTTCTTCCCTGCCCCATGGCAAGAATCACTGTGGCTGCCCCGAGGACAATATCGCCGCCTGCATACACCCGGTCAATTGAGGTGCTGCAGTCCTCTTCATTGATGATGATATTCCCCCACTTGTTCGTGGCAAGGCCTTCGGTGGTCTTCTCCAGCAGCGGATTGGAGTCATTTCCGATGGAGACGATCACCGTATCCACCGGGAGCTCCCGTTCACTGCCTGGAATCGGAATCGGCCGCCGCCTTCCGGAATCGTCGGGTTCTCCCAGTTTATAGGAGAGCACCTCAAGCGCCCTGACCTGTTCGTGTTCATCACCGAGGATGCGCTGAGGACTCTGCAGAAGCAGGAACTCAACTCCCTCTTCTTTGGCATGCTCCACTTCTTCAACCCGGGCAGGCATTTCCTTTTCAGTCCGCCGATAGACAATATATACCTTTTTCGCCCCGAGGCGCACTGCCGTACGGGCCGCGTCCATGGCTACATTGCCGCCGCCGAGGACAGCCACCACCTTGGACCGGATAATCGGGGTATCGGCGTTTTCTTTGTCGTAGGCCTTCATCAGGTTGCTTCTCGTCAGATATTCGTTGGCGCTGAGCACCCCGATGAGATTTTCTCCTTCTATATGCATGAACTTCGGCAGACCGGCGCCGCTGCCGACAAACACCGCATCATAGCCGTCCTTATCGATGAGGTCCTTCAGTTTTCTGGTCTTGCCGATGAGAAAGTTGGTCTGTATTTCAACCCCCATCTGTTTGAGGTTGTTGATTTCCGTTTCAACGATCGCCTTGGGCAGTCTGAATTCCGGGATGCCGTACACCATGACCCCGCCGGGCTTGTGGAAGGCCTCATATACGGTGACTTCATGTCCGGCTTTCCGCA
>PWKH01000110.1 GCA_003559765.1 Spirochaetaceae bacterium
GTAAGTTACTACCGACGAGTCTGTGAGTTTGACCAAGTTGGAGCGTGCATCTCTAATGATGACTGGGGTTTCAATACCCAGACCCTGCTGTCGCCGGCACAGATGGAGCGATGGGTGTACCCCTGGCATAAGCAGATTGCTGATACAGTCCATGATGCAGGAAAACCGGTCATACTCCATTCCTGCGGAAATGTGTATTCGATATTCCACCAGATAACCGACTTCCTGGGATATGACGGCAAGCATTCCTACGAGGATTCAATCCTTCCGGTAGAGCAGGCTTGGGAGCGGTATCACGATAGCATTGCGGTAATGGGCGGCATTGATGTTAACTTCATGATTATGGAGGACGAAGATGCAGTATATCGGCGCAGCCGGGAAATGCTTGAAAAAACCGCAGATATCGGCGGGTTCGCCCTGGGGACAGGCAATTCCGTTCCGGATTATCTTCCCACGAATCAGTACATCGCAATGCTCAAGGCCGCCTGGGATATGCGCAGATAGGAATCGTAAGATACGGACCATCCCCGGTTTTCCTGACACAGATACCTTCTCCCCGAAGCGGCCTGCAGAACGGAACAGAAATGGTTCTGCTGGCGGCCCGTATGTTCCTGCTGAGAAAGCTGCACCCTGAGTCCCTTTCCTGGGCGATTGATGATTTTTTCTGCATCAATCTAGGTTTTTCTCTGTAAATGCAGTATGTTCTATGCAGCGGAGGAGTCATGCGCAAGAAAAAATCTGAAGTTTTTATTCCTGAGGGTATTGAGAAATATATGACGGTGGTGCAGGAGGTCTACGGGGACGAGCTCCTGATGGCCGCTTTGTACGGCAGTGCGGCCACAGGGTCCTATGTGACCGGAGTAAGTGATATCAATATGCTCTTCGTCGTCCAGGAGCCCAATGTTGAGCGGCTGATTGATCTGGGCCAGCGTTCCAGAAGGATTACCGAAACCTACCGGATAACAGCGCATATCCTTTCAAAGCAGGAGCTGCTTACCTCCGGGGACGTCTTTCCGGTTGAGTATCTGGAGATAGCCGATACCATGGAGCTCATTCACGGCACCGATTTGATCACATCAATGGCAATCGACAAGAAGAATCTGCGCCATCAGGTGGAATCCATGATCCGCGGGGAGATCAATTCACTGAGACAGCTGGTGATCGCCTCCTTCGGCCGGAGGAAGCTGTTCACCCGGGAGCTGAGGATGTGGGCAGGTCGGCAGGCGGCCCTTTTCCGGGCGCTGATGCGGCTGACCGGTTCGGATTCACAGCGGCACGATGCCTATGCAGCCGCCGAACAGCTGGCTGAGACCTTTGAAATCTCATCGAAGCCGCTGCTTGACCTTGAGGATCTGCGGGAGGACAAACCGGTCAGCAGAAGTATTGAAGAGATTATAGGCGATGTCCTGCATGCCTATATTACTATAGCGGAGATCATCGATGGCCCGACATACCGGTAAATATATCCTCATCCTGCTGCTGGCATTTCCGCTGCTGCAGGCTGCGGACTATCCCCGCCCCCAGGGGTATGTGAATGACTTCGCCGGGGTTATCTCCGGGGAGCATCAAAGAGAAATTGAATCCATTGCCAGATCCCTCAGTGAAGCAGGCTCAATTGAACTGGCGGTTGTGACGGTTCCCTCCCTTGACGGGCTGGACATTACCGCATATGCAATCGGTCTCGCTGAGTCCTGGGGAGTGGGCAGAGCCGGTGAGGATACCGGGGTTATTTTTCTGCTTGCCCCGAATGAGCGGGAGGTTCGCATTGAGGTCGGCTACGGTCTTGAGGGAGATCTGCCCGACGGACTGACCGGAGAGATTCTGGATCGATTTGTAGTAGGCGAACTGCGGCAGAACCAGTTTTCCTCGGGGATGCTGGAGGGCAGCCGGGCTATTGCGGCAACTCTGGCAGACCGACGCGGATTTGAGCTGCAGCAGGTCCAGGTGAGCTCATATGCCCAGCAGCAGGAGCAAGGAGGGGATGCAAACTACCTGTACTTCCTGCTTCTGCTCCTGCTGGTGTTCGGCAGGGGCAGGATGTGGCCGCTGCTGTTTCTCATGGGCCGAGGGGGCAGGCGGTATCCCCGGGGCGGCGGATTCGGGGCTTCTCCCCGGGGCGGCAGCTTCGGAGGATTCGGCGGAGGCGGTTTCGGCGGGGGCGGAGCTTCCCGTTCATTTTAAATAAGGTGAGATACGGATGAACAGAAACACAACGGTTATAGTTGCTGCCCTGGCAGTGATTGCCGGTATTTCGATACTCTTCGGGGGCTGGTACGTATCGGTCCGCAACAGCCTGGTGCGGACGGAACAGCAGGTTGAGTCAGCCTGGTCGGAGGTGGAGAATCAGCTTCAGCGCAGGTATGATTTGATTCCGAACCTGGTGGAAACAGTCCGGGGATACGCATCCCATGAGCAGGAGGTGTTTACTGCCATTGCCGATGCGAGAAGCAGAATCGGCTCCGCTCAGGGAATGGATGAGACCGTTTCGGCCTACGAGCAGATGGAGTCAGCCCTCTCCCGGCTGCTGGTGGTGGTTGAGGATTATCCCGATCTCAAGGCTGACAGGAGCTTCATCAGACTGCAGGATGAGCTGGCCGGAACCGAGAACCGCCTGGCGGTGGCGCGGCGCCGGTACAACGAAACGGTGCAGCGCTTCAATGAATCAGTGCTGGTCTTTCCGGCAAGCTTCGTAGCCGACTCCCTGGGATACTCCCGGAAACCCTATTTCGAGATTGAAGAGGCCGCCCGCAGCGCTCCCCGGGTCAGTTTCTAGCGCCACCCGTTGATCCGCTCCCATCGGCCGGTTACCGCCAGGGTGTGATCCGTCAGGGTATACCGGTCAAAGCAGGCTGCGGTTGCGCAGGCGTGATTCGGCAGAATTCTCAGTTTCCTCCCGACGGGAAAACACTCCATATCGATTCTGCCGCCGCTGCGGCGGGTGATGATACCGTGCTCCTGACTGGCCGCCGATACGATCAGATCCCCTATCACGCCTCCCGTAATATCGCAGACGACTCCGTATCCCTGATCTACAGCCTGCACTGCTGTTCCCCGGTCCCGGGAAAGGGCGGTCCATCCGGAGTCGGTGATGATCCGCTGTTTGTCATGCTTGTGGCCGATGACGGTAGTCAGTATCGACAGAGCGATCTGTTCAGGAGTGCACACCCCGATGCCTGCCATGACCAGATCCTGAAAAATGAACACCCCCGCACGAACTTCCGTCACTCCCTGGAAGGATGTTCCGAAGGCTGCCGTGGGGGTTGAGCCGACGCTTACTACCGGGCAGGGAATTTCTGCTTCTTTCAGTTTGACTGAAGCAGAAACCGCCTGAAGCCGCTCAAGTTCGGCGGCACGCTTTATTTCATCGATGCTGCCGGAGAAGTAGGAGGAGCCGGCATGGGTCAGAATTCCCTGCATCTCGAGACAGGAAGCGTTGTGAATATATGAGCCAAGCCGGATCAGCAGGAGATCCTCCGGGGCGATGCCGCTTCGGCTGCCGTCGGCGTCCAGCTCTATGAGCACCGGAAGGGAGACTCCTGCGGACTTCGCTTCCTCAGCGGCAGCTTCCGCCTGGGCGAGGCTGTCGAGAATCACGGTGATTTCCGCCCCCCGGGATATCAGGGAGAAGATCCGGGGGAGCTTGTCCGGCGCAATCCCGACCGCGTAGATGATATCCCTGATTCCTCCGGCGAAATAGTATTCCGCCTCCTTCACCGTCGAGACGGTAATGCCGTGCTGCTGCATTCCTCCGAAGCGCCTCATTACTTCCATGCTTTTTGCCGTCTTGCCATGGGGGCGCAGGGGCACTTTGCAGGAAGACAGATGCCTCTCCATCCGGGAGATATTTCGGCTGAGTTTTTCCGTATCAAGAATGAGTTCCGGAGTCTCCAGTGACTGCAGGGTGGTGCGGTATTCCTTCATGAAAATATTCTACACCATTCTTCACTGTTTTTACAGAGGCAGCAGATTGACAGAAAGAGAAACCGGGGATAGATTTTACTTTTCACTATGCGTTTTACAAGGAGCATGAGCCAAAGCGATGAAATCCAGGGTACTCATTCTGCTTGCAGTGCTGGCTGTTTCGGGGCTTCCTGCTGAAGCTGCGGATGTGCTGCGGGGCATGGTCATCAACGACAGCTTTACCTTCGGATTGGTGTCGAACCCAGACGATCTGAGAAGCTACGGGCTTGCAGGCACAGCTTCCATTTCTGATGCCTGGCGGATCAGCCTGCTGGCAAGCGGAATCACGAACCGCTATGATGACCAGGAAGATGCCCGCGGGCGCTACGATGAATTCATCCTTGCAGTCTCCAGCCCCCTGGAGACTGAACTGTATCAGCTTCGCCTTTCGGTGATGCCGCACTTCGGAGCAGCAGGTTCAGGAGATTTCGGGTTTTTTTTCGGGCAGAAGGTGCTCCACGACACCTTCGGGCTTATTGATGTCGTGGCTCCCTATGAAGACCCCGGTAAATTCTCAGTGACTCCCTACGGAAGGCTTCAGGCGGAGCTTTCCCTGCCGGTATACCGCGGCACCGCTGAGCTTGATCTGGCCGCCGCTGCCGAAGGGGCCTATGCTCCCGGTTATATGGCAGAAGCCTACGGCGGCGGGTATCTGGAGGTGCGAAGGGGAAATCCGCTCTCAGCCCGGCTCTCCTTCGGGTACCGGCACCGGGAAGTGCTGGATGATTCCCCGGCCCAGGCTTACCTGGGCAGATATGAAACCGGCAGGGAGGCTTCACTGGAAAAGCGCGTCGGACTGACTGCGTTTTCCTACCGCTGGAATCTGGACACCCTCCACGGATGGGGCGGCATCGGGATAGATGCTTCAATCACTGAGCAGTTTGTCCCCTGGGAGGGCAGCGACCTGGTGATCAGCTACGGACTGCTGCATCCTTTTTTCGGGCTCTATTCCCATATCAGATACCGGTTTACTCCTGAGCTCGGTCTGTATCTCGGAAACACCTACGGCTCGAGTCCGGCGGAGGAACAGAAACGCTATCGGGAGAACCGCACCTTATGGATGGCGGGGGCTGACTATGAATTCAGCGGTCTCTCAGGGATCCTGCGTCCAGTGCTTGCGCTCAGCGGCGGAGTGCGGCATTTGCGGCTGATTGAGTATCCCCAAAGCTCCATGGGGGAGCATCTGATGGATGTGACCCGGTTTGCCGCAGAGCTGACCGCCGGTGTGAGATTTCCTCAGGAAGGGCAGATTCAGCTTGACGGCATATCCTACGGGCTTGAGCTTCTGGGGGGAGTGCAGTACACCGCTGATGCGCAGGATTTCAACGAGTTCCAGGCGGCGGCCATATCTGAGGTGAGCACCGTCTCTCCCGTGATGCGGCTGGGGCTGACGGCAGGACTCTCGCTGAAGTAAAAAATTTAGGTAAACGTTTAACTGAAATTTTACCTGTCTATCCTGCTGGATGGGACAGGTTCTTTTTCGGAATACATCTTTTTTGTATGCGCATACCGATGAAATCTCAGTGTCCGCTGGAGTCAGGATGAGATGTGCACTCATATTTATCTAGATAAACAGACATAAATATATATTCCACTGATAAGAAAAACGATTAGAAGAACAGAAAGCAATTAGTTTTTTTGCAATAAGTTGCATGCAGTATGTGCCGGATATTCGGGTAACCATCTAATAGATAATAAAATATTTTATTAATACCGCAAAGAAATGTTTGACAGATGGAGAAACTGGATGTAGAATGAACATCTAATAAGAAAAACGATTAACTTTGGAGATTGCATGAAGACTTCAATCAAGGAAGTAGCAAAACTCGCCGGAGTCTCGGTTGCGACGGTATCCCATGTGCTCAATGATACGAAGCCCGTGCGGACTGAGACCCGGAAACGGGTTGTCGATGCGGTAAGCAAGCTCAACTATCAAGTAAATCCCATGGCCAGAAACCTCCGCAAGGGGGAGTCGAAGATGGTCGGATTTGTCGTCGCCAACTTAACCAACTATTACTATCATGAAATCTCCCGAGGGCTGGA
>PWKH01000025.1 GCA_003559765.1 Spirochaetaceae bacterium
ACAATAACGCGGTGAACTATTTCGCCATAGACTTCAAGACAAGGAGCAGTGTATGAACACTTCTAAACAACAGGAATTTCTCGTCTACACGCTGCGGTCCCGCGGACTGCTGGATGCCAGCCAGCATGTGCTGGACGCCTGCAAGCAGACTCTGCCCTACGGTATGCACCTCGGGGAAGGGCTGCTGCTGTATCCGCGGTCGCTTTTCCGCAGTTCAGGATATCTGTGCTGTATAGCAAAAATCGCCGGAGTGAAGCAGCTGTGCATCTTCTCAAAGGATAAACCCTCTTCAGCACCCGGTACGATTGTGCAGTTTGACGGGTCCTACGGGGTCTTTGCCCCCCTCACCAGCGGGACCTATCACGAGGTGAAGGAGCATCTCCCCTTTATGGTTCCGGTATCCCTGCGATCCCGGCGCACTACCCTGGGATGCGGTGACCGGCTGGGGCTGGCAACCCCGGGACATCTGCGGGCCTGCGAACCCTACGACATCCACCCGGTGCTGGCGCAGCAGTCCATCCGTGAGCTGACCCTCGCCGGCAGGACCTTTCCGGAGGTCGTCAGCGACGCCGCCTTTATGGTGCTCCAGGAAGGGTTCACCCGGGGCTACGGTGCCGACGGGGACCACATCAAGTACATGGATGACATCAAAAAGGCCGTTGAGGCGGGCATGCCTATGATCACCCTGGATCTCACCGAGGAGATGGACCCCGAACCGGCAGAATGGAGCGATCAGCAGATTGCAGAGCGCTTCAGCGCCCTGCCTGCCGAGTGCACCGAACTGGTGCTGCGCCTGTATGCAGATAAAACCTTCAATCTCGAAAACCGCTCCCTCACGATTTCTGAGACCGAAGCGAAGCGCTGCGCGCTCATGTACTGGCGGGCTCTGGACTACACCCAGGAAGTTGACGCCTATCTGCGCTCCCAGCGGGGAGACGCCTACGACCTGGAGGTGAGCATTGATGAAACCTCCGCCCCGACTATCCCGAACCACCATCTGTTCATTGCCGCGGAACTGAAACGGCGCGGCGTGACGGTAAACTCCCTGGCTCCCCGGTTCATCGGCGAGTTCCAGAAGGGAATTGACTACATCGGCGATCTCGAGGAGTTTGAACGGCAGTTCATCGTCCACTGCGACATCGCGAAGGCCTACGGGGAGTACAAAATTTCAATTCATTCAGGAAGCGACAAGTTCTCGGTATACCCCATTGTGGGAAAGCATACCGATCTGCGGGTGCATGTGAAGACCGCCGGTACCAGCTGGCTGGAGGCGGCCCATGCAGTTTCCCATACCGATCCGGAGCTCTTCAGACTGATGGTGCAGCGGGCGAAGGGCTACATTCCCGAGGCGCTGAAGCTGTATCATATAACTGCTGATTTCTCCAAGGTGGCCGATGATGGGTCCGTCAGCGACGAGCAGCTTCCGCAGTACCTGGACACCATTGAATCACGGCAGATGATCCACATCACCTTCGGATACCTGCTCCATGATCCCGACATCAGGGAACGGTTTTTCAGTTCCCTGAACCGATGGGATGAGTATCACACCAGCTGTGTTGAAAAACATATGCGCAGGCATATCATCACCCTGGGAACTCCCAGTCTGTAGGAAGGCTTCCGGAAGGGCACCGTGTTTCAGCGGTGCCTTTTTTCAACCAGCTCCTCCACCACCGACATCTCCAGAGGGTACAGCAGGGTGTCCGCAAGGCCCTTCTGCAGGATAAAGGGAACTACATTCCCCCTCCGTTTTTTATCATGCTTGAACGCATTGAGGTAGGCACGGGTATCGGGTACCTGAAGGTCCATGGGATACCCGAAGTATTCCAGCAGGCTGATCACTTCCCGGCAGTATTCAGCATCGGTGATGCCGATGGACACTCCCGCCTGGAGGGCCTTGCCGATTCCCCAGGCTACCGCCTCCCCGTGGGAGAGCTTCAGCCCGCTGGAGGTCTCCAGGGCATGGGCAAAGGTATGGCCGAAGTTGAGCTGCTGGCGGATTCCCAGCTGCTCACAGGGATCCTGCTCCGCAATACCGATTTTCACCCGCAGGGAGGAGGCAATCAGATCCTCCATCAGCGTGATGTCCCGCTGTCTGACCGCTTTTTTTCGGCTGCAGATCAGCTTATAGAGATCTCCTCCGGCCAGCAGGCCGTGCTTGATCAGCTCTGCCAGGCCGTTGCTGAATTCCTTGTCCGGCAAGGTGGAAAGCAGCTGTGTGGAAATAAGCACCCGGGATGCGGGGTAGAATGTCCCCAGCAGGTTTTTATATCCCCGGTAGTCCGCTCCGGTCTTTCCGCCCACTGATGCGTCCACCATGGCCAGGAGACTTGCCGGAACCAGAATCAGCTCCATGCCCCGCATATAGATGGATGCGGCAAAGGCGGTAAGGTCGCATACAACCCCGCCCCCGAAGGCCGCAAGCGCGCTGTCCCGGGACGCCTCCCGTTCCAGCAGCACATCAATGATGCCCTTCACCGTTTCCAGATGCTTCGCCTGCTCTCCGGGTTCGATTACACAGGGCCGGTGAAGCAGCGGCGCATACAGCTCATTGAGATGCGTATCGGTTACCGTAACAGCGCGATCAAACGACTGCTGAAGCTTCTGATTGGAGACGAATTCAATAACCGTTCGTCTGCCCGAGAGGGTGCACGTAATTGAAATGCCCTTTTATACCTCAATCGCGGGGTTGTTGCAATCCATGGCCTTGCAAAACTCTCCGGGATTTATCACTATGGCCGTATGAAACATTATTTTGACTGGGCCGCAACAGCGCTGCCCGACGAATCGGTTTTACAAGTCTGCAGCTCAACCGCCCTGGAATTTCCCGGCAACCCTTCTTCAAGCCATCGGCCGGGGATGGAGGCGGCCAAGCGCCTTGAACAGCTTCGAAGTCTGTGCAGCGGATATATCGGATGCGAGCCTCCGCAGCTGGTGTTCACCTCCGGGGGCAGCGAATCCAACGGAATCGTGATCTCCTCCCTGGTCTGGAGAAAAGGACGGGGATCGGTGATCCTGCCGGGCATCGAACATCCGTCGCTTCGGGAATACCGGGCATGGCTTCAGGAACTGGGATTTACCGTTGTAACCATAGATGCCCCCTGGGGACTGATCCGAACAGCGGATCTTGCTGCAGCGCTCCGGGACGACACGGTGGCCGTGTGCTTCAATGCAGTCCATAACGTCTCCGGAGCAGTGCAGCCGGTACATGAGCTCACTGCTGCCGTGAGGAAGCACGAAGCGCGTACCGGCAGAACGGTCCATATTCACGTTGATGCAGTCCAGGCCCTGGGAAAAATTCCCTTCCGGGTCTGTGATTACGATATCGACAGCGCCTCCTTCAGCGCCCATAAGCTCTCAGGACCCCGGGGAACCGGGGCGCTGTATGTGCGCAGGCCGATTGAACCGACCAGCCGGGGGGGAGAGCAGGAACAGGGGCTCCGCCCGGGGACGGAGAACCTTCCGGGAATTGCCGGATTCCATGAAGCCCTGAGCCGCTGCGTCCCTGATGTCGCCGACCGACGCAGCCGTGCGGAGGGGCTGAAGCGGCTGCTGCTGGAGAAGCTGTCCGGAAGCCGGGAAATCGAGCTGCTTCAGGACCCGGACCGGATGGACGATTACTCTCCCTATATAGTCCTGATCAGTGCGGCTCCGGTCCCTTCAGAGGTGCTCCTGCGGGTGCTCAGCGACCGGGGGTTTTTCCTCTCCGCCGGATCCGCCTGCTCGTCACAGACGGCAAAAAAACGGGAGCACGTATTGACATCCATGGGATTTTCATCAACCATAGCATCCGGTGCGCTGCGCATCTCCTTCGGAGGGACTACGACTGAGGCTGAAGTGCTTGCTCTCGCCCGGGAGCTCGCCGAACAGACCGCTATGCTGCGCAGCATGCTGAAACCTTCGTAACGTACAGGGGAACCTATGGCCGAGAGACAGTTATATCTGCTGAAATCCGGAGAAATCTGGCTCAAAGGGGGCAATCGTCCCTTCTTTGAACGGATGCTCCGGCGGCATCTGCATAAAACCCTCAAACCCTACCGGCCGAAAATACTGATGCAGAAAGGCCGGTTCTTCCTTGCAGTTGACAGCGGCGGCACGGCCGCCGCAGAGCAGACCTTGGCGAAGACCTTTGGACTGGTCGGCTACAGCAGAGCCTATGCGACAGAAAAAACCCTTGATGCACTGATTGAAACCGCCCGGGAGATCTGCCGGGAAGCCGTAAACTCCCGGAGGACTGCAACATTCAAGGTCGAATCCCGCCGGTCGGACAAAAGCTTTCCCCTGAACTCCTACCAGATTTCCAGCAAGGTCGGAGCGGCGGTGTCGGAAGCCTTCCCTGATCTGTCGGTGCAGATGAAGGATCCCGATCTGGTGATTTCGGTTGAAATCCGAGACCGGGCCTATCTCTACGGCCTCACCTATCCCTCACCAGGGGGACTGCCGACGGGCAGCGCCGGAAAAGGGCTGCTGATGCTCTCCGGGGGAATCGATTCTCCCGCTGCAGGCTATATGATGGCAAAGCGGGGGCTGGTCATCGAGGCGGTCTATTTTCACGCCTATCCCTTCACTTCCCAGGAAGCCCAGGAGAAGGTGGAGACCCTGGCGGGGAAGCTTGCCTCCTATCTCGGCAGCATCCGGCTGTGGGTGATCCCCTTCACCGACGCCCAGCTGCATATCAGGAATCATGCGCCTGAACAGGAGCATACCCTCCACATGCGTTACGCCATGGTCAGGCTTTCGGAAATGCTCGCCCGAAAGATCAGAGCCTCCTGTCTGATCACCGGGGAGGCATTAAGCCAGGTGGCAAGCCAGACGGTGGAGAGTCTCGGATTTACCGACGGTGCAAGTGCGCTTCCGGTTTTCCGGCCGCTCATCGGACTGGACAAGGAGGACATCATCGCATTGGCACGGCAGATCGATACCTATGATACCTCAATCCTCCCCTATGACGACTGCTGCACCGTCTTCTCTTCGAAGCATCCCCTGGTCAAGCCGGACCGGGAGCTCATTCAGAAAAGCTATGACTCCCTGAATCTTGAAGGGGTGCTGCTGGATGCACTGAAGCAGGCGCAGATGATACGCCTTCCCCGACAGGAGCCGTTTTAATCTAGTCTAGTATTCCGGTTGTATGGTATGATACTTCGGTAACAGGAGCACAGCAGATGTATCACCCCTATACGGTAATTTTGAATCCGACGGCCGGCAAAGGCAGAGCCCGTGCAGCTGTTCCGGTGATCCGAAAATTTTTTGCAGCTCATCGCATTCCCTATACCCTGGTATTCACCGAATATCCCGGACATGCGAAGGAGCTTGCCGCTGTCTGTATTAAGCAGAGCTCCAGCACGGTCATCGCCGCAGGCGGCGACGGTACCTGCAACGAGGCGGTCAACGGGCTGCTTTCGGCTGCCTCATTCTCACCTCCGGTATTCGGCGTTCTGCCTGTGGGAAGCGGCAATGATTTCTCCTTTTCCACAAATCTTCCGATGAAGCTCAAGGAGAGTCTGCAGCTGCTGCTCGACGGTACGACCAAGCAGGTTGATGCCGGAGTGCTGGAGCTCGACGATCTGGAGCCGAGGTTTTTTATCAACGGAATGGGAATCGGGTTTGATGCCCTGGTGACCTATGAGGCCGGGAAAGCCCGGCTTCTGAAGGGGTCGGCGGGATATCTCTACGGGGCGTTCAAAACCCTGCTGCGGTTTCCGAGACCGCCGAAAATCGAACTGATAACCGATACCGCCTCCCATACCAGAGAGCCGGCCCTCATATCATGCATGCTCGGAAAGCGCCTGGGAGGCGCCTTTCTGATGGCTCCCCAGGGGGACAACCAGGACGGTCTCTTTGATGTCGCCTTCACCGAGCAGTTTTCACGGAGGCTCATGATCCGGGATATGCTGAAATACAAGGCGGGAAAAAACAGCGAACTTGAAGACACCTGGCGGTACCGAACCAGCGTCCTGGCGGTCCGGGGGTTATCTGGAGGATTTGCTGTGCATATCGACGGAGAGACCGTCAGCACATCCGGGAAGCAGCTGCAGGCCAGATGCCTTCCCGGAGCGCTGCGGGTCATCTCGTAACTGTTAATCAGTTTCTGCGACCTGCTGAGCTGATGACTCGCTCTTGGGCTTGGACGAACCGGACTTTTTGTTGTCGGTTACGTAGAAACCGCTCCCTTTAAAAATAACTCCGCTTCCCGCTCCCATAAGCCTTCTTACGGGACAGCCGCATTTCGGACATTCGGTGAGCGGTTCATCAAACATAGCCTGGAAGTGTTCAAAGGTGTAATCACACTCCTCGCATCGATAATCATAGGTGGGCATGATTCTAGTTCTCCTTGTCAGTGATTCATCCTGATGGTGTTCGTCAGCACCTCAGTTATAATATCTTCAAAAATCAAAAAATTGTCAAATACTACCGTCTGTTCCTGGAGATTGACGGTCACCCGCCAGTTCTCCACTTCGAAATCCCGCTTGCGCATATAGTCCCGGTAGGCGACCCGTATTAGCCGGTCAAACACCCTCGCCTGGACGTTCTCCGGCAGGGTGATGATCCCCTCCAGATGATACATCCGCTGATCAGGAAGACCGGTTCCGTCAATATTCACCACGTCATCCACCTGGTTGATCGTAAGCCACAACTCATCGAAGAACAGCTCAAAGGGAAAGGGCAGCTGTTCGGCAAACAGGTTCATCCCGTCGGGATGCTGGGAATACATCGCAGCATCAGCTTCCAAAAACCGTTCAGCCAGCTCACCGGGAACATAAATCACCCGATCCCGGGTCATCCGGTCGTAGACCTGGGGAAGATCGGCATCGGCAAAGACGATGATCCCCCGTTTCGGTACAGCGACCTCAAAGCCGGTGGCATCCTCCCGGAAATAGACAAACCCTTCCCGGTTCCGTTCCCACTGGCCGCTGAGCGTCAGCCCCATCCGGGTCAGCAGCTTTGGTATCTCCCCTTCAATGCCCCCGTATACTTGCACGTCATGATCCCCGGGGGAAGTGGGAGTGGAGACTGACACCCGCTGTGCCCGATCGAAGAGATCCTCCATCTCAGGCTCCTGCAGCTGCGGAAAGGTGTATACAATCAGATCCCGGGCCCGGTCAGTTCTCATAGTGACCATCAGTTCCGTATCGTCCCCCAAAGTCTCAAAAAACAGAGGTTCCCGATATGCGGGCCGATAGGCGCATCCTGCCAGCATGAAGGCCAGCAGTCCGATGATTACTATCCTTTTTGAATATCCACGAAACACGAAATATCTCCGCACTGAGTCTCCACCCCCTGGGCGGCCCCCTCGGCGGTGAGGGAATCCGCAAGGGTTTCCTTCATAATGTGGTCCCGAAATGACTCCACCGCCTGCTTCACCGCATCGGGCCCGTCAATACGCAGCTTGATGCGGTCGGTCACTTCAAGATTCCTGTCCTTTCTCAGATTCTGGACTGCTCTTACGATGTCCCGGGCAAGACCCTCCTGATATAGTTCATCGGTGATCTCACTGTCCAGCCCGACGGTGAGATTCCCTTCATTGACCACATGCATATTGGGCTTCTCCTCACGCTGCACGATAATGGATTGTTCGGTAAGCTCAATGGATCCGCCGCTGTAGTCGACCATCAGGGTGGCACCGTCAAGGATCGACTGAATTTCATTCATCGAAAGCCCTTCGATCATCCCGGCAACTTCCTTCATATGCCGGCCGAGCTGCTTTCCGAGCTTCTTGAAGTTCGCCTTGGCCTTGAATGACACCAGATCTTCTTCGTTCTCCCGGAGAATCACCTCCTTGACATTCAGCTCCTCCTTGATGATCCCTTCCATTTCCTGAAGGATCCGCTTCTCCAGGGCATTTCTGGTGACCAGGTAGATTGCCTTCAGGGGCTGACGGATTTTGAGATTATGGGAGCTTCTCAGCGCCCGGCCCATGCTGACCGCCCTGCGGGTGACCGCCATTTTCTGCTCCAGCTCGTAATCCCGCCGCTCGGTATTTTCCCGGGGATAATCGGTGAGATGGACTGATTCAGGCATGTCATCGTTCTTCAGATTGAGATACATCTCCTCAGTGATAAAGGGAATCACCGGAGCGGAGATTCTGATGAGCTTCATCAGCACCGTATAGAGTGTATCATAGGCCTGCTTCTTGTCCGTATCATTCTCTGAACGCCAGAATCGGCGTCGGGAGCGGCGGATGTACCAGTTGTTCAGTGAATCGATGAACCGGATGATCGGCTGCAGGGAGCGCTGCAGTTCATAACTGTCCAGCAGTTCGCTCACCTCCGCCACCAGCCGTTCCGACTCGGAAAGGATCCAGCGGTCCAGGGGATTGGAAGGATTCAGCAAAGCAGGCCCGGCTGCATCGGGGGCGTAGCTGTCGATGTTTGCATAGGTGACGAAGAAGCTGTAGGCATTCCACATCGGTATGATGACCGTCTTGAGCACCTCCCGAACTCCCTCATCGGAAAACTTCAGATCCTCGCCCTTGACCACCGCGGAATTCATCAGGAAGAACCTGAGCGCATCAGCTCCGTAGTTGTCGATCACTTCTACCGGATCGGTATAGTTCCGGTCAGATTTGGACATCTTCTTGCCGTCTTCGGCAAGCACCAGCCCGTTGACCACCACATGCTTGAAGGCCGGCTCTTCGAACAGAGCCGCCGCCAGGATCGTCAGGGTATAGAACCACCCCCTGGTCTGGTCCAGTCCCTCGCAGATGAAGTCCGCAGGAAAATTGGACTCAAACTCCTCCTTGCCTTCAAAGGGATAGTGATTCTGCGCATAGGGCATGGCACCTGATTCGAACCAGCAGTCCAGCACTTCAGGAATCCGCCGCATGGTCCCCGATCCGTCGGGGCTCTCCCAGGTCAGATCATCAATGAAGTGCTTGTGGATATCGGGAATCGATTTTCCCGTCTTCTCCTCCAGTTCCTTTCTTGAGCCGATGACTTCTCTATAGTCGGATCCGTCGCATTTCCATACCGGAATGGGATTTCCCCAGAACCGGTTTCTGCTGATGGACCACTCACGGGCCTGGGCGAGCCAGTTTCCAAACCGTCCGTCCCGCAGATGCTGGGGGATCCATTCAATCCTGCTGTTCACATCCAGCAGCAGTTCCCTGATCTTCGGCACGTCCACAAACCAGCTGGTAAGCGCCCGGTAGATCAGCGGCTGCTTGGTCCGGTAGCAGAAGGGGTAGCTGTGACGGTAGGTGGTGTGCTTCACCAGCTTTCCCTCCTCTTTGAGCCGTTTTATGATCTGATCATCCGCATCCTTGACGAACAGTCCTTCCCAGCTGTCCACTTCTCCGGTGAACTTGCATTCATCATCCACCGGACATACCACGGAAATCCCGGTACCCTTCAGGATGTTGTAGTCATCCTCGCCGAAACCCGGGGCGGTATGCACGATGCCGGTTCCCTCAGAGGTGGTGACGTAATCCCCCGTGAAGGTGGTGAACGCTCCCTGTGCTTTCAGGCTGCTGAAGAACGGCAGAAGAGGCTCGTAGGAGATCCCTGCAAGATCTTTTCCCTTGTACCGCTCTGCTACGGTGTACTCCTCTTCGCTGCGGTAGTAGGAGGAAAGCACTGCTTCAGCCAGGATATAGTACTCATCACCGTCGGTGACCTTGACGTAGTTGATATCAGGTCCGAGGACCAGCGCCAGGTTCGACGGCAGGGTCCAGGGGGTGGTGGTCCAGGCGAGGAAATAGGTGTCTTCGCTTCCAGTGAGCTTGAACTTCACGGTTACCGCAGGATCGTCCACTTCCTGATATCCCCCCAGATTCACCTCGAAGTTCGACAGGGGGGTGGCTAGAGCGGGACTGTAGGGCATGATGGTGTACCCCTCATAGACCAGCCCTTTTTCGTAGAGCCGCTTGAACACCCACCAGATGGACTCCATGTAGTCCGGCTCCATGGTCTTATAGTCGTTCTCAAAATCCACCCAGCGGCCCATGCGCTTGACGATTTTCTCCCATTCTGACGCATAGCGCAGGACGATGGAGCGGCAGTTCTCATTGAATTCCCCGACCCCGTACTCCTCAATCTGCTTGGTTCCGGAGATGCCGAGGGTCTTCATCATTTCATACTCCACCGGCAGTCCGTGACAGTCCCAGCCGAAGCGTCGTTCCACCCGGCTTCCCTTCATGGTCTGATACCTGGGAATGATGTCTTTTATGGTGCCGGGAACGAAATGGCCGAAATGCGGCAGTCCCGTTGCAAAGGGCGGGCCGTCATAAAAGACATATTCCGGCGCTCCTTCCCGAATATCGATAGATTTTTGAAAAATATTGCGGGACTCCCAAAACTCAAGGATCTTCTCCTCCATTTTCGGAAATGAAACACGGGAATCAACGGGCTTGAACAAAGCAACCTCCTGCAGTACGCGTATGTTTGTGTTTATGGTATTCTGTATAATAATATAGTCAGAATATACAAGTTGTGCAACCGGCTGTCATCTGAATAGACGTCAGCAGTCTATTGAAAAAATCCGGGTGATTGTGTAGGGTTGCACGGGTGAAGCGAATGCATGTTCCATCACCAGTTAAAGCGGTCTCCAAGGTGTTCCATGCCCACGGCTATGAGGTCTATTTAGTGGGCGGAAGCGTCCGTGACAGACTGCTGAAGCGGAAAAACGGAAAGGAAGACTACGATCTCGCCACCAGCGCCTCCCCAAGGCAGGTGCAGGGTATGTTCAGCCGGGTCATCCCCACGGGAATCGACCACGGCACGGTTACCGTGCTGTTTCAGGGAGCACAGTTTGAAGTCACCACCTTCCGCACCGAAACCACCTACAGCGACCGCCGCCGGCCCGACTCGGTAGCGTACACCGGATCCCTCCATGAGGATCTTTCCCGACGGGACTTCACCATCAATGCCCTTGCGGTCAACGGGATAACCGGTGAGCTGACAGATACCCAGGGAGGCATGGAGGATCTGAAGCGCCGGATCCTGCGGTCAATCGGGGATCCGAGGCAGCGTTTTCAAGAGGATGCCCTGCGGATGCTTGGGGGCTGCCGCTTCTCGGCTCAGCTGGAATTCACCCTTGAGGAAGAGACCCTGGAGGCGATGCGGGAGCTGGCCCATACGATAGCATGGGTATCGGCAGAGCGGATGCGGGATGAGCTGCAAGCCATGCTTACCTCCCGGCTTCCTTCCATCGGGCTGGAATATATGCGCAGCACCGGCGTAATGGAGCATATCCTGCCGGAGCTGCTCCAGGGGCTCGGAGTTGAACAGAAGGGAGATCACCGCTACGACGTGTATTACCACAGTGTGTACACCTGCGACGGAGCTCCCCGGGAGCACCCCCTGCTTCGGTGGGCCGCCCTCCTCCACGACATCGGAAAGCCGGCCTGCAGACAGACCGACGAAAATGGAATATATACATTTCACCGCCATGAGCAGGTGTCCGCTGAAATGGCCGATTGCATCCTTCGGCGGCTGTGCTTCTCCAACCGTGACCGGGAGAAGGTTGTCCATCTCATTTCGAAGCATATGTATCACTATACTCCGCAGTGGAGCGATGCGGCAGTGCGGAGATTCCTGCGGCAGGTCGGCCAGGAGCATCTCGACGATCTGTTCCGTCTGCGCATGGCGGATCAGTACGGGACCTTCGGGAGGGTGCTGCGCAGAGATCTCTCCAGTGAACTGAGAAGGCGGATTGAATCGGTTCTGGCTCAGCAGGATGCCCTGACGATCAGGGACCTTGCGGTGGACGGGAATGATCTGATGCGGGAGCTGTCGCTGCGGCCGGGAAAGGAAATCGGCGTGCTGCTGCATGTGCTGCTGGAGGCGGTGCTTGACGACCCGCAGCTGAATGAACCCGCCCGGCTGCTGGAAATTGCCCGGTCATACTACCGGGAGCATCTTATGTAAATTGCCGGAATTACGATTCCCCGGAGAGCTCTTTGTAGGCAATGCCTGCAGCTTCCTGCTCTGCTTCCTTTTTGTTGCGGCCCTTGCCCGGACCGTAGCTGCCGCCGTTTATCACTACGGAGACCCAGAACAGCCGGTTGTGGTCAGGTCCGGTCTTTTTCACCACCACGTACCGGGGATAGGTTTTGTAGCTTTTCTGCACGTATTCCTGAAGCAGGGTCTTATAATCTTTTTTATGCTTGTTCTCAAGAACCTTTTCGATTTCGGGCACCAGACAGTCCAGGATGAATTTCCGGGTGGACTTCAGCCCTGAATCGAGATAGTAGGCGCCGATGACCGCTTCCATGCAGTCCGCCAGGATGGCCTTCTTGTTTCTGCCTCCGGAGTATTCCTCGCCTTTGCCGATGAGGATGAAGTTGTCGACTTTGATCCTCCGGGCAGCTTCGCTGAGGCTCTCCTCGCTGACCACAAAAGACTTGATCCGTGCAAAATCACCCTCCACAAGATGGGGGTATTCGATATAGAGGTATTCGCTGATAATCAGACCGAGCACGCTGTCGCCGAGAAACTCAAGTTTCTCATTATTCTCCACATCGCCTCCCTGCTCGTTGGCAAAGGAACGATGGGAAAAGGCAAGGTTCAGAAGATCAAGCCTTCTGAACCTGATGCGCGAGGTCTTTTGAAACAGCAGCAGCTCTTTTTTCCGCTCCGGAGTCACCCTCAGGGCGTTATGCTTCTGCTGGTCTTCCTTTTGAATCATCATCTGACTGGAAGCAGCATCTACTATTTCATCTGACTTTCAAGGTACTCTACTGCATCTCGAACGGTCTCGAATTCATTCGCCTTTTCGTCAGGAATGGTGATTCCCAGTTCTTCCTCAATGGCGTACACCAGTTCGTAGGTATCGAGACTGTCAGCACCTAAATCCTTACGAAAAGAAGAATCAAGGGTAATGGAATCTTCCTCGATTTCAAGTTTCTCAGCAATAAGTCCTTTCATTTTTCCAAACAGATCATCCATATTAAGCTCCTTCTTAGGTTAACCGATTTCTTCTTCTCCAAGCACCTGCTTACCACGATAAAACCCGCATTTCGGACAAACTCGATGCGGAAGCACCTTGTTACCGCAGGTGGTGCATTCCATCAGCTGCGGAGCCGTGAGTTTCATATTCACCGATTTTCGTCTGCGAGTTCTCGCCTTCGAAGCCTTATACTTTGGAACAGCCATAGTGTATCATCCCCTTTCGTTTCTAGTTTCATACTGCCTATGGGTACCCAGAAGGTACCCCATAACCCGTATTTTTGTCAACACAAATGGAGTTTTTTGTCAAACTCCCAGTTTCTTTTTCATCATCTTCGCCACGCTGGGCGGAACCATTTTTGAAATATCTGCACCGTAGGCAGCCATTTCCTTGATTGCCGATGACCGCAGCACAAAATACTTCGGATCGGTCGGCAGAAACATAATGTCGATATCCGGGTTGAGCTGCTTGTTGGTCATCGCCAGTTCAAACTCGTATCCGAAATCAGCCAGAGCCCTGACACCCCGGAGGATTACCTGGATATCATGCTTGATGCAGAAATCAACTACCAGTCCCTGCCAGGTAGCAACAATAACATTTGGATTTTTCCCCAGCAGATCCTTCATCATGTCGAACCGCTCCTGCTCGCTGAAGAAGCACTGCTTCATCTCATTCACTGCAATCAGCACGTAGAGGGTATCGCAGAATTTTGCGGCCCGCTCAATCACATTTATATGTCCCATCGTAGGGGGATCAAAGGTCCCCGGCAGAACCGCCCTCATCATGATGCCGCTCCTTTCCTACATGCTCACCGGAGGAAGCCGGTACTGGATCGTCTGATTCAGCTTCTTCTTCCCTTCAGCAGTCTCATGGGTTATCCGCCGGACGACGGAGAAGGGCCCCTGCTTGTGCTCATTCTTATACTCGACCACAGCGAATGCCCCCTGCCCTGCATAGATGATGCGCTGGCAGCTGGTGAGCTCCTCGACTGCTTCGAGCTGCTTGATAACACATTCCAGGTGAGAGACTTCATCATCGGAAAATCCGGTGACAGCGGTTGAAATGATTTCAATCGGTTTTTCGCAGACTGAGCAGTGTACCGGGCTTGTATCCCGGGGCTGAGGGAACTGTTCTTTTCGGCCGCCCTTATTCCGTTTCTTGCGCTTACCTGATTTTGACCGCCGCTGCCGGCTGGAACTACGTTCAGACATATGATTCCTTACCAATCCAGGGAATTAGTGCTTTTTTTTCACCAGCTCCTGAACCTTCGCCGCCTTACCGACCCGGTCACGGATGTAGTAGAGCTTTGAACGCCGTACCCGGCCTCGTCTGGTTACCACTACTTTATCAATCCTTGGTGAGTGCAGCGGAAACACCCGCTCTACACCGATTCCGTAGGATATCTTCCGGACGGTAAAGGTTCTGTTCAGACCGCCGTTTTTCTTCGCAATTACCAGACCTTCAAAAACCTGGATACGTTCGGTCTCCCCTTCTACAATTTTAAAGTGAACCTGCACGGTATCACCGATGCGGAAGTTCTCTGCATTGTCTTTCATCTGTTCGGCTTCAATTGCCTTGATCACGTCCATGTCATTCCCCTTTCATCGCTAATTCATCTAGAATATTGCGTATTTCTTCATTTATGTCGACCGTCTCAAGAAGTTCCGGACGGTTTTTTACCGTTTTTTCTATCCGTTTCCTCAGTCTCCACCGGCTTATTTCCCGATGATTTCCCGAAAGCAGCACTTCCGGCACCTTCCGGCCCCTGAATTCCGCCGGTCTGGTATAATGGGGATACTCCAGCAGCCCATGGGTGAAGCTCTCCTCCTCCAGGGATTCAGAACTGATCACCCCATCGAGCAGCCGGTATACCCCGTCGATGACCACCAGTGCGGCAACCTCGCCGGAGGAAATCACATAATCACCGATAGATATCTCATCACTAACGTACTCATCAATGATCCGCTGATCAACCCCCTCGTAGCGGCCGCAGAGAAAGACCAGTTCGGACTCACGGGCCAGATCTTCAGCATAACCCTGGGTGAAGGGATTTCCCGACGGAGTCAGGTACACTACCCGTTTATCGGCGGCACTGACCGAATCGAGGGCCCTGCTCACCGGTTCGGCCTTCATGACCATCCCCGCTCCTCCCCCGTAGGGGGCATCATCACAGGTTCTGTGTCGGTCACAGACAAAATCACGGATCTGCACCACTTCGGTGCTGATCAGCCCCCGTTCCCTGGCCTTCATCATAATGGAGGCATTGAGATATCCCTCAATGATCTCCGGGAACAACGTCAGTATGCTGTATTTCATTCCACTAACCGACGGTCCTTAAGCTCGATGGTCTTATCGGCTGCGGAGACCCTGCCGACAAACTGATCCACGAAGGGGATGAAGAAGGTGCCGCGGTCGTTCACCACCTCAAGCAGTTCCGATGCCGCAGTGCTGCTCACGGACACCACCTTCGCCACCACCTCCCCGCTGCAGATCAGGTCTGCTCCGCTGAGGTCGGCGAAGTAGTATTCACCCTCCTCAAGCTGAGGGGCATCTTCCCGGTTCACCCAGATCTCCCAGCCGCTGTAGCTTCTCGCCGCCTCGGGAGAATCAATGCCCTGAAGCTTGATCAGGGCTCCGTCATGGAAGGGTTTTACCGATTCAAGCCCGCAGGTTATTTCACGGTCTCCCTTCTTCAGAGTCACCTCATGGAGCTTCTCAAGATGGGCATGTTCTCCGGAGAAAGTCCGAATTTTCATATGACCCCGCACACCGTGGGAGGTTCGGATCATTCCGGTTGCCAGTTTTTCCATCAGTCCAGGATTTCCAATACTACCCGTTTTCCAGTCTTGGTCGCTGAAGCGCTGAGAATCGTCCGGATTGCCTTGGCGATCCGTCCCTGCTTCCCGATTACCTTCCCGATATCATTGGGAGAGACCTTTAACTCCAGTATGGTGGACTTCTCCCCTTCAATGATGTTCACCACCACCTCAGCAGGTTCGTCCACCAGCGACTTCGCTATGTATTCAACGAGATCTTTTTCCATGTCGGCTCCTTATATCCCAGTCGAAGATCTACTGAGCCTCGCGGTTGAAATAGATATTGTTCTTATTGAGCACCCGTTTCACGGTTAATGTAGGTTGAACTCCCTTCTGAATCCATCCGTTGATCTTTTCTTCATTCACCCGGACCTGCTCACCCTGTTTCTCTATGGGATGATACAGTCCGACCTCGTCAAGGGTCTTCCCGTCTCTGGGGGATTTGGAATCCATTACTACAATTCGGTAATAGGGCCGTTTTTTAGTTCCAAACTTCTTCAGTCTGATCTTGATACTCACGTGTGCCTCCTGCGCAACTGCTACTGCATACCCATCTGTTTGAGCATGTCTGATTGATATTTCTTATTTTTCGCAACTTTTTTCATCATAAGCCGCATTTTTTCAAAATTCTTGATCACCCGGTTCACATCGTACACCGACGTACCGCTTCCTTTCGCAACCCGTTTTCTTCTCGACGGTCCGAAGATACGGTGATTATTCCGTTCACTGAGGGTCATCGACTGGATAATCGCCTGCTCCCGCTTGATCTTCTCCATGTCGATATCATCTTCGTCAATATTTCCCTTTGCTCCGGGAATCATCTCAAGCAAGGAACTTACTGGTCCCATACTATTCATTTTCTGAATTTGTTCAAGATAGTCCTGGAGGGTAAAGGTAGCGGAGGCGAGCTTTTTCTGCATCCGCTCAGCATCCTGCTGGGTATACCCTTCCTGAGCTTTCTCAACCAGGGAGACCACATCCCCCATTCCAAGGATTCTTGAAGCGATCCTGTCCGGATAAAAGGGATCGAGATCCTCGATCCGCTCTCCCACACCGATAAACTTGATCGGTTTTCCCGTAACGGTCCTGATCGACAGAGCGGCTCCGCCCCGGGTATCGGAATCGAACTTCGTAAGGATCACCCCGTCGATGCCGACCTGCTGATGGAACTCCTTGGCTATGGTCACCGCATGCTGCCCGGTCATGGAGTCAGCTACATAGAGAGCCTCATCAGGCTTCGCCTCCCGGTAGATTGCGGTAATCTGCTTCATCATCTCTTCGTCAAGATGAAGCCGTCCGGTAGTATCCACGATAGCGGTATCGTAGAGCTCCTTCTTCGCCCGCTTCAGACCCGCCTTCACCACCTGCACGGGATCCTTCACCCGATTGGGATCTTCGGCATACACGTCGACGCCGATCTGCTCGCCCAGAATCTGCAGCTGGGTCACCGCCGCCGGACGAACCAAATCCGCTGCAATCAGCAGCACCCGCCTTCCCTCCTTCTGCAGCCGGCTGGCCAGCTTAGCCGCAGTGGTGGTCTTGCCGGATCCCTGAAGCCCCATCATCAGGATGACTGAAGTGGTGTCGGGTCCTTTGAGCTCCAGATCCTGCCGGGTATCCCCCAGCAGTTCAACCAGCCGGTCATGGACAATCTTGACGAACTGCTGTCCTGGATTGACCGACTTAAGGACCTGCTCCCCCCTGGCATCCTCCATAGTCCGGTTCACAAACCGCCGGACCACCCGCAGGTTCACGTCTGCTTCCAAGAGGGCGAGTTTTATTTCTTCAACGGCATCCTGAACGTTTTTCTCCGAAATCTTGCTCTTTCCGGATACCTGCCGTATCACGTCATTGAATTTATCACTTATCTTTTCAAGCATAGCACCTACTTTTACCTATTCTGCCACATGATTTTATACCGTATTTCACGAGGTTGGTCAACACGGGCGGCACAATCTACACTTCCGCCGTCTGCCGCTGGGGCTGGTCGCTGAGCCGGTAGGTTATCACCTTACTCACTCCGGGTTCCTCCATCGTGACCCCGAGCATGGCAGACGCCCCGATAATGGTCTTCTTGTTATGGGTGATGATGATAAACTGCGAATCCCTGCCGAAATCCTCCAGCACTCCGAGAAATCTTCCCACATTGGCTTCATCAAGGGCCGCATCGATTTCATCAAGAATGCAGAAGGGAGAGGGCTTCACCATATACGTGGCAAACAGCAGGGCGACGGCAGTCAGGGACCGCTCACCGCCGGAAAGCAGGGAAATACGCTCAAGCTTCTTCCCCGGAGGCTGTGCCAGGATTTCAATCCCCGAGGTCAGTACCTGCTTCGGATCTACCAGCCTCAGCTCCCCGCGTCCTCCGCCGAAGAGCCTCCTGAACATGGTATGAAAGTTAGTTTTAATCTGATTGTAGGTTTCGGTAAACAGCTGCTGGGATTTCTCCTTGATCTCCGTAGTGATCTGCTCCAGGTTCTGCTTCGCCGCAATCAGATCATTCATCTGCTTATGCAGAAAATCATAGCGCTCCTTGACCTCTGCAAACTCCTCCGCGGCCATATGGTTCACCTGGCCCAGTTCCCGCAGTTCCGTTCGAAGGCTTCGCAGTTTCTCCCGGGCTTTCATCCGGTCCATATGTTCGGAAAACACCCGGGAATCAAACTCCCGGAGGCTTCGGGCATGGAGCTCCTCGAACTGGGTATACACCCCGTTAATATCCTCTTCAAGGGATTCAACCTCAACTTCGGCCCGGTCGACCCGCTGGTTCAGCATATCCCGCTCTTCCTGATGCCGCTCCAGGGCGCTGCGCTTCACCTCCATGGTGTTGGAATATTCGCTCACCTGGTGATCGAGCCCCTCCACATCATTGCGCAGCTGCTTCTCCTCCCGGGCGTGATCCTGCCGCTCCTGGTCAAGCGCATTGATGCGCTCCTGGGTCTCCTGGGCGCGACTCTGAGCAATCTCCGCATCCCTGAGGGCTTCATCATGCATCACTTCCTGCTCTGAGACCCGGCGTTGAAGATCCTGGATGGATGAAGCAAGCTGCTGCTTTGTGCTGCTGAGATCCGCAAGACTCACCCGAAGATCCTCCAGCGTCTGAAGATAGGAACGAAGCTTCTCCCGCAGCTGGGTGTTCTCGTTTCTCAGCTCACCGATGAGGCTGCGTTTCTGGGTGATCTGGCTGCTGTTGGAGCTTATCTGCCGGTCTATTTCCCGCTTCCGGGTGATAATGCCTTCAGGGGCGAGAAAATCGTCGATAAACGTGGGGACAGCTTCTGTGTACTCATTGAACAGCTCCTGGAGATCAGCAAGGGAACTGCCGGTCTCCTGCATCAGTGTACGCATTTCTGAGGCCATCTCCGGCGTCAGCGATCCCGCAGAGCCGCGCAGGTCCTTGAAATAGGAGACGTTGCGGTCCACCCGGGCCTTGAGGCTGTTGAAGCGCTGATTCATCTGCTCTTCAAGTTCGCTTCGCTGGGATGCTGAGTATCCAGACTCCTTCAGTTCACGGTCAAGCTGGCTGACGATATCCTCGGTAAGATCATTCAGCTGGGCATGAAGCTCCCGCTGAGCGCGCTCAAGCTCACCTATGCGCTGCTCTTCAGTTTCTACGGTCTGCTCATTCTCAGCAATACGCTCTTCGGCATATTCAATGTTCTTCTGAAACTGCTCGATCTCACCCTCAGTCTGCTCGATATCTTCCAGAACCTGCTTCTGCTGCTGTACATACTGTTCGATTTCTCCGGCATCCCGGTCGATCCGCTCCTGAAGCACCTGCCGCCGGTTCTGCGCTTCCTGCTCGGTGGTGGAAAAATCCTTCATGCGGTCATACAGCAGAGATATCTGGTTAGCCTTGCTGCTCCGCAGTTCATCAAGCCGCTGAAGCCGGTTATGGATCTCCACGCGCTTTTTCGAAAGCTCATTCACCTGATCGATGCCGCTCTCAAGCTCCTGCTGCAGAGCGCTGATTTTTTCTTTGAGCTCCTGCTGCCGCTGCTTGCCTTCCTTGAGGACGTTCTGCTTGTCCTCCCGGCGGGTCAGCAGTTCCTTGAGTCTGGAAAGCTGGATGTCAACTTCGAGTTCAAATATCTCCTTCTGCAGCTCCTGATACCGCTGCGCACGCTGCGCCTGGGCCTTGAGGGTTTTATAGCTTCGGGTGACTTCCTTGAGAATTCCGTTGATCTGCCTGAGGTTATCCTCGGTGGATCCAAGTTTCCGCTCCGCCTCGGCGCTTTTCATCTTGTAGCGGGTGATTCCTGCGGCCTCTTCAAAGATGTACCGCCGGTCCTCGGGACGGTGGGAGAGAATCTGATCGATCTTTCCCTGCTCCAGGATGGAATAGGCCGCCTTGCCGATGCCGGTGTCGAAGAACAGCTCCCGGATATCCTTGAGTTTCACCGGGGTGCCGTTGATGAAGTACTCCCCTTCACCCGACCGGTGCACCCGGCGCTTGATGGATATCTCGGAGACGTCCATGGGCAGGTAGCCTTCATCATTGGAAATAACCAGGGTCACTTCAGCAACATTCAGGGCTTTGCGGTGCTCCGTGCCGTTGAAGATGACCTCACCCATTTTACTGGCCCGAAGCGTCTTGGTTGACTGCTCCCCCAGCACCCATTTGATAGCATCCACAATGTTGCTTTTTCCGCACCCGTTGGGTCCGAGGAGGGCGCTAATTCCCTCTGAAAACATGAGTTTACTTTTATCTGCAAAGGATTTAAATCCGAACAGTTCTACGCTTTTTAAAAACACGATGTATCTGCTTCCTTATCATCGCACAGGGTTAATCGGTACGATATGTGAGTATATCATACCGCGTATATCATTAAAAGTAATGTACGAACCCGGAAGTTTCATTATATACTCACATTTATGGAATATTGCATCGGAATAGATGAAGCCGGAAGAGGCCCCCTGGCAGGTCCGGTTACCGCGGCGGCGGTCCTGCTTCCTGCAGACTTTCCCGTCGAACAGCTGAAGGACTCCAAGAAGCTCACCCCGAAACGGCGGGAAGCTCTGAGGGAGCTGATCATTTCCCGCGCCTGCTGGTCGGTAGGCTGGGCCTCTCATCGCACGATTGATCAGCTCAACATCCACTACGCAACCCTGCTTGCCATGGAGCGCTCCTTTCTCGGTCTTGCCTGCGGCGATAAATGGGATATCCCC
>PWKH01000014.1 GCA_003559765.1 Spirochaetaceae bacterium
CGAACAGCTGCATGCCGCGGAATTGATCGACGAGGGTTCCTTCATGCTTGGTCTGCTTGCGGCTCTGCTCAACAGCCTGGTGCTGACGGCAGCTGCCTCGGCTGTCGGGCTGCTGGTGGCCCATCGTGTCGGGCTGCGCTCCCTTACCGTTGACCGCCTTCGTCGGAAGAGTCCGGTGCTTCCAGAACTGGTGCCCCATATTCCTCTGGCATGCATCAGCGGAATCGTATTTCTGATACTAGTGGTGCTCTTAGATCAGTTTGTCTTCAGAACTGCCGAAACAGCAGTTGTGACTGCTGAGGCCGCAGCCGACACGACTGCCCTGCTGACCAATCTCCTGGTAGGAGTATTCTACGGCGGGATTGTGGAGGAGCTGCTGCTTCGCTGGGGAGTAATGAGCGTTCTGGTATGGATCGGCTGGAGACTCCTGCAGAAAGGGGAAGGCCGGCCGAAGCCGGCGCTGCTGTGGAGTGCCGTGGTGCTGGCGGCCCTGCTTTTCGGGGCAGGACACCTGCCTGCACTGGCATCAGTGGCAGAACTTACTCCGCTGCTGGTGGTGAGAACCATACTGCTCAACAGCTTCGGAGGAGTCCTCTTCGGATGGCTGTTCTGGAAGCGGAATCTTGAGACAGCCATGGTGTCCCATGGGACATTCCATGTCGGGCTGTTCATCCTTAATCTGATCCTGCTTCAGCTCGGCCGCTGATCTGCGACTCCTGCACCGAAGCCGAAGATCTTTGAACCGGGGAAGCCTTTAGAACTCCAGCAGAACCTTCATCTTCGAACCGCCCTCTTCATGGAGATCCGAAAACGCCTTTGCGGCATCGGATGCTTTATAGACATCGGTGATCATCCTGTCGATGCTGAACACCCCCTTTGATACCAGATCAATCAGCTCCAGGAAGTCCTTGCGCACTGCATTTCTTGAACCGTATACATCCAGTTCCTTCTGCTGAATGACGCTGAATTTGAAGTCCAGGGACTGTTTGCTGATACCGATAAGCACCACCCGTCCTCTGAAGGCTGCCGCATCAATGCTGTTCTGAAAGGTTCCCGGCATGCCGACGGCCTCTATGACCGCATCGAATCCCCTGCCGCCGGTTATCTCTGCGGTCTGCTGCTCCAGTGCACCGGGACTGTCATTCAGAATGACCCCGTCCGCCCCGAAGGATGAAGCCATGGCAAGGCGATCTTCTGAGATGTCGCAGACATATACGGAAGCTCCGCGGTGTTTCGCCGCCATTGCGGCGAAGATACCGATTGGACCGGCGCCGATGACCAGCACCGTATCACCGGGCTGCACGGATGCCCGCTGCACTCCGTGATAACTGATGCAGAACGGCTCAATCAGGGCAAGGGTTTTCGCAGAGAGGCCGCGGCCGTCATAGATCCGCTCAGCAGGGAGGGTGATGTACTCAGAGAATATGCCGTCCCGCTGAGCTCCTAAGGTCTGGTTGGAGGTGCAGCAGTTGACGAATCCCCGCTGACAGGAATAGCAGGTACCGCAGTTGAAGTAGGGGTTAGCCGTTACCGCCATGCCTGGTTCAAGTCCCGTCCCCGGTTCTGCCTCGACAATTTCGGCTGAGAATTCATGCCCCGGAATCCTGGGATATGATGCAAAGGCGAAGGTGCCCCGATAGATATTCAGATCGGTGCCGCAGATGCCGCCGTATCTCATTTTCAGCAGTGCTGCTCCTTTCCCGGGGACAGGTCTATCCTGTTCTCTGAGTGCAATTTCAAAGGGGTTGGTTATGGTAATGGTTTTCATGGTTCCTCCAAATCAGAGCGTATCATTGCGCCGCAGCTGAGTGCAGCGGCTGGCGTGTTCAGCATACCAGAATATTCGGATTGTTTATACGGTTCTGCGGCAGAAGGGAAGGCACTCCCCTGCATCTGGCATCTTTATGCAGAGCCGCACAGGTCAGCGAGATTCGGATGCTCGATGGTTCAATCACTGTGGGACAGCCCGGTTGCTTCAAACCACCAGTTTGATGCTGAGGGCGGAGGGAAGCAGAGAGGGAATATCTGAAATTCTGATAATTCCAAACGGGTATATGCAGGCGTCCGGGAGCATCTGGTGCATGATAATCCCTGGGGTATTGAAAAGAACCGGAAATTTGACGTATTTCATCTGTGAGTTATTGCGGTGGTAGCAGAAATAATGCGAGTGTATTGACTACCAATCTGGTCATGTATATAAAGGTTTTTTAGAAATGGAGGATGTATGAAAAAAGTATTATTGGGTATGGTTCTCGTGCTTGCTCTGAGTATCGTATTGACAGGATGTTCTGAAACTGAAGAGGCGCCCGCGGCTGCCCCTGCAGAACCCCAAGCGGAGCCGGCAGAAGAGCTGCCCCCTGAACCAGATGATGCGGTGTATGCTGATGGACGATACCGGGGAATATTTGAGGACAGCGGAGTCCAGCAGGTCAGTATCCAGTTTGATGTGCGGGACGGGGAGTTTGCGAACCTCAGTTACCGATATTTGTTTTACGGGGGAGAAGACTATCGGAGAATGAATGAATCACACCAGTACTATCCGGTTGTCCTGCAGCACCAGCAGCTCATTGAGCATCTCGAGGGGAAACCGGTAGAGGCAAAGGATGACTTGTATGCTCCCGGCGACTTTATCGAAGATGTTGACGGTTTTTCCGGTGCTACGATGCGGGCTAACAAGGTGCTTTCTGCAGTTAATGACGGCTTGAACCGCGGGCTGTATACACCGGCAGGGGAAGTTTCCCGGAATATCGGCAGCTACCCGGACGGCCGCTACCGAGGGGTGTATGCTGACAGCGGATATCAGCAGATCAGCATCCAGTTTCAGCTTACGGACCAAACCATTTCCAATGTTGCCTACCGCAGGTTGTTTTACGGCGGTGAGGACTATCGACGGATGAGTGAAGGAGATCAGTATTATCCGGTGCTGGTGCAGCACCAGCAGGCAGCCCAGTATCTGGAGGGGCAGCCGCTTGAAACCATATTCGACCTCTATGAGCCGGGTTCCTTCCTTGATGATGTTGACGGTTTCTCCGGAGCTACGGTACGTGCAAACAAGATTTTTTCTGCGATGATGGACGGCTTGAATCGCGGGCTGTATACCCCTGCAGAGGAAACAGTCCGTACTGGAAGAACCTATCCCGACGGACGCTACCGGGGTACCTACGCAGACAGCGGTTACCAGCAGGTTGGAGTTCAGTTCTATCTGGAGGATAATCACATTTCCAGGCTGACGTATCGGGTACTTAATTACGGCGGTGAAGACTACCGGCGGATGAGTGAAGGGGATCAGTATTATCCGGTGCTGGTGCAGCACCAGCAGATAGCAGAATACCTGGATGGCGAGCCTCTGGATGCAGTGTATGATCTGTATGCCCCAGGAGATATCATCGAGGATATTGATGGATTTACCGGAGCTACGGTACGGGCGAACAAGGTAATATCGGCAATTCAGGATGGACTGAACCGGGGAATCTACTGATACCGCAGCATGAGCTGCACATGTGCCTTCAGCAGGCTGCCTCTGCAGCCGCTGAAGGACTGAAGTTTCTTGTTTCCTGTCATGGTGTCACGGGTTAAGGCAGTATCCTCATCAGGTATGCTGCCTGACTGGCTCTAGCTGTCCGAAAACTGGGTATGGACAGACAGAGCATGCTCAACGTTGGGTTTTCAAGGACTTCATAAACATTCCCTGAGACATCAATTGCCTCTTGACGAAGAAACGGTAAATCGGAATTATTACAGCAGATACAAGGCGGTGATGTGTTACGCACACCGACCAAACCATGACGTGACTGTATAAATTGGATACGTTAGGACTTGATCTTTGCGGGACAGGTACCAAAAAATGCTTCTTTCCAACGGGCTTTCTCCTGGAACTGTGTTTCTTCAGGAAAAACAGCTACACGTTCCCTCCGTTCGCTTTATTATTTCTTCCCTTCGGCGGAGACCATCCCGTGGTCATGCTGCTTGCCGAACCTGTTCTTCCCCTGGTCTCAGGTCCTCACTGCTGCAGTGTATGTCAGCGAACCTGCTTACAGGAGGATGCACGTGACAATTCATGATTTTTCAGCAATGAAGAAAAAAAACAATCCCATAGCCATGGTGACCAGTTATGACAGCTGGAGCGCCGCTCTGGCGGCCCGGTCTTCAATAGACTGTCTGCTGGTTGGAGACAGTGCAGCCATGGTTATGCATGGGCTGCGTGATACCACCCAGGCCGATGCACAGATGATAGCTCTGCATACACGGGCAGTCAGAAGGGGGGCTCCGGATGCATTTGTTATCAGCGATATGCCTTTTCTCAGCTGTCGCAAGGGGCTTCATCATGCTATGGATACGGTTGAAGTGCTGATGAAAGCAGGAGCTGATGCAGTTAAAATTGAGGGTCTTGCCGGACAGCAGGAGATAATCGGTCATATCATTGAGTCGGGAGTTCCGGTGATGGGACATCTGGGATTAACCCCGCAGTCGGTGCACCTCCTCGGCGGCTACAAGGTTCAGGGAAGAACCGATGAGGCGGGTGAGGCTGTACGGGCTGATGCTCGAAGCCTTCAGGAAATCGGATGTTTTTCCCTTGTTGTTGAATGTGTGCCGGCACGTCTTGCAGAGATGATGGCGGATGAGCTGACCATTCCGGTAATTGGTATCGGCGCAGGAGCCGCCGTTGACGGGCAGGTGCTGGTTCTGCAGGACCTGCTGGGTATGAGTGTCGGCCATACTCCAAAGTTTGTACGAAAACAGATTGCCGGTGCAGAACTCATAATTGAGGCCCTCAACACCTATGTCCAGGAGACGAAAACCAGAGAATTTCCATCAGAAAAAGAGAGTTATGCATGATACAGATACAGAATCCGGTCATGTGGAAGCAGACCATGGAGCAGAACACTGCAGCCGGCCTGAAGACGGGGTTTGTGCCTACCATGGGTGCTCTGCATAAGGGGCATCTGAGTCTCATGGAGCGGGCTCAGGCTGAGCAGGATCTGCTGGCAGTCAGCATCTTTGTAAATCCTACCCAGTTTAATGATCCGACGGATCTGCGGGATTATCCAAACAGGATTGAGGAGGATATCGCGAAACTGACAGACATCAAAGCAGATTATCTTTTTCTGCCCGGCTATGATGATCTCTATCCGGACAGCTGCCGGTATTCCGTCGTGGAAAAGGACTTCTCCGGTCAGTTGTGCGGGAGGAACCGGCCGGGTCATTTTTCCGGTGTGCTGACCGTTGTATTGAAGCTGCTGCTGCTGACCGAAGCAAAGGCAGCCTACTTTGGAGAAAAGGACTGGCAGCAGTATAAGCTGATCAAAGGAATGGCAGAAGCCTTTTTCCTGGATACTGAAATCATAGCCTGTCCCGTGGTCCGTGAGGACTCCGGGCTGGCCTGCAGTTCGAGAAATGAGCTGCTCAGCAGCTCAGAGCGTAACCAGGCGGCCCGATTGTACGAAGTACTGTCGAAATATGCCCGGAATCCTTGTGCGGGTGCGGCTGAATCTGCTGCACAGGAGCTTGCTGCTCAAGGGTTTGCGGTGGAATATCTGCAGCAGGTTGAAGACAGACTGCTTGCTGCTGTGCAAATTGGATCAGTGAGGTTGATAGATAATGTCAGAGTTACCGCAATCAGTTCATAATACGAAGGATGCAAAAAAGAGCAGGGCTGCGAACATTCTTATTGCAGTCAGCGGATCGATCGCTGCCTATAAAGCGGCGGATTTGACATCAAAGCTGGTGCAGGACGGGTTCGATGTGGACTGTCTGGTTACCGAAAAGGCCTTGGAGTTTATCGGCCCCTCGGCTCTTGAAGGAATCACCCGGAAACCGCTGAACACTGATATGTTCGA
>PWKH01000069.1 GCA_003559765.1 Spirochaetaceae bacterium
GAGGAGCTCAATGAGGATAATCAGGTAGACGGCATCCTGGTGCAGCTGCCCCTGCCGGACCATATTGAGGAGCATCAGGTGCTGCTGACCATCGATCCCGATAAGGATGTTGACGGGTTCCACCCGGTGAGCCTCGGCAGGCTCATAGCCGGTGTTCCGGGATTTCTGCCGTGCACTCCCAACGGGATTATTGAACTGCTGGTGCGCAACCGTATCGAAATTTCCGGAAAGCATGTCTGCATAGTCGGCCGGAGCAATATCGTCGGAAAGCCTTTGATGAATCTGCTGCTGAGGAAAGGGGGCAGGGGAGATGCCACGGTCACCGTCTGTCATTCCCGCTCAAAGGACCTTGCCGACCATACCCGCCAGGCTGATATTCTCATAGCCGCTGTCGGGAAGGCGGGGATGATTACTCCGGACATGGTGAAACCGGGAGCGGTGGTTATTGACGTTGGGGTGAATCGTGTTGATGATCCGTCAAAGAAACGGGGATATCGCTTAGTCGGTGATGTCGACTATGACGGGGTCTTCGAAAAGGTCTCCGCTATTACCCCGGTTCCCGGAGGAGTCGGTCCCATGACCATTGCTATGCTGATGTACAACACCGTCAGATCTTTTGAAGACAAGGAAGCTGTACGCTGATGGAGAAGTCACCGCAGAAATACTGGCTTGAGACCTACGGCTGCCAAATGAACTTTGCAGAGTCAAATGCCCTGGAAATCGATCTGCTTCACCACGGATATACCCCTGCGGAATATCCTGAGGAAGCCACCGTGGTGATATTAAACACCTGTTCCGTTCGGAAGACCGCAGAAAGCCGGATATGGGGAAGACTCGGGTACTTCAAGCATATCAAGGAGCAGCACTCGGTAAAGATCGTGCTTACCGGATGCATGGCGGAACGGCTGATTGATCAGGAGCTGTCGAAACAGGGAGTTGACTTCATCATCGGAACTGCCGGAAAGAATCATATCATCTCCTATCTTACGGGTCAGGAAAAAACAATTACCACTTATGAATTCCAGCAGGCTCATCACAAGGAAGGGGAACTGCGGTCCTTTGTGCCGATCATGAACGGATGCAATAATTTCTGCAGCTACTGCATCGTTCCCCATGTCCGCGGCCGGGAAGTCTCCAGGGATCCTTTGGAGATCTATGATGAAATTGCTCAGCTGGAGGAGAAGGGGGTGAGGGAGATCACCCTGCTCGGACAGAATGTCAACTCCTACCGGTATCAGCGCGGTGAAAGCGTCGTCGAATTTCTTGATCTCCTTGAGCAGATAGCCTCCAAAGTGCAGTCTGTTGCGTGGATCAGGTTTCTCAGCGCCCATCCGAAGGATCTGTCTCCGGAACTTGGAGATCTTATGAGCCGGTACCCTGCAATATGCAGACATCTTCATCTGCCGGTTCAGCACGGCTCAAACCGTATCCTGCAGGCGATGAACCGGAAATACACCCGGGAGCATTATCTCTCTCTGGTTGAGGGGCTTCGAAACAGCGTCCCCGACATTACCTTCTCCACAGACCTGCTCATAGGTTTTCCCGGTGAACGCGAGGAGGATCTGGATCTCACCCTTGATCTTATGGAGCAGGTCTCCTGCAGCGACGCATTTACCTATTACTTCAATCCCCGGGAGGGGACCAGGGCGGTGGATCTGCCGGAACAGCTGTCAGAAGAGCTGAAGCTTCAGCGGCTGAAACAGGTAATTGAAACGCAGCGGAGAATTTCCCGGGAGGAGAAGAAGAGAAGAATCGACGGAATTGAAACGGTACTGGTTGAAGCGCCCACGAAAAAGGATCATAATGAACTCCTGGCGCGCAGCGAGCATGACGACATGGTAATTCTTCCAGCAGAAGATCATGTGCACATCGGCGGCATGTATCAAGTCCGGCTGACGGGTCTGCAGGGGAATACCTTTACGGGAGAAGTGGTGCAATGTGGAAAATTATCGGTTCTGTCGCAGCGGTAACGCTGCTGGTGCTGTTTATCTCATTCAACATAGATAACGTGTCAGATATTTCCTTCGTATTCTTTACGGTGGAGCGCATCCCTGTATATGTGACGATATTTATTTCCCTGCTCATCGGGGTGCTGATCATGCTTCCCTTTGCCCTCGGGTACCGAAGAAAGAAGAAGCCTGCTTCCATAGAACACCTTGAACAGGAAATAAATACTACCTTTGACGAGAAGTTTGCAAAAGAGAACGGGAAAAAGAAAAAGAAGAAAAAACGGAAAAACGATACCGTACCCGATATAGATGCTGCACCTCCGACAGAGCAGAAATAACGGTCAGTGGTCGCAGAGATTTTCCCCTCCGGTGATATTTCCTGCGAGAAACGCTCGTACCGCCTCTTCCGGGTCTTTCTGAGAGACTCCGCAAATCGGTTCAATATGATGCTGCCGGCATAACTCCTGGGCCCGCTGTCCCATCCCGCCGGATATTACCACTGATGCTCCAATTTGTTTCAGCCAGAGCGGCAGCCGACCCGGTTCATGTGGCGGAGGGGTGAATTCCTGTATCTCATCTAGTTCTGAGGTATCTGGAATGATATGGAATACTCTGAAAACGTCGCAATGACCGAAATGTACTGCAACCTGATTGTCTGAAACTGCTACTGCTATGTGCATAATAATCCCTCCGTAATGTATTCGGTTAACTTCTGAAATATCTCCTTAGCAGGACCGGCTGCATCAGCTGCCGGAATTCCATCGTCGGACATCCTGGCGATCTCAGGAGAAAAGGGAATTGAACCGAGAAACGGAACATGCATTTCCTCTGCTGTCTTCGAGCTGCTTCCATGGGGAAACAGGCTGATCGCTTCACCGCAGGACGGGCAGATCAGCATGTTCATATTCTCAATAAGGCCGAGCACCGGCAGCTCAGCTTTTCTGCAGAAGGTGATGCATCTGCGTACATCGACTGCAGAGAGTTTCTGAGGTGTTGTCACCACCACTGCTCCGGCAAGGGGATCGTATACCTGGCAAATGGAAAGGGGCTCATCCCCGGTACCCGGCGGGGCATCAATTACAAGATAATCAAGTTCCCCCCACCGTACTTCCTGTGCCATCTGCCGGAGAAACTGCATTTTCATCGGACCGCGCCAGATAACGGCATCGTCTTTTTCTTCCAGCAGCAGGCCGATCGACATGACCTGAAGAGTCCCGTAGGTGAGCGGAATTATTCCCTCATCCGAGGCGAAGGCCTTCTGCTTGTCTAGGGAGAGCATGACCGGCACACTCGGCCCGTGAATATCTGCATCAAGCAGACCTACCCGGAACTGCTGCTGTGAAAGGGTTACGGCTAAGTTTACTGCAACCGTGCTTTTCCCGACTCCTCCCTTCCCTGACAATACCGCAATTGTGTTCATGTTGCTTCCATCCTTGTAAATATTTGATCTCCCAGAAGCCTGATATCCCGGGAAGCAGGTGTATCAAGGTTCACTGCAGAAACTCCCCGGTATTGAGCCTGCAGAATTTCCCGGTCGTATCGAACACGCCCGACAGGTTCAATACCGCTGTCAAGTGCGTATGCTTCTATCTCTTTGGTAATCCGAGGATTGATGTCCCATCGGTTCACGCAGAGAAAGGCGGGAACCGAAAAATGGGCAAGCAGTTCAGCGATGCGTTTCAGGTCATGAAATGCCGCAGTCGTCGGTTCAGTCACCAGCAGCGCTGCCGTCGTTCCGGTCAGCGAAGCGATTACGGGACATCCGATTCCCGGCGGTCCGTCTCCAATCACGTACCGGAGCTGAAGCTGCTCTGCGGCAGCTCTTGCCTTTCTGCGGAGCAGACTCACCAGTTTCCCCGAATTTTCCCCACCTGCTTCCAGTTCTGCATGATACAGGCTGCCCGCAGCAGTACTGCTTATCATCCAGTGCCCGCTGATTTCCTCCTGCATCGTTACTGCCTGATTCGGACAGACCAGAGCACACACGCCGCATCCTTCACAGAGGACTGATGATGCTGCCGCCTTATGATTTACGTATTGCAGGGCATTGAACCGGCATGCCCGAAGGCAAGCTCCGCATCCGCTGCACCGTGCGGGATCAACCACTGCGGTCCTGCCCAGTACAACCGCTTCATGATGCCTGCAGATTCCCGGAAGAATCATATGCAAATTTGATGCATCAACATCGCAGTCAACAGCAATGCAGGGAGATGACAGTTCCGCCAGTGAACCGGCTAGAGTTGTTTTTCCGGTGCCCCCCTTGCCGCTGAGAACCGTAAGCTCATTCATATATGTTCCTTAGTGACTGATTCCAGTATCTGATCAAATATCCTTCGGTACCTCGGATCTTTTTCAATCAGCAGTGCTCCTTCGCTCATGGCACTGCGGATTTCAGGTTCATCGGGGATGCTCATAAGAAAGGGAAACTGATGATCCCTGCAGTACTGTTCGATGAGGCCGCCGAAGGACTGCTGTGCTTTATTTGCGATTACGGTAAAGGGCTTGCAGGCGGCGTGAAGCGCCCGGATCAAATACTGCATATCATGCAGGCCGAAGGGAGAATCTTCAGCGACAACGAGGACAAAGTCCGCATAGGAAAGCGCAGCCATTGCCGGACAGTTATTTCCAGGAGGAGCATCGATGATTGCGAGCTGGTCAGGATCGATGAACCCAGCTGCCTGATGGATCACCGGAGGTACAACCGCCGTACCCACGTCTGATATTCCCTGAACCAGCGGTGCATAGGTTCCCTCATACTCAATCACCGATCCGATGCTCATATCCGTTTCAGTTATAGCTGCTTGAGGACACACCCTGGTGCATCCGCCGCAGCTGTGACACAGCTCCGGGAAGGACACAACCGTACTTCCGAGTACCGCAAGGGCATGATATGCGCAGAACCTGCTGCACTCACCGCAGAGCGTACACTGCTTTTCATCAATTACCGGGATACTTCTGCAGACCCGGCGACTTGATACCTGGTTACCCGGGAAATAGAGGTGTGCGTTCGGCTCCTCAACATCCAAGTCAAAGAGGCTGATTCTTCCAGCTGCGGCCATATTGACCGCAATAAACGTTTTTCCTGCTCCGCCTTTTCCTGATGCCGCTGCAATGGTCATAGGTGAAGCTACAGCTCCTGTGGATGGTTCTGTAAAAAATCATCAAGAGCCAGGGTTACCGTTTTCTGATCCGTAATGAAGACGGTAATTCCCGCAGCTTCCAGAGCCTGTTCTGCCTTCGGGCCGCATTTTGCAGTAACCACCGCATCAACCTCGTTTCTCACCAGCAGTTCTACTGCTTTGATGCTCGCACCCTGAGCAGCTTCCTGACTGCTGGTGTTGTCTGCCTGGCTGAACGTATGATCTTCCGTATGGTAGATGAGAAAAATTTCCGCCCGGGCAAACCGCTCATCCATTTTATTAAAAATTCCTGATTTTTTTGCGCTGAATGCAATGTTCATGATTCATTATCCTGTTGTCTTTTATCCTTCAGTTGCTCAATTGCCGCCTGTATGTTCTCCAGCTCACCGGTGATCATCTCAGCGCGGTATGTGAGATCCTGTATCCGTTCTTCCCGAGTGAATTCAGGGTATGCTCCTTCCGGCGGGGCAAACTGCCTTACCGGATAATCAGGATGAATCATCCGTCGCACACGTCTTCTCAGCGGTCTTCCCCGATACCCTCCGCAGAATCCTCTCAGTCCGCCTGAAGGACCGATACCTTCAGGTCCTGTTCCGTCGAAACCCGGCATACTGTTTCCTCCTTCTCATTGGTAATTCATTTCTTTTCCCGAGACAGCGGCATCCGGGCATGTAAAACTGGGTGCGTAAGGCCTGTCCCTGCTCGTATGCCCGCTGTATCTCAAATACATCACCTGCAAGGAAGGGAATTACCCAGATTCCCTTCAATTCCAGATAATCCTGATACTCCCGGGAGACAGCACCGCATATCAGAGTATCGATGCCATGGGATTTCATGAGCTCGTACCGCTGAGCGATGCCGCTTTCCGGATCAATGTACAGTCTTTTGTTAGATTCCGCTGCTGAGCGGTCTCTCACGATAAGCGTATCTGAGACGTCAAACACCGGAGCGATCCGAATCCCGCAGCAGGCATATCCTGCTGTTCCTGTATTCATACCTATAGCATGCAATTTGTATGCCAAGAAAAAGGAGTTTAGTAAATCTTTAATGAGATTAAAGTTAAGAAATCAAACAGTACTGGTTAGTCGCGCAAAAGCGACATTTGTATGCAGTTTAGTCTCAATTGTGCGACTTCGGCAGCTTGAGTCCCAGCTTGTTGATCTTTCGAAACAGAGTTGCCTTGTGAATTCCCAGTTCCTTTGCTGCCGCAAGCCGGTTGTAATTGTTCCGTTCAAGCGCTCCCATGATAGACTGGGCGTCGAGCAGATCATGGGCGCTGTGAATATTAGAAGAAACAGCGACCTGCCTTGATGCAAGAATTTCATCGGGAAGGTGACCGATTTCAATTTCATCGCCGGTGCAGAGAATGAATGCCCGTTCAATCATGTTTTCCAGTTCCCGGATGTTCCCCGGCCAGTGATATGCCATGAGCATGGAAATCGTCTCCGGAGAACAGCGCTGAATATGTCTGTGCTGCAGTGCATTGAAGCGTTCAATAAACTGTTCAGCAAGCAGAGGGATATCTTCCTTACGTTCCCGCAGAGGAGGAAGATCGACACGCATGACATGGATGCGGTAGAAGAGATCCTCCCTGAAGGTTCCTTCAGATATCAGGTTTTTGAGATCCTTGTTTGTAGCCGCGACTATCCTGACGTCCGCCTCCACAGGCTGAGTTGACCCGAGGGGTTCATACAGCCGCTCCTGCAGGACGCGCAAAAGCTTTACCTGCACCGCCGGAGAAATGTCGCCGATTTCATCGAGAAACAGCGTACCGCCCTTGGCAGCGGCAAATCTTCCCGGCTTGTCCTTATCTGCTCCGGTAAAGGCTCCGGCAGTATATCCGAAGAGTTCAGACTCCAGCAGGGTATCCGGAAGGGCACTGCAGTTTAGCGCAACAAAGGGTCCGTCGGACCGTCTGCTGTGCTCATGAACTGATCGGGCGATCATTTCCTTTCCTGTGCCGGTCTCACCGCAGATCAGCACCGTGCTGTGGCTTTGAGCAGCTGCCGGGATGATTTCGAAAATACTCTGCATCTTCGGACTCTTTGATGTCATGCCGCTGAGGTCTGTACGTTTGTCCAGCGCCTGCTTCAGCGACCAGATCTCTGAGAGGTCCCGGAAGGTTTCCGCTCCTCCGATAATCTCTCCGTACTCATTCCTCAGCACAGCCGTAGAGATGCTGATGGGAATCCGTTCTCCCCTGCTGTTGATAATATAGCCGCTCTTGCCGATGACCGGTCTGCCGGTCTCAAGGGTCTCCATCAGAGCGCAGGACGGGCCGCACATACTCGATCTGAACACATCACTGCATGAGGAGCCCACCGCCTCATCACGGGAGACTCCGGTTATCTCCTCTGCTGCTCGGTTGAAGGAGGTGATTTTCCAGGAGAGATCAATGGTGAATACCCCGTCGGAAATACTTTCCAGAATGGCCCTGGTGGGTGAGTAGTTCGGCTTTTTCATATCTAGTATTGTGTCCATAGCAGAAAAAAAGTCAATGAACACCTCGGTCAATAAAACAAATCATCCTTTCTTCGGAGTCATGACTTCCGGGATTCCTACAAATTTTTAAGATAAGCTTACGGATAAGACTGGATACAGCTGGTAAAATATGATATTACCAGTACTGAAACAATTCCTGTATAAGGTTTTAAGTCAGAGCTGAAACGATGTATGCAGCATACTGATATGTGCTGGCGGAGCAATGAAAAAAAGGACTGAGCTGTTGAAGGACGGAGAGATCGGATATATTCAGACAGACGGGCAGGGGACTGTGATTTCTTATGATGACCGTGCTGCAGAACTGCTTCCGGGTCTGCAGCTTGTCAGTAATGCGTCATTACCATGGCCGGCCTTAGTGCAGTCAGTCAGCTCAAAAAAAGACAAAGCTGTGCAGCATCCGATTCTTCCGCTTACCGCATTGATTCAGCAGACCGATGACACAGCAACCATTCTTCTTGCACCGGTCCGGCCGCAGCTGGAGGACGCAAACTGTCGGATGCATCAGATCATGCGGGTAGTCTCCCATGATCTGAGAAGCTCCTTCAGCGCCTTCAGACACTTCTTAACACTGTTCAATGATACGGCTCATCATTCGGCTGAGCGATCAATGCTAACATTGTCAGAAGAGCTGGATTCCATCATGAAATCCGGTGAACTGCTTCTTGATAATCTCCGTATATTTTCCCGGATGTCCTTCGAGCAAATCCCGTGCAGCATGGAAGCGGTGATGATTCAGGAGCTGATCGAAAAGGCCGTTTCGGAAATGCAGATATATACGGCGTACAAACAAATTGAAATACAGACTCAATCTTCTGAGGAAGTGCTTGTGCTGTGCGATGCTGATATAATAACTGCTGTGCTGAAAAATATCATATTTGTCTGCTGCATCCTGGCAGATCCTTCCAGCTTTATGAAACTGGCCGTGGCTGTGTATCCTGATCAGGTCATGGTTTCCGCCGATTATCACGGAATGCCTGTTTCGCTTCAGCTGCGTCAGACCCTGCAGGAAAACAGCTGGGGCTGTGAAGGAAATGATACAATTGAAGATCACTCAGTAGGATTTTGTCTCTATATAAGCCAGCTGAGTCTTGAGTCTCATAATTCTCATGTGATTTTCAGTGAATCAAATACTGAGTGCTGTTTTCCGCTGAGGCGGTACAAAACTCTGTAGAGGAGCATCAACGATGATATCCGTTGTGATCGTAGATGATCACCAGGTAGTAAGGACAGGCCTGCGGCACTTGCTGGATGATAATCCTGATATTACTATCACTGCTGAGTACGATGACGGATCAGTTTTTCTCAGCACATACCCCCAGCTGAAGCCGTTTGACGTTCTGCTTCTTGATATACTCATGCCCAGAACCGGCGGGCTGGAGGTGATGAAGGAGCTCGGCAGCTGCAAAACATCTCCAGGGGTAATTTTCCTGACGGTTCATCCGGAGGAAACCTATGCGATCCAGGCATTCCAGGCAGGGGCAAAGGGATATCTGAACAAGGACTGCTCAAAAGAAACTTTGATTGATGCAGTTCATGCTGTTGCCAGCGGCGGGATGTATTTCTCCAGTAAAACCCGGAAACTGATGATCAATGGAACCGGAGAGAAGGGGCAAGACATGCGGGAGATTGAGAAACTCTCCCGTCAGGAACTGAAGGTATTCACCTATATCTGCAGAGGCCTGACGGTAAAAGAAATTGCCTACAGCATGAGCATTTCCCAGAAAACGGTAAGCACCTATAAATCCAGACTTACAGAAAAGCTTGGGGCAAAAAACCTGACTGAGGTAATTAAGGCTGGAATCAGCTGGGGCATCTGCTGAAAATCCTACACAATCTGGAAATGTTCCTACAAGACAACCCCCGGATTTACTTGTATAGTATGCATAAGAACGGCTGAGATTACTGTCGTTCTTTGCCACTGTTTCACCCCCTCCGTTGGAGGGGGTGATTCTTTAGTTTGGAGTGAACGCCTTCGGCTGGTAGGTGCCCATTGAAATAATCATCTTGATGGCAACATCCACGGGGATATCCAGTTTTTCTATTTCATCCGGAGGGAAAAACAGCAGAAACCCGTTTGTCGGATTGGGAGTTGTAGGGACAAACACCGATACCCGGCGTTCTCCGTTGAACATCACATCCTCCCTGGCAATGAAGCCCATGCTTTTTGTACCCTTCAGGGGATAGTCAATCAGCACCACCTGGGAGAACTGTTTTGACGGATTATTCGAGAAGGTCTTCTGAATATCGGAAACTGATCCGTAGATGTTTTTAATGATGGGAACCCGGTTGAGCACCCGTTCAGCCTGGCGGATGATCCAGCTGCCCATCACGTTGCTTGCAAAGATTCCCACAAGAAAAATGATGATCACAATGCTGATAAATCCCAGACCGGGAACATAAAACCCCAGCAGCGACTGAATGACCACCTTCAGGGATGCATCTAGGGTGCTGAACAGCCAGTACAGAAGATACCCGGTAACTGCCACAGGAAGCAGGGTGAACAGCCCGGTAAGAAAAATTTTTTTCACTGATTTCATGCAGTCTTCCTTAAAAAAAAGAGTTGAACCAGGTCTTGTACTCCTCCTTCAGCTCTTTCAAAGGGTTACTTGCCGCAGCCGCAGCCGCCGCAGCACCCGCCCTGGTGAGATTCCTCTTCTTCGATCTGTTCGTCCTGCTTCACATCATCTTCATGCTGATCTTTGCAGCATGGTGTCTGTTCATTTTGGTTCATTATCTGCTCCTTCATGCAATATGCTATGATGGTATCATAGTAAAAATGAGAAAAACTATCCAGTATCATCAGGCCAGCGCAGCAGTGACCGGCGAAGTGCAGTGATCTCAACGGATTCACATACAGCATGGTACAGCTGCTGCTCCCACACATTTTCCTGAAACCTGCCGGCGCCCAGCAGCGTCCGCTGTGCTTCCTGGGAAAACCGTTGCGGATCATGTGCATACAGCATATTCCAGTAACGGACCATCAGTTCTCGGCTCTGATCAAGTTTCGTTCTCGTAACGATCTTATCCCGCTTTGCGTTGTTGATCCTGCTGTCCGACGGAAGGAGATTCCACAGATCATTATTATGCCAGAGAGAGAAGGGGATTACATGATCGACTGCCAGCTGATTCGTAATCCGTTTTCCCGTCCATACGCAGTACAGTTCACGCTGCTGTTCATAGATCCTTCTGACCGGAACTGCATTGCGCTGCTGTTCCGGAGATATCAGAAGCAGCGCAAGAATCCGGCTGAGGTCAACCCGGTTGGAGGTAATCTTTCTGCTTAACTCAGCCCATCGCAGAATCACCGCATCCTGGATCCAGTGACCCATGAGGGTAAGCTCCCGCCAGATATCTCCCGGCATGATAATCACTCCGAGACGGCTGATGAGTTCTTCAGGACTGCCGCAGTACTTCAGGGAGGTGCTGCCGCTGTACTGAAACAATCCGTATGCACGGTTCCCGGCGTAGCGCACTGGTCCGTTTACGATCGCCCGGGCGATGCTGCCGGCAGCTGAGGCCGCAAGGACCCCTGCCTCCCGGGGAAGCTTGCCGGAGAGATACTGGGCGTAGAAGCTGTGAAGCCCGCCCTGACCGCGGTAGTAACTGATCAGCTGTCCCAGCTGATTCCGAAAAGAAAGCTGTTTTGTTTTGATCTCCGGAAGCTCCAGGGATGATTCGACCAGGGGCCAGTAATAGCAGATCCATTGTTCAGCAGCAAGTCCGAGGGGGACTGCAACCCGGTGCTCGTCAAGCCATGTTCCATGCACCCTCCGGTGCTGGGCGATGTCGCAGAGTGAGCGCAGCAGCGCCAGCTTGTAGGTTGCAGTTTTCCTGTCACGGTTCATCACCGACTCAACGGCATCAATTCCCCAGTGAACAGCCTTTGTCTCCAGCCGGTAGGTCTGCAGTACCCAGGATACCGGACGGGATTCGGCATCCTCGCTTATCCGCTGGTCGATCAAGCTGAATCCAAGCTGTTCAAAGAGCAGCCGTACCTCCTGGGGAGTTCTCAGAACGAATAACCGCTCATCCTCAGGCATCTCCCGCCTGATGCAGTATGAGCAGATGAACACCCCTTGATACTTCAGGAGACGCTTCACCTGATATGCAAAATCAAAGAGCTCCTCATTGGGAATATGCATCAGCACAGCAAGTGATACGATTCCATGAAAAGACTCCTGAAGCAGCTGATGATCAGAGGGAAGGGGAACGGGAGCATGGAGAAAAGAAATTCCCGGGTGGAGTTTGCGGGCCTGATCTGTCATGCCTGCACTTGCATCAAGGGCGGTTACCTCATGGCCAACGGAAGCCAGAAACGCCGCATCCCGGCCCGATCCGCATCCGATTTCCAGAACGCGGCTGTCCGGAGGAATCCACATATGCAGATATCGATGGACCTCAGAAAGGGTGATATCCTCATATCTGCGGCTCCGGGACCGTGCATGCCGGTCATACCAGCGAATCGTTTCGTCATCCATGGGATTATCCTCCCCGGGAACACCCCGGTCCCTTCAGGATGCTCATCCCCTCGGAAACAGGGACCACCTGGATCTGAGTACTGATGCGCTCCTTGAGGACTGAGACATGGGAAATAATTCCGATGATTTTTCCCTCATGGTGCAGCCCGCCGAGGGTCTCCAGGGCTGTATCCAGGGTGTCCTCATCCAGCGTCCCGAATCCTTCATCAAGAAAAAGGGAATCCACCCGGACCCTTCGGCTTGAAATACCCGACAGCCCCAAGGCCAGGGAGAGACTGACGATAAAGCTTTCACCCCCGGAAAGATTTTTGGTTGTACGAATTTCTCCGCCCTGGTAGTTGTCCACCACATTCAGCTCCAAAGGCTCTTCGGCATCCTGGATCAGCAGATACCGGTCGGTCATTCGGGAGAGCTGGCTGTTTGCCTGGGATATCAGCATTTCGAAGGTAAGCCCCTGGGCGAAATTCCGGTATTTCTTTCCGTCGGCTGAACCGATCATGGCAGAAAGGAGGCTCCATTTCCCGAAGATCTTCCGCTGGGCTTCAATTTCATGCTGCTTGAGCTGATACTGCTGTCTCGCCCGGCTGCTGTCTTCCAGCTGCTGCTTCATCGCTCCCATACGCTCCGAGATTTCCTGCAGCTGCCCTCGGGTGTGCTGCTGCTGAGAGTTCAGCTCATCATATGTCCGGTCGGTCAGCCTGCGCTGCTGTTCAGTTTTAAAAGCCTGCTGCCGGTCTTCGAGCTTCCAGGTCAGATCACTCCAGGCGGCATCCAGTGTCTGCTCCTGCTCCTTGAGCTCCTTCCTTCTGCCGCTTTCCAGCCGGCAGGAGAGAAACTCATCTTCGCTTCGAAATCCGGCTTCCTTCAGCGCCTTCTCCCACTGATTCACACGGGTGGACTGTTCTGCTTCCAGCTGTGAGATTCTGCCTGCAAGATCCTCGATCTGCACCGTCATTCCATGGATATGCTGCTGCAGCTCACCGCATGCGGACTGTTTTCTGCGGTAATCTGAATCAGCCGAATCACAGTTCTGCTGGAGCATTTCCTCATGCGCATCGGGGTCCTTGCTGCCGAACAGGTCGCTGCGCTGAGATTCAGCTGACGCAATCTCCTTTTCCTTCCGGATCAAAGCCTCAGTGACAGGCTGCAGTTTTTCCTGCAGCCTTGCCTCGGTCTTAAGTCCCGCATCGATTTTTCCCTGCATTTCCTTCAGGACTGCGTCAATCTCCTGTTTGGCATCCCGGGACTGCCGCCACTGCTGAAGACGGCCCTCCAGGTTATTGATGAGTTCAGGTATTCCTTTGAGCGGCAGTTCTGCAGCTCCGTAGGGTTCAAGCTCCTCAAGCAGCCGGTCAATAAACTCTTGATGCTGCTGTGCAAGTGTCTGCCGGGATTCTCTGCGGGTTTCTATCTCCCGCAGGGTTCGATCTGCACTCCGGCTGAACGTTCCCAGTTTTTCCTGAGCGGCATAGAGCTTCTCCATCTGCAGCCGTTCCAGGTGTGAGCAGGACTGTATTTTCTCTTCAAGCTCCTCTGATCGGGCAATCACTCCAGAGATCTGCTCATGTCTCCGGCGGGTTTCATCGGGCAGCACCGGAGTGCCGGAAACATAGGGATGACGGGTCGAACCGCACAGCGGGCACGGGGTGCCTTCCACAAGACAGGCGCGCTGCTGCTCATATGATTCAGCCTGACGGAACTGATGCATTGTTTCATAGAGATGCTCCCGTTCACCCCGAAGATCCTTCAGCGAGCCCTGACCAAGCAGGGCGGCCAGGTCCGCTTCATGCTGCTTCCGCTGCTTCGTCAGCCCGTCCAGCTCCGCCTTGCAGGATCTGCAGTCTTCCTCGGCCGGCTGGAGAGCATCCTCCTGCTCCTGCAGCAAGCTGCTGAGCCGTTTCAGTTCGTGATCAGTCCGGATCAGTTCATCGCTCATTCGCTGCAGGCTGCTGAGCTTTTCCCGGATACCGGCAAGCTGCTGTTCCAGTTCCTGATCTCTGAAGTGCTTCTCCAGGTAAGCGGCATGGCTGACAGCCTGTGACTGCTGGTCCTGTTTGTTCTGCTCCAGCTCGCACTGCTCCTGCTGACAATCCTTCAGCTCACAGATGAGCTCATTACGCTGTTTCGCCAGGGCGGTAACGGTTTCCTGCTGCTGCCGGACGGCAGCATCGAGGGTACGGACCTGTTTTATCAGGGCTCTCTCATCCTTCTGCCGCTGTCTTGCCTCAGTAAGCCGCTGGGATGCCGCTTCCTGCTGCTTGCTGAGTGCTTCATAGGACTGCTGAGCATCCTGTCGGGCTTTCTGCAGCTCGGCAAGCTTTTCTGCATCTCCCTGCATCTGTTCGAGCAGCCGCTGGAGCAGTGAATATACACTCTCAATTTCTGCGGCAGCTGCTGAGCGCTCAAGCAGCTCGCGCTTCGGGGCAAATGCATCAAGCTGCTGCTGCAGCGCCTGGCGCTGCGCATTGACAGCTTCAATTTCCTGATGCAGCTTATCCAGATTCTGCAGCCACTGCATCTGCTGCAGAAAGGTATCGAGTTTTGTCCTCAGCTGCTGCTCCTGATCTCCGGCCTCGGTTATTGAACGCTGCATATCAGCTTCCTGCGCATCGCTGAAGAAGGTGATTCCCTCCATATCTTCAGTCAGACGTGCAAGTTTCCCTTCCTCCTCCCGGCTGCGTTCATAGGTCTTCTCGGAAATTCTGCTGTATATTTCAGTTCCGGTGATCTCTTCGAGAATCGGGGCGCGCTCTCTGGGATGAGCCTGAAGAAATACGGCAAAGGAGCCCTGGGCCAGCAGCATGGAGCGGGTGAACCGTTCGTAGTTCATTCCCGTGAGCCGGTCGATAGTCCCTTCGATATCACGCTTGCGGGTCTCAATCACCCTGCCGGAAGCTGTCTCAAACACTTCCTGCTTTGCTTCCGCCAGTGCTCCGTCGGGATTCCTCCGGGCTCGGTGCTGACTCCACCTGGCTGTATAGGTTCCCTCGCTGGTCTGAAAGGTCACTTCGGCACTACATTCCCCCCTTCGCCGGGACATGATCTCATTGGTCGATTTTGAAATCGTCGAGAGCCTGGGGGTCCTTCCGTAGAGGGCCAGACAGAGAGCATCAAGGATCGTTGACTTTCCGGCACCGGTAGGACCGGTCACGGCAAAAATACCGTCGGTATACTCAGGGGCGGTAAAATCAATCTTCCAGGAACCGTAGAGGGAGTTTACATTTTCAAGCCGAATTTCCAGTATCTTCATAGCGGTCACTGCTCCCTGATGTCAGCTTCTTCGATGCTGCGCAGCACTTCAAGATAGAGCTCGGTCATTTCCCGGCGGGTCTGCTCATCCGCCCCCCAGGTATCGAGTCTCCGGGAGAACACCTGACGGACATCCAGATCGTCCAGAGTCTCCCGATGATGAACGGAGCTGAGCACCTGATCGATGATGCCCCGGTTTTTGATTCTTCTGATTTCAACCGATCCGCCGGAGGCGGCTTCATCAACCAAATCCCGGAGACTGGGCATCTGGGCGTCCCCGGTGTATTCAACCTCGGCCCAGGCGGTGCTGCCCTGACGGTTCAGTTCCGTGATTCTGCCGACGATTTCTTCGACCGTACCGGTTATCCTGACCAGCTCCTGAAACACCGGAACCTCCAGATGCTGCAGTTTTGGTATCCGGCCGCTGAAGGAGACGAGGACTGCCTGCTTGACTGCCCCGGCCTCGGAGAATCCGTTTGCCAGAGGTGCACCGCTGTAGCGGAAATGAGGCCTGCCGCCAGTCTGCTGGGGAGAGTGGAGGTGGCCCAAGGCAAGGTAGTCGATGGAGTCAGGAAATACGGTGGTGTCAACCTGCGCCAGAGTGCCGATGTACAGCTCCCGGACACCGTCTCCTTCAACTGAAGCACCTCCTGCGGCAAACAGATGGCCCGTTGCTATGAGGGGGATATCACCGAGGGGGGCTCGAAGGGTTTCTGCATGACTGCAGGCTCGCTGATAATATTCCCGAATCCCCTCAAGGAGTTTTTTCTGTTTTTCCTCATTTCCCTCTCCCGCCTCAGCCGTGCGGATATCCCGGTCACGAAGGTAGGGGACAGCACACACTACGGCTTCAGGTGCACCTGAATCGTCCTTCAGCAGCAGCACCGCATCTTCAGGATTACTCGGGGCCTGGGCAATCACATGCACCTGGAGACTGCGCAGCAGCTCCCGGGGTGCTTCAAGGAAGGATGGGGAATCATGGTTTCCCCCGGTAATCACGATATGACGGCAGCATGAGGAGGCCCTGCAGAGAAACTGATAATACAGTTCCTGGGCCCGGTTGCTCGGTGTGGTAGTATCAAAGACATCCCCGGAGACAATCAGCAGGGACACATCGTGCTTTCGGATCGTCTGAGAGAGCCACTGGAGAAACTGCTCAAATTCATGATACCGCTGTCTGCCGAAAAGAGACCGGCCGAGGTGCCAGTCGGATGTATGGAGGACCTTCATGAAGAGAACCTATCACAGAAGTGAGGCAAAGTACAGGTTTCGTCAGCTTGACAGGGAATTTGCTTTCATTCACCATAGGGCAATGGCGCAGGGAGATGCTTCATGAAATACACGGTCATCATCATGTCCGCTGTCGCGGCGGTCCTTCTGGGAACCGCATGGTTCATGGGAGGAGCGCCGCTGATGACCGAGGGACTCCGTTCCGGGATTTTCATGCTGGTCCCCATCATTCCCATCCTGCTGGCGGCGTTTTTTGCTGCAGGACTGATCACCGAACTGATATCAAAAGAGCTCATCTACCGATGGCTCGGAGAGGGTGCCGGCTGGAGAGGCCCCCTGCTGGGCACTCTAGCAGGCGCGCTTGTCCCCGGCGGACCCTTCTTTTTCTATCCGCTGATTGCTACCCTCTACGCATCAGGAGCCTCAGGAGGAACGGTCTTCAGTTTCGTGGCCGCAAAGACTCTGTGGAGCGTGGGCAGGGTGCCCTTGGAAATTGCATTTGTCGGCACCGAACTGACGCTGATCCGCCTCGGGGTGACCTTTTTTCTTCCTATGCTGGTGGGAATGCTGGTGAATATCTTTTTCCGCAGGTTCTCGGAGCGTATCAGAAGGGATGTGCAGCTGATCCGGAACCGCAGAGGAGGGATGAATGACTGATGCTTTGATTACTATCCTCGTCATGTGCGCCGTGCTGCTGGTGATTGCCCTGAAAAAAAAGGACGGCAGTGCGAAACGAAGCAGTTTTACTGCCGTGCATATGCTGATCAACGTGCTGCCGGTGCTGCTGATCGCATTTCTCATCGCCGGACTCATCCAGGTGCTGCTTCCTTCCGAAACCATCGCCGCCTGGCTGGGGGATGAGGCGGGATGGAAGGGACTATTCATTGCCCCGCTTGCAGGAGCACTGGTGCAGGGCGGCCCCTTTACCTTCTTTCCGCTGTTCTCATCAGTATTTCAGCAGTCCATGGGGATCGGCGCATCCGTCGCCATGATCACCGGATGGGGAATGATCAATGTGGGGCATCTTCCCTATGAGTTCGCCTTCCTCGGCCCCCGTTTTGCGGCGCTCAAATACGGTATCTGCATTTTTATTCCGCCGCTGGCCGGAGCTGCCGCACAGCTGCTCTTCGGCTGATTCAGTAGAAATCGATCAGGAAGATGTTCCAGAATACCGACATCGATTCAGATTCAAAGCTGTAGAAGAAACCGAGGTTTGCCGCCCGCTCCCGGATGCCGTAGTAGGGGCCTCCGGTGGCAAGGGGAGTGACCCGCAGGAATACGCCCCGGTCGTCCGTTCCGTGAAGATAGCCTGCAGACAGATAGGAATTGAAAAAGAGGGTTCCTTCCCCCGAGTGCAGCTCCCGGGGAGAAAACAGCGCGCCGGTGACCGCAGCCCCGGCGGATATGCCGCTGAAAGGTTCGGGCATCATCGGAAGCACCGAAAAAAGTTCCGCTTCAAACCGTTCGCTCACCCCGACGGTTCCTCCGAGATAGAGACTGCTTCCCGGATTCCATGTACCGAAGGTAATTCCGGGGGAGAGGGCGGATGCGTATGCCCCCGACAGTATAAACAGCAGGATTATCAGACGTTTCATGGCTCCCCTCAAAACAGATAATGGGTGATGTCGAAGAACCGCACTCCCCAGTCAACCGAGGGTTCCCGGGGATCTATTACTGCACGGAGGCCCATCACGCTGACGGTTCTGCCGCCGAAGTAGAATGACAAAGGCTGCGCTTCTGCAGTTATCAGCAGATCCTGCGCCTTGAATCCGGGCATCAGCACTCCGGCGAGGATGCGAGGAGCAAGACTGCTCGGCCTGAGAAACCGTCTTTCCATAGGATGGTCTCTCAGCTGCAGCAGGGTAAGCCCGGCAGAAACTTCAGCATACGCTGTGGTATCCTGATCATCAAATACCGGAAAGAGTATGCCCGCCGAGATAAAGGGGGCAGTACCGGTTCCGTGACGGGGATCGATCATCAGATGGGCCCCGAGGTATTCATGATGCTCAAGGCTGCTGAATCCCTCCAGGGTCACCCGGTAGCCGCCGGTCCAGCCGAACAGGGAAATCTGCAGCGAAATAAACACGATACTTAACAATGCGATCCGGTTCATCCTCACCCCCAGAACTGCATCAGCAGATGATAGAAAAATCCCTTCACGGTCCGATACTGCAACGCCTCTTCCCGGGAGACCGGACGGGCATAGGCAAGCAGTTCATCAAGGTGTTCGGTCACTGCCTCGCCGACCCGCGGATCATCGAATACATAGGAGACTTCCCGGGAGGTTGTCTGGGAGCGCAGATTGTAGTTTACACTGCCCAGGGCGACCAGCTGCTCATCCGCCATCATCAGCTTGTAGTGCAGAAATGCGCCGATGGGAGAGGTGTAGCGCCAGACCTTCGCACCGGCATCAATTAAGTCCAGCATCCCGTAAAATGCGGCCAGTTCATAGTTCTCCTTCCTGGCGTAATCGGAAAGCATGACATGCACCTCAACTCCTCTGTCGGCGGCATGGGCAATCCGGCGCTTCAGTGCCGGGGTCAGAAAGGCGTATCCCTGAATCAGCCACAGCTCCTCCTGAGCCTCAAGAAAAAACAGGTCGAACATATCCGTCACCTGGGGTGATTTCCAGTAATGATCAATAAGCCACAGATCAGTTTCCCGATCCGCTTCATCCAGGGCATCGGCTCTTTTGAACAGCTCCGTGGAAATTTTTTCCGGTGCATAGGCATTCCAGGATTCAACAAAGGTTTCAGTCAGCGCACGGGCAGTCTCGGGTGACCGGGCCTCCGCCATGGTATCGATGTTCCCGGTTTCCGGAGGCAGCCCGAGGGAGGTGTAGTTAATGTTGATTCCCCCAACGGCGGCATATTCGCCGTCGATCACCCAGAACTTCCGGTGATCCCGGTCAAGCAGATTCAAAGGAAGAAAGAGGTTGCTCAAGGTAAGGGGATTATACTCAACATAGGGAATTCCGAGCTCCTCGAGATGAAGAAACACTGCAGGGACTACTGTTTCCGGGGACTCCGGATCAAACTGGAAGTATGATGCAGAATCGATCATCAGATACACCTGCACCCCATCATCCATCCGCTTTTGCAGCAGTTCCCATACTTCATGGGTTGTCTCATGATAGTTGCCGAGAAAGATCGTAATCAGGATATGGTCCTCAGCCTGGCTGATCAGTTCCATGGAACGTTCATTCCATTCAGTACCGGTATTATACATCTCTGGCAGGGTAGAGGCATATTTCGGTATCCCCCGTTCCTGGAAATGCGATTCTGCGCAAATATGGGCATCTTCCATCCGCTCAAGCTTTGCAGAAGTCATGCATGAGGTAAGCAGCAGGCTCAGCATCAAGGCTGCCGGCAAAATCAGATTCACAGTTTTCAGGGATGGTCTGTTCATACGTTTCTTCTCGTACCTCTGGGATGTCTGGACATGATCATATCACGGGTGGATCAGCTTTGACTATCAGAAGAACCGGGAAATGGTCAATTCACCAGCTGGATCACGCCCCGCTGTCCGTTGGTCCGCCACTGAGGATCTGCCTGGTCAAGCTGTTCTATCGTTTCCCGGGAAAACCCTGCGGTAACATCGCTTTTCATAACCCGAAGCAGAATCATTCCGGGAAGCTGGACCGATCCCATGGCCTGCTGTACCGACACCCCCGCAGGCCAGATGGTATCCCGGACCGCACGGCGGTAGTTTAAATCACCCTTGATCACCACCGCAGAAGCTTCGGAAAGATACCGCTGCAGTCTCTCAGGCATCGCCTCCAGAAACAGGGGAGAGCCCCAGTAGTCATCCGGCGCCAGGATGATCCGCCCGTTTGCAAAGCATAATTTGAGATCCCTTGCGAACTCGCAGACCCGGGGATCTTCGTGCTTCAGCGCCTCTGCAATGCAGTGGTGCACATCCTCGGCGGTGGTATCGCTTACGAATGTCGGCATGAGTTTGACATGGAGCACAACTGAAACGCCGGTAATACGGATGATCTCCCGTGCCAGAATGAGGTCCCCCGCCAGCTCGCTCCCTGAATTATCAAGGATGAGATGCATCGGGGACTCGGCGCGAAGCAGCAGCTTCGCAGATTCAATCCCGTCATCGGCGATCAGTTTGTCCCGATCGACGCTTCCCTGATTCACCAGTCCCCGGGATTCAGGCTGAAAGCTCAGATCA
>PWKH01000108.1 GCA_003559765.1 Spirochaetaceae bacterium
GATCCTGATATCTGCACCGGATGCGAACTGTGCGTAGATATCTGCCCTGAGGTTTTTTCCATGGACGGCGATGTAGCCCGTGCTATCGACGGTGCTATTCCTTCTGACGCAGAAGATAACGCCCGGGATGCAGCGGATCAGTGCCCCGTGGAGGCTATCTCCCTGGCATGACCGCTTCTCGACGAACAGGAATCTGGGAAAGGCGGAATTCCCGTCTTTCCCAATATTTCTGAAGTTTATGCACACCTGACTGCAGATTCGATGCAGCACCTTACCATACATCTGACTGAAATGTTATCTGCACCCCGAATTCAAGCTTGCTGTATGAAGGGAAATGCTCCTGCAGCCGGTCAATTCCCTCCTGATACCGACCGAAGGGATCCCGGAACGTAAGCAGCGGTGCAGCCGAGATATTCTCTGTAACCGCATGAGAGTAACCGAAGGAGAACTCATGCATGAGGTAGTGATCCTCCTCCGGCGCCTGCGAGCCGAGGAGAAACACCTGCTGCATGAAGGTCATGCCGGCCCAGAAGGGACCGCCCCCGGGATTACAGGCAATATGTCCTCCCGCATCCACCATCCAGACATGCTGGTTATCCCCGACTGTATAGAACACCGGTGCAGAGACGGTAACCCGGTCATTGATCTGCACTGAGGGAATCAGGCCGATCTGCTTCTGGCCGATAAAAAACCCGTCAATATCATGTACTGCCGCCGACAACCCCAGGCGGACCCCTCCTGAAGCCTCATCACCGTCGACTGCATCCGATTCACCGTGTACCGGAGCTGCACCTCCTGCCAGCAGCAGCATCAGCCAGAACCGCACCAATAATTTTCCCATCCTTGTGCTCCTCCCCGGAAAAACATCTCTTCATGGTATCGTCACTGTTCATGAAACACTATTCCCCACTTTCAGGCACCATCAGGGGCTGCCGGAGCGCAGAAGCGTCTGCATACATAGAAAATCCCGATGACAGAAAAACTGCTTTGTAGTATGATGCTGGTATGACAAGAGGGGTGAAAATTGTTGCTGTACTGGTACTGGCAGCATTACTCTTAGTGATTACAGCACATATAGTTATTAGAACATACATCTCTTCGAGGGCAACTGAGACCGTGAAATCCGCGCTGCAGCAGACCCATGGGGATGCGTTTACCTTCGACACACTGCTTTTCAGTCTGCTTACCAGCCAGGCGGAAATCGACAATGTCTCCCTCGTGCTTCCGACTTCAGATGAGCAGATGCACATGGTCCTGACAGCCGATAACATCCAGGCGAGGGTCCCCGGATGGGACCTTCTGCAGCTTTCTGCGTTCAGTGAATCGTTTTTCGAAATCTCCAGAGGGGCGCTCTCCTTCAGCAATCCAGCTTTAGCAATAACAATCCCTGCCGAAGGGTATTCCTTCACTGTAAGGGCTGATCAGCTGGACCTTGATTTCCAAGGGTCGCTCACCCAGCAGGACATCACCCGGTATGTTGCCGCCCGTAAGTTCTCCGCATTCCTGCAGAATATGGAACAGGCACATCTAAACGCGCGGAATTTCAGAATTGTCTCCTCTGAAGCTGCTGACATCATTCAGCAGCTGATCCGGGCAAGCGCTGCCCGGGAACAGCACAATCCCGAAGAGATTCACCGGCTGCTCTTGTCCCTGCTGTCGGAGCACAGCATTTCTCAGCAGCAGCAGACTTCACTCCTGCATGTGCTTCACCAGACAGACAGCGCCACAGTCCGGAACGTCTCCCGAACCTTGGAACTGCTGATGCCCCGGGCGACCGGCGAGCTGATTCCCTCCGATGTGCAGCTGCACATTGCCGTCAGCGATCCCGAACGCAGCCTGGCTGACATCCGGGGGACGCTTGTCAACAGCGTCGGGAGCATCCAGCTGGACGGACAAGCCCGGTTCGACGACACCCGTGAAGAGGCGCTGGAAAAACTTTCGGTGATCTACGGCGACATTCACATCCATTCGCTCCATCCGGAGGCTTCAGCTATACTCGGGATTTCCAACTTCACCTACCGCATAGAAAACTGACTGTTCATCAACCCTGCAGCGCCTGCTTGAATTCAGGAAACTTCTTTTCCATACCGAATACCGCAAAGCGGGCCTCCCGGTGTTTTGAAGCAGTCAGTATGAGCCCCCGGTCCGCATGCAGCACCGGCCCCAGCCCGACAGCTTCAATCTGGTCCACAGGCAGGGAAAAAACTTCACTCACGGCATAGGTACTGCCGTCTTCTTTTTTCACAAAGAACTTCACTGCTTTGTTCGTAACTACCAGCCTTCCCCGCTGGGAAGGGCTCTTTGCCGCTCCAGCCGATTCAGTTGGAGCAAGCTGCCGGGAGCCGAAGGCAGTGAAGCGGATCTCCTCATCCCGGTCAAGCAGAGACTGCAGGGAGGCAGTACGGATGCCGTAGACGAGCAGATAGTTGACGCCGATCAGGGCGAACATGACGATGAATCCCGCAGCGATCAGCCACTCCTGCCCGCCTGTTACGGTTATCAGCACCACTGCGGCAAACACCGCAAGCAGCGCAAAATGAATGATCCCTTTCATGGTCATGGATTCTATCAGAATTCACGACTTGCAACGAGTCCCTTTCTTGATTATGGTAAAGCCTATGAACATACCGACATACCCGGACAGAACTCCCCTCACAATTGATCATCAGCATGATGTCCATCGCCTGCTCTCCCCCCTGCAGAGCGGGATATCGGAATTCACCTTTGCCGGGTTGTACCTGTTTCGCCGCACCTATGAGTATCACATATCCCTGACCCCGTCCTACTGTGAGGGCAGAAGAGATGAGCTCATCGTAACAGGACGCGAGAAACATGGCTCAGGGGAGGCCGAAGGGTTCGTCATGCTTCCCCAGGGAGTACCGGGAATCAGGCTGGTTGATACGCTCTTTCAGGATTTCTCCAGCATCAAGAACCTCAGTGAAACGGATGCAGAGACCTGGCGAATTCCCCTGGAACGGAAAGGATTCTGCGTAAACCAGGACAGAAATAATTTCGACTACCTCTATACCCGAAAAGATCTCGCCGAGCTTTCCGGCAGGAAATTCCACAAAAAGCGGAACCTCGTGAACGCATTTATCAACAACTACAACTATGAAGAAAAACGGATCACCCGGGAGAACCGATGTGATTTGTATACCGTCCTGGACGACTGGGTGGAGGAAAAGCAGTTCACCGGGGATTTCACCGCCGCAAAGGAATCAATAGACCTGATCGACACGCTCGGACTGGAAGGGTGCATCACCTATATTGACGGCTCCCCCAAGGCGTATTCGATGGGAGAGGTGTTCTGCCGCGGCACCATGTTTGCCGTCCATTTCGAGAAGGGAATCGGCTCCTATAAGGGCATATACCAGTTCATCAATCAGTCCTTCGCCTCCATGCTGGATTCGTCGATCACCTACATAAACCGGGAACAGGATCTGGGCGACCAGGGGCTGAGACAGGCAAAAATGAGTTACCGTCCCACCGGATTCGTGAAGAAATACCGGGTCTGCCATTCAGATTTCTCGCCCTGCGACGAACCTGATCAGGATTAAGCCCTACTCAACTTTCTCCAGGACAAACTCCTTTTCTTCCCCCTGGCCGAGATGCAGACTGCGCCTGCTCAGCACCGTAAAGCCTCCGTCATGCTGGTAGGCAAAATAGACGTGAGCTTCCGCCGAGAAGGGCTCGTCATCTTCATCTGCGGGTCCGCCGACATATATTTTCAGGTTCTGATCAGCAGGGATATCAAAGATGTAGATGTCGTCAAAACGGCGATAATGGATGTGCCGCATCCCCCAGTAGTGTCTGTCCCCGTCATATCCCCGGATGGCTCCCTCATCGTTTTTCACATACGCCCATCCGGGATGCTCGATAATGATGCGGAATATTCCGTCTCTGGCAATAATGCCGCGCTCCTCCTCCAGCATGCGCATCAGCAGATCGGGATCCGGATCATACCGTCTCCGGGGATCTATCACAAACAGCCGGTTCTCCGGCCGGTGGCTGTGGTGCAGCCACCGGAGGCTGTAGCTGTCATCATTCCGGGATATCACCACTTCAGCCGAGTCATCAGAGTACAGGTTGTTCTTCTGATCACGGTTCCAGTTGTTTGCCATGGTCAGCACAATCCGATCATCATGGAGATGACGGATATATCCGTAGGCAACCATAGAATGATGGGTCCGCTCGCTGACATATCCGAGGACAACCGGCTTATCCCGATGGATATAACCGGCAATCTGGTGAAACTTCTGTTTTATGTCCTGGGGCTCATCGTTATCAAGTTCAGGGGAGACCTCGCCGGTGCTGAACAGAAAATACACAATATCGTTCTGCACCCGGTGAATCAGCTCCACCACTTCCGGATCATCCTCATCAAGCCTGAATGCGTTTCCGTATGCTTCAGAGAGGATTTCCGGATGCTCCATGTAATAGAGCCCCCCGGCAGAGAAGCCGTAGCATCTGCCGATATTTCCGCGGAAGAGCCGGTACATCAGGCTGGTCACCAGAAACTCCTGCTCGTCATCAAGCTCCCCGAGCTGGTCCTGCGCCCAGTCAAACAGATAATCGGAAATAGCTCCGGAATTCCTTCGGAACACGTTGTCGTTTGCAAACGACAGATTATCCCGCCCCCAGAGGTATTCAGCGAAGGCAACCTCAAACATTCGGTAGACCGAACCGTAGGGAGTCACCAGTTCAACGGTCAGCTGATGCACCATGCCCGGCGCGCGGAAGGGGATCCCTTTATAGACAGGAGGCTTGTCCTCGTCATCCCGCTCAAGGGGCAGCTTAACTGAGTAATCAACAACCCCGGTGACGTGAAAATCAAAATTCAGCTGCTTCACGTATTCCTTAGGATCCTCAAGGAAAAACTCCAGGATCAAGGGAGTCCCGCTGCTGGTTTCAGCCGACAGGGTGATATGTTCATCAATCTCCTGAAGCAGCGGCGGATCATCAGCCATGAGGAAGGGAATATGGATCAACAGGAACAGCATGCCTGCGATAATCGGTGTTTTCATATGAGTACGTACCATACATAAACTGAAACAAAAAAACCAGAGGATGATTACAGCGGTTTTCTTTTTTTCGGCATGCTCCCGTTCACTTTTTCAGACAGCTGCATCAGATGGCCTAACGGATACAGAGATGCTGCATCTGCTCAGGGAGAATTCTCTACTGATACACCGGCTGCATGAACACATTCTGCATAAAAAACAGCAGGACATAGCCGAGCAGAGCGGCAATAACGGGAGTGGTCAACCAGCCGAAAGCAATTTTTCCGAGGAGCCGGAAATTTATATTTCTTCCACCCTTTGCAATACTGATCCCCAGTACTGCACCGACGCAGGCCTGGGACTGGGATACCGGCACCAGGGGAAAAGAGGGCAGTCCGCGTACGGTAAGCCATTCCTTCAGACCTTCCGAGGCAAACAGAAACAGCACCAGAGCTGTCGCTACAATTACAATAAACGCGGTAACCGGTGAAAGTTCATACAGGTTTCTCCCGATGGTTGACATGACCCGCTTTGAATAAGTTATCACCCCGGAAGCAATGGCCAGTCCGCCGATAAAAAACAGCACCTGCGTTCCCGTAACGGACAGACCGAACAGGCTTGTTCCGGTGAAGGGAGCCGCCGGAGCAAACACGCCCATCACGTTGGCGATGTTGTTTGCCCCCAGACTGAAGGAGCCGAAGGCGCCGGCGAGGATGAGCCCGCCCCGGGTATACCGGTCAAGCCTGATCATATGGAGACTTGAACTCTCAATCAGATACTTGATGAGAAAATACAGCGGTATGGCAATAACCGCGGCTATAATCGGTCCGTAGATCCATGTCCCGACAATCCGTGAAAGCACCGTCATGTCAGTCGGATTTCCGGAAAACAGGTTCCATCCGACGATTCCGCCGACTATTGCCTGGGTAGTAGAGACGGGAAGTCCCGCCCGGGTCATCCACAGCACCGTGAGGGCGGCTGAGAAAGCCACCACAAATGACCCCGGCAGCGCATTTACTGCACCAAGCGCCCCGAGTCCCTCGGTTGTTCCCGTACCGCTGAAGACAGCTCCTATCAATACGAAGACACTGCAGATTGCCGCAGCAGTCCTGAACCGCACCATGCGGGTGCCGACTGCCGTGCCGAAAATATTTGCCGCGTCATTTGCTCCTAAGGACCAGCCCATAAACAGGCCGCTGGACAGAAAAATGATGGAATCCATCCCTGCACACTCCTAACAGCCGCTTAAATTTTACGCTTGATTGCGTAGATCAGTACATTTTTCGCAATATCCTCAGAGATATCGGAGATGCGGGTGATCCGTTCGGTAAACCGGCGATACTGGGTCTTAAGGGCTAAGTCGGTGAGCTCACTGTTTTCAAAAATCTGACGGCGGATAGCCTCCTCCAGTTTATCTGCCTCCTTCTCATAGAAGATGACCTTGTTCACCTGATCGTCAACAGCCTTAATCTGGCTGAAAAACGCCCGTACGGCCTTCACCAGGGCGCTCACAGCCTTTGCGCTGTATTCAGAGAGGCGGTTATAGTCCTCCCGAAGGAAATCGGGAAAATCGGGTTTTTCAATAGAGAGCTCGAGGAGCACATCTTTAATGAAGTCAATTACGTCATCCAGATCATCCATGAGCTTATATACATCACCCCGGGTATCCGGAATCAGCATATAGGCATAGAGCTCATATTTCACTTCCTTGAGCATGTCATCGGCCTTGCGTTCAAGCTCATTGACCTCTTTTCTCCGTTCTTCGAACTTATCCATCCGTTTGCCCAAATAGTCCTGCATCGCTTCCCGGAAATGCAGGGACGCAGTGGAGAGATAATTGAGTGAACCGTCAATGTGACTCAGTAATTCCTTGCTTTTATTATCGATGATCTGCATCGTCCGCTCCTTTCACCTGGACACAGAATATGATACATTTCCATGTAGTTAGGTAAGTACTAACCAAATATAGTAGCACTAAGCATCATATGAAGCAATAACAAAATGATCAGTCCATCAGGAAAAAACAGTTCTGAATCCCCGTTTTCTCAGGCAGGCCCGTATCGTGCGGTCCTGTGCAGCAGAGCTTCGGATCTTGATTCAGTGGTTTCTGCGGTAATCACCGCTTGCCTGCTGAATCACACCGAAGGCGGCGCACTGCATTCCGCAGCGGTAGTCCCGATCAGCCGCTGTGAGCTCAGCCTCCGCCGGGAGGTGATTCGTCTGTTTTCCGAGGCAGAAATTCCTACTGATATCTTCTGCTGTCTGGATGATCCGTCAACTGAGCAGATGCTTGCCGATCCGCTCACCAGGTTTGTCCTTGTGGACCACAACAGACCTGACCGGGATCTGCACATTCCACCTGACCGGGTGGATCTCATCATCGACCACCACCGGGACGAAGGGGATTTCCCCCGGGCAGAGCGGATTATTCAGCCTGCAGGCTCTACCGCATCCCTGGTCACGGACCTGGTCCGCTCCCGGGCCCCCGGACTACTTGATTCCCGGGCAGCTTTGCTGCTTGCCGGTGCCGTCATACTGGATACTGTCTGCCTCTCCGATGAGTTCGGACGATGCACCGAAACCGACAGGCAGGCGGCTTCGGTGCTTCTCGACATAACCGGGGCGGATGCGAAAGAGCTGTACGAGATGCTCCGGGCTGAAAAATTCAGCTGCAGGGGAATGAGCGCTGAGCAGCTGCTTTTGAGAGACTACAAGGAGTTTCAGCAGGGAGCTTTCCGCATCGGGATGTGCTCCGTCCCCATGAGCTTAGCCGGCTGGATGCAGGAGACAGAATTACTGGATATTCGGTTCATGGAGTTTCTCCGTCAGCATCAGCTGACCGTGCTGACGGTGATGAGCGCATTTTATCAGGATCAGCAGTTTTTCAGGCAGCTTTCAGTTACAACTGACCGAAGTGATCTGCTGTATGCTGTTCCGGAGTATCTGCATCGCAAGGGTGCTGATTTGAACCATCTGCTCACTGCCGGAAACACCGCTGTGTATTCACAGGGAAACACCACATATTCCCGGAAAATCATTCAGCCGCTGCTGTCAGAATTATTCTGCTCTCCGGAGGGCTGATCATTCCCGTCATCCTCCGATTCCTTATCGGTCTGCTGCTTCCGGGATGCGGACTCCTTCCCGGCCTGCTCCAGGGCAAACATGCCCATGACCAGATCCGCTCCCATCATATCAGGGCTTTTCATCGCACCGAGTCCAGTCAGAAAGTCCTTGAGTTTCAGCAGCTCCTCCACCATCAGCAGTCTCACAAAGGGTTCCTGGTCTCTCCGGGTATGAACCGCAACGGTCATTCCCTCCCGATGCACAGAAACAGCAGTCTCCTCCTTCCTGAGGGTAAAGAGACCGCTGTGATGATCCGCCTGCTGTACAAAAAATCCTTCAGTCCTGAACGCTTTCAGCACCTCCTGGAGCAGAAATTCCGCAGTCCTCTCCGAAGGGAAGGAGAGCTCAATCGATACGCTGTCAGCCTGCTCCCGGCCGATCTCCCGGGTATATCCGGGTTTTCCTCCCGACAGACTGGCCATCAGCAGAGGCGGGGCTGCAACTGAGGCTAAAAGCATTGTCATAATTGCCACGGCAAACAGATCATTTCCGATTGCCCCGGAGGCCAGTCCGACGCTGGCGATAATCAGAGTCACTTCTCCCCGGGGAAGCATCCCTGAACCGATCCGTACCGCCCCTCTCATATTAAACCCGACCAGCAGCGCAGGCACCGCACTGCCGACGAACTTTCCGATCATTGCAAGCACCGCAAAGATCAGTCCGAACTGCCAGATCCCTGCAAGGGCGGTAAAATCGACCATCATCCCCATGACGCAGAAAAATACCGGCACCAGAAAATTATGCAGTCCCCGCATCCGCTCATGGATCTCCTGACCGACATCGGTCTGGGAGAAGGAGAGCCCGGTGATATATGCACCGATGATCATCGCAAGCCCGGAGAGCTCCGCCAACCCTGCAAGCAGCAGGGATATCCCGAGGGATACTGAGGCAGTCATGGTAAGCGACTCAAACCGTTTCATGCCCCGGGTGATTTTCGGAGCCAAAATGATTCCTAAAGCCGAACAGATAATCCAGAACCCGAAGGCCTTTGCTGCAATTGCGGCTATCTCACCCCAGTCCGCCGTTCCGGCAGCACCGGCAAGCCCCGCGGCTACGGCCAGCAGCACGATGCTGAGCACGTCATCCAGCACTGCAGCGGAAAGGACGGTCACTCCCTCAGGAGAGGAGATGCTGCGTTTCTCACTTAAGATTCGTGCGGTTATGCCGATGGATGTCGCCGTTGAAATCACCCCGAGAAACAGTGCCGCCGGATGGGTCATCGAACTGACCCCGGGAAGCAGCACTACCGCCGCTGCACTGCCGATAATCAGCGGAAGAATAACGCCTCCCAGGCCGACAGCGGATCCTTTCCCGGAAAACTTCAGAAAGGTCTTCACATCAGTTTCCAGCCCTGAAATGAACAGCAGGACAATTGAACCGAGCACCGCAATGCCGTAGAGTTCAGGGGAAACGGGAATTTCTCCTGCCTGAAGGGGAAACAGCGGCCCCTCCAGCAGTCCGATGGGAACGGCTCCGAGCAGAAAGGGGCCGATCAGCATCCCCGCTGCCATCTCTCCGAGCACTTCAGGCTGACGCAGTTTTTTGGAAGCGAACCAGCCGAAGAACCTGGTCATAATCAGAATTACCGCAAGCTGCAGGATCAGCAGGGTCATTCGATGGGTCATCAGCTCCGTTCCTTCTGAACACCGAAGAGGCGAAGCACCGCATCAGCATCAGTGCTGCTGACAATCTGGTCACGTATCTGCTGTGATTTCAGCACCATGCTGATCTCAGCGAGAAACTGCACGTGTGGACCGGTTCTGTCGACAGGAGAAAGGGTCATAACAAAAATACGGCTGGGTTCACCGTCAAGGGCGTCAAAATCCACTCCCTCGCGGTGTATGCCGATGCATGCGGCAAGCCCCTTTACCGCTTTGGTCTTGGCATGCGGAATGGCTACTCCGTGCTGTATCCCCGTGGACATTTTCTTTTCCCGTTCAAGCAGATCCTGCAGGGCAGTCTCCCGGTTGGACACCTTTCCGGTCCGGACAAGGGTATCAAGCAGCTGTTCAATCACTTCCTGCTTAGTTTCACCGTCGAGATCCAGTGCGATTACATCCTGATTCAGTACTTTATTCAGCTTCATCGGTTCAGCTCCATCGATATGATACCTGATACTGTATCACCGCCGGAGGGCTGATTCAATAGAGCCGGCCCAGGGTGATCAGTCTTTCATCAATCAGCTGCGATTCAGCATGCAGGGCGGCACACTCCCGGACCAGCTGATGCATCAGCATCAGCTCCACATGCTCTCCCGAAGGCTTGGGAGTCAGCATCCGTTCGACCATGCTCTTTTTGATCCGCGGGAAGCAGCTGATTCTGCAGCGCTTCAGACCGGCTGCCGCCTTCGCTGCGGCAAGGGCATCCGGCAGCCCGCCGGTCTCGTCCACCAGCCCCCGGGCTGCAGCATCGCTTCCGATCCAGAGCCTCCCCTGGGCAAGCTCCGCTATCTCCGACGGTTCCCGATTCCTGAATTCCGCCACCCTGCGGATAAACTCCTGATACACCTGCTCAATATTTCCGTCGGCTTGACGGCGCTCCTCCTCCTTCAGCGGACGCAGGGCTGAACCGAGATCAGCAGATTCGCCCCTGCGCACCGTATCAGCCGTGATTCCCCAGGACTCCAGAGCTTTGTGGATATCGAAGAAAAGGGTAACTGCACCGATAGATCCGGTAACTGCCGTTGCCTGGCAGTACAGCTTCGAAGCAGCAGTTGCAATCCAGTATCCCCCGCTGCCTGCAACCGGCCCCATGGAAACAATCAGGGGTTTTTTCTCCGCAAGCAGCTTCAGTGCCTGCAGAATGTTTTCGCTCGCTGTTACTGAACCGCCCCCTGAATTGATCCGGAAGACTACCGCCTTCACCCGCCGGTTCTCCCGGAGCCTGCGGATCTCATTGACCATGAAACCGTCACCGATCACCTGCCCGATCAGGGAGCTTTTGCGGTTCTTTGTCCCCGGGGCTATTGCACCCTCATGCACCAGGACCGCCACTGTCTTTCTGCCCGTTCCCCAGGTTCCCTTGGGCTTTTTCAGTTTGATCCGCTTTTCCTTCCGGCCCTTCCATTCGGCGAACAGCTGCTCCGTCGTCCGCCCTTCATCAATCAGCCCGAGCTCCCGGGCGTATTCGGCTGAACAGATGGTTCCGGCCAGCAGCCGGTCAATCCCTGACTGCTCCATGCCGCTGCGCTGCATCACCGCCTTAGCCATAAAGCCGACCGTCTCATCGAGCAGCCGCTGCAGCTGCTCGCGGTCAGCATCATCAAAGGCCCTGCCGGTAAAGGGAGATGCGGCGCTTTTGTATTTTCCCCGTCTGATGACTTCAACAGTAATCTCTCTGCGCTTGAGCGCTTCCTGAAAGAACACTCCCGTCCGGGCTAGTCCTCTGAAGGAGCAGGTTCCCAGGGGGTGCATGATCCGGCGGCTGCACGCTGAACTGAGATAGCAGTCATGCATTTCATATTCATCGGCGTAATACCACACCTCCCTGCCTGCATCGCTGAGCTGCTTGAGCAGCTGATGCACGGCTTCACATGCTCCGAAGGGAACTGCAGTGAATTCCGGTCCCCGTATGACCAGCACCTTTTTTATTGATTTCCTGCCGATAATTCTGGAAATCTGTTCGAAAAAATGATCGAATCGGAACTCCTTCTCAGTGGAAATTCCCTCCAGCCCCTGCACCTGATTTCCGGTTTCCCGATATACCCCGTCAAGCATCACTACTGCATATTTCATAGATCGATCCTTTACCGTGTGTTTTGTATTTGTTACTGGTCCATCATACCATATTCTCGGCAATTGGTTGAAAAAACTGTGTAACTGCCGTATGATCACATAAAACCCCAAGGAGTGCTGCCATGAAAGGACTCATCTTAGCGGCCGGTTACGGCACCCGATTCCTCCCGGTGACGAAGACGGTTCCCAAGGAAATGCTTCCGCTGATCGACACACCCAGCATCAGCTTTATCATTGAAGAGTTCCTGGAAGCCGGGATCACTGATATCGTGATCGTCACCTCCCGGAGAAAAAAGGCGCTGGAGGATTTCTTTGACCGGGAAGTTGAACTGGAGACACTGTTCAGCCGGGAACAGGACACCGGCAAGCTGAAAAAAATTGCTCCCTGGGATCTCAGCATCTCCTTTGTCCGGCAGGTCGATATGCTCGGTACCGGGCATGCTCTGCTTCAGGCGCGGAAGCTGATCGGAGATGAGCCGTTTATCTGCGCCTATCCTGATGATCTGCATTTCGGCACTCCCTGTTTATCAGCCCAGCTGGCGGAAACCTACCGGCAGACCGGCTGCAGTGTCCTCGCCTCCCTCTACAACCCTCCTGAGCTTGAACGCTACGGAGTGCTGCAGATGGATGCTGATCAGGTTCATGTAACCGACATCGTGGAAAAGCCTCCCAAGGGCAGTGAGCCGAGCAGAGAGGCAAGCATCGGCAGATATCTCTATACGCCGGATTTCTTCGACTATCTTGAAGAGGGCTGGCGAAAGCATCAGGGGCCCGGTGAATATTATCATGTGTATGCGCTGAAGAAGCTGATGGATGCCCGCAGAGTCGTATCCTGCCGCATCAGCGGAGAGCGCCTCGATATCGGCTCCCCCCAGGGGTATCTCAGGGCGATTCTGCGGTTCGCCGCCGGCAGGCCGGAGCTTGCCGAAGTGCTTCAGGAAGAGCTCAGGGAACTGGAGAATCGGTGAGCCAAGGAGTCGTAATACCGGGCTTCTTCCTCGTGTCCCCGTTTCCTCGCCCCTGCTGCGACAATCAGACATTTTCTGACCAGCTCTCCCTCTGCGAGGCGCTGTTTCCCCGGATACCGGGCGAACCATCGTGAAGCAGTCAGTTTCTCGAGTGCCGCAATGCGGAACTTTTCAATCTGCCCGTATTTCTCCGAAAGCTGCAGGCTCCCGTGGCCGGCCCGTTTGAGGACCGCCGGAGTCTCCGTATACCCCACCGGTTCACCCGCCGTCAGCCGCAGCCACAGCTCATAGTCCTCGGCAATTTCCAGGTCCTCCCGAAACCCGCCGAGGGAGTCGAAGAGCCCTCGGCGCATCAGCACCGTCGAAGGCCCGATGATGCATTTCTTCACCGCATCGGCAAATATATCTCCGCTTCGCCCATGCCGCTGGGTGCGCTGGCTGACGATCTGCTCCCCCCGCAGCCAGATTTCCCTTCCGTGGATACATCTGATGCCCGGCTGCCGCTCAGCAAGCTCCAGCTGAAGCTGGAGCCGACGGGGCAGCCACAGATCATCGGAATCAAGAAAGGCAATCCACTCGCCTTGGGCAGCCTGCACCCCGATATTCCTTACCGCTCCGGGGAATCCTGAATGGGGGATGCTGAGCCAGCGTACCCGAGGATCCTGGAGCAGTGAATCACCCGCCTCCCGGCTTCCGTCATCGGAACCGTCGTCAACGATTATCAGTTCCATATCATGAACTGTCTGCATCAGCACCGATGCAGCCGCCTGCAGCAGCAGGGCTTTTCTGTTGTACGTCGGGATTATGACTGAAACCATACTGCCACTATGCCATAATCTTTTCATCTTTTGAATCATATTACTCTGACAGGTCCTTCTTTTTTTATAAGAAGGAGGAACATGCTATGAAAAAACACGTATCTATGTGTGCCGCGTCGGTGCTGCTGGCGGCGGCAGCCGTCCTGCTGGGAATCGGACTGAGCAGCTGCAGGGAGTCACTTCCCGATACCATGAATCTTACCCTGAGACTGGACCACGAAACAGCGGTAATGCGGAGTACGGAATTTGTGATCAGTCCCGACCCCGGGATTGTCGAATACCGGATTATTGGAGAAGGACCGAGGGGCGGTTCATTTGACCAGCGGACTGTCTCAAGCGAACTGGTTATTGACGGGCTGATCGTAGGCACCTGGAGCATCACCGCACAGGGGCTGAATGAATCGGGAGATGTGATCATCGAAGGTACGGCGGAGTCCCGTCTCTCCCATGACAACCGGGACATCAGCATTCACCTGACAAGAGCGCAGGGCAGCGGAACCGTATTCCTTCCGTTCACCTGGGATCCCGAGGAGCTGGAAACCTCCGTTGAAGGGCTGACCGTCACCTTTACCCGAAAGGACATTGAGGGAAGCACACCGGTCACCGATACCGCATCATTCGGAACCGGAAGCGGGTTCTTTGAAAAAGTTCTGCCCGCCGGCGATTACGCCATGCAGTTCACCCTCATTGATTCCCAGGGAGAAATGATTTCAGGGGCGGCGAGAACTGTTCAGATATATCCCGAGTCACGGACAGAAACGAAGAATCAGGAAGCAATTCACCTGGATGAGGAATTTCCCTCCGTTGATGTATCCCTGTCCCTGGAGGATATCAACGTCTCACCAATTACCGGCACCATCACCGGAGCGCCCCTGGTAATCTACGGTGAGGAGCCGCTGCAGCTTTCCTACACCCCCGATGATCCTGATTCCGTGGATCTCGGCGATGTGACTTCTGAGTGGTACGTTAACGGAAATCTGGTCAGAACCCTTGAAGGTTCCCTGAAGACTTCCTTTATTCCTGCTTCCGGCTATCATCGGCTGGATGCCCACGTCTACAGCTCCAAGCCCGGAAGTCTCGCATCAGCCTCCATCGAATTTGACGCACTGGACCATAACCTCACCGAAGATATGAAGCTCATCCAGTCCCTTGCTGACGGAGAGGACGGGGCGAGACTGCGGTCTGTATCCGACATAGCCGTCTCTGTTCAGGGACACATTGCCGCGGCATCACCCACCGACGATCATGTGCAGGTTTTCCAGCAGCACTACGACGGCACGTTAGTGCCGCGGTATATGCTGGAGGCAGATGCCGATTTGCCGCTGCGGGGGGCCGCAGCGGCGGCCTTCTCCCCCGATGGTTCATACCTGTGCATCCTCTCCGGGCAGGATGCCTCCATCAGTATCTTCGGCTACAATCCTGTTATCGACCAGTATGCGTACGTCACTTCGGTACAGGAGCAGCTGCACGGCAGCAGCGGACCGAGAAGCATCGACCGGCTGTCCGACGTAGTTATTGCTCCCAACAATACAGACCTGTATGTGAGCGATCAGGGGGCGGACGAGATTTATCATATGAAATGGGACGGACAGCAGCTCCACTATTACGGAACTGCAGATGTTTCGGGTACACCGGGGCTCTCATCCCCCCGAAAAATGGCAGTAGATTCATCGGGAAGATATCTCGCTTCGGCCAATATGGACAACAGCTCGCTGCAGATCTTCGCAGTAGATTTTGACGGAAGTCTGCACAGAAGTCAGGCATTCAGCTACAGCTACGACGGAACGATGGGAATTTCCAAGATCAACAACGCCGTGTTTCTCAATGACGGCTCGCTGCTGACCACCTCGAATAATTTCCTCTGTCATTTCCAGTATGACCAGGAATTCTCCTACAGTTACCGGCTCAGGGAAGGCGATCTCGAAGGATGCCGGATGTCGGGACTTCGGACTGCAGCGGCGGCTGAATCCCGGGACCGGGTATTTGTCGGAAACGTCACTTCCCGGGGAATTACCGTCTTTGACCGTCATGAGGACAACACCCTCACCTGTCAGTCCTTCACCCCCGCAGCTCCCATCCATCAGCTTGCAGCAGACCATACTGAATCCTATCTCTTCGCCATTTCCACTTCAGAGCACGCCCTCTTCGTTTTTGACATCCGCTGACAGTCGGGAAGATGCGCCCCCGGGTGCCGCATGATTCAGGCTACCCAGTCGCTTTTGAGAATCTCGCCCTGTATGCTCAGTTCCACTACCTTCACCGGCACTCTTCTCTCCGCCCGCTTCGCCGCGTCCAGCACAATACGAACCAGGGATCCGCAGCAGGGAACTTCCATTATGACCACCGTCAGGGTGTTGATCAGCGCTTCATCAATCAGTTTGACAATTTTATCCCGGTAGATTTCCAGTCCCTCATCCAGTTTCGGACAGGCAATTCCCAAAGTACGGCCGGCAAGCAGATCCGCATGAAAGGATCCTAAGCTGAAGGCGGTGCAGTCAGCTGCAAGCAGAAAATCAGACTGGCTGTACGCAGGATTGAGGGGATTCATCAGATGCATCTGAATCGGCCAGTGGGTAAGCTGAGAGCTGCCGCTGACCTGTTTTTCGTCCTGCTCTGCGGGCGAATCAAAGAGCTTCGCCATGGATCCTGGGCATCCGCCTCCGCCACACCCCTGGGAAATTTGCAGGGTACCCTCGGCCTCATCAATGATTGCTTCAGCTCCCTCAGTCCCGGAGCTGCGCAGCGTCTCCACCGCTTCGCTGTAGCAGGTCTTCGCACCGTGATCCAGCAGATGCTTCAAGTGGGCGATGATCGTGCTTTGTCCCTTCGGTATGATCCGCTCGCTCATCACCCGTGTCTCATCATAGGGTTCAGCCTCCCGGGTCTCTACCTGAATGGCCTCCTGCGGACAGGTTCCGATGCAGGCGCCCAGACCGTCGCAGAAGAGATCTCCCACCAGCCGGGCTTTTCCGTCGATAATCTGCAGTGCTCCCTCGGGACAGCCGGGGATGCAGTCGCCGCAGCCGCTGCACAGGGTTTCGTCTATCGTTATGATTTCACGTTTCATCGTATATCTCCTTTCTTCAATACTGTTACGGGAAAGATACAAGAAGAGAACTGATATGCCTGTAACCATGGTTACGACTGCAGATATTCTTCCAAAGCTTCTCTGTCTCTGAGGGATACATACCGCCCCGAAATTGCAATCAGGCCTTCATCAACCATTCTGGAGAGCTCTCTGGACAGGGACGGACGTTCAACTGCGAACATTTCAGCAAGCTTTTCCCGGGTGTAGTTCAGCCGGATTTCCTCATCATCACCGACTCTGCCGGCCTGCTGCAGCAGGTATCCGGCTATCTTCTGTCTGAGGCTTGCGAAGCGGAGGTAGCGGACCTTCTCAGCGAGGAATGCAAGCCGGTCCCCCATATCGAGAAGCAGGTTCTCCAGAATCTGCGGGTCCCTCTGCAGCAGGGAAATCATCAGGTCCCGGGGTACCCGCAGCAGCCGGAGTTCAGTTTCTGCGGTCACCGTCACCGGCAGAATCTGTTCAGACGAAAACAGAATGGCCGAGGCCACGGCATCGGGCCCCTTCAAAGTTTCAATACGCATAATCTTCCCCGACAGATCCTGGAACCGGGCATCGGCGATCCCGCTGATCAGCAGGATCAGCTGGTCATAGCGGTCTCCCTGGAAGTGCACAACCTGCCCGGGGGAATACCTCATACATGATCCCGGAATTTTCTGCAGCCAGCCGGTGACCGCCTCCGCAGAAGCTCCGCTGAACAGGGGAGCTTCCAGCAGCTTGTGTATATCGTGGGGATCCATCATAACAGCTCCGCTGCAAGTTCCGCCAGGGGGCTTCGCTCGGTCTTTTCCAGAATGACATGCCCGTAGAGAGACTGTCCCTTCAGGGCTTCAACCAGAAAGGTCAGCCCGTTGGAGTCGCTGTCCAGATATGGTGTATCTATCTGATAAGGATCGCCGGTAAGAACGATCTTTGATCCCTTCCCCGCCCTGCTGACAATGGTCTTGATTTCATGGGGGGAGAGGTTCTGAGCTTCATCGATGATGATATACTGCCTGGGAAGACTTCTGCCGCGGATATAGGTAATCGCCTCAATCTCCACTTTTTCGCTCTTCAGCAGTCCCTCCACATGAGGGAATTCCGCGTGGGGCTGCTGAGAGACAATCAGTTCGAGGTTGTCGTAGATCGGCTTCATCCAGTGGCTGAGCTTCATCTCTTTATCACCGGGGAGGTATCCGATATCTTTTCCCAGGGGCATGATCGGCCTGCTTACCAGCATTCTGGTGTAGGCCTTGCTTTCAAATACTTTCTTGATTCCTGCAGCAAGCGCCAGCAGCGTTTTGCCTGTTCCAGCCTTTCCGATGAGACTCACCAGGGAGATATCGTCGTCCAGAAGCAGATCAAACGCCATGGTCTGCTGGTGATTCAGAGGGATGATCCCGAAGACTCCCTGCTCATAGGAATCCACCCACTGCAGAGACTGACGGTTCCGCTTGTATCGCCCGAGGGTCCATGAACCGGAATCCTTAACCGCCCCGATGAAAAACTGGTTGTCGAACAAGTCGCCGCTCCACGGCAGAAGCTGATTCAGCGAAAGATATTCAGACTGCTCCCGGGTGAGCACCCCTTCCTGGTACCCCTTGTAGAGCCGCCGGAAACTGGTCTTCTGCTTCTCATAGTCCACTGCTTTGATGCCCAGAGCCCGGGCCTTCACCCGTGCATTAATGTCCTTGGATACAAAAAACGTTTCTGTATGTTCACTGTCATCAAGCTTTAATGCGGTAAGAATGATTTTATTGTCCGTCCGGTCGGTATTGAAGTCCTCCGCCCTTCCGCGGTCATAGTCAAGCTCGACCCGGAGCACTGAACCGTGTTCAATCTTCACTCCTTCTGAGAGACTGCCGCTTTTTGCCCGTTCATCTATGAAGCGGATCGCATGCCGGGCATTGCGCCCCCGCTCGTCGGAATAGGTTTTGAGCTTGTCCAGCTCCTCCAGGACCCACAGGGGGATAACGACATCGGATTCCTTGAACGACAAAATCGCATCCGGCCGATGGATCAGCACATTGGTATCTATGACAAAGGTCTTTCGCGGAACTGGAGCATGTCCGCCGATCTTCCCGGAATCACCCATCGTGTCCTCCAAGATAATTCGCTGGCCCTCAGTATACCGTGTTCAGGCGGGTTGTGTAAAACAGTCAGGCCCCGAAATTGGGGCCTGACGGTAAGAAATTATTTCTTATAGATGGGACGTTCCTGGTACGTCGTATGCAGCAGATGATGGGACTTGTCACTGAGCGGTTTTTCCAGAAAATCAGCATAGAGTTTCTGGATATCCGGGTTCTGGTGAGAACAGCGCACCACACTCTGCTCGTCATCTTTATAAATACCGGCAATACGCTTGTTCCGGGTCTCATCGGTAGTGGCATAGGGCTGACCGCCTCCGGCGATACAGCCGCCCCGGCAGGCCATGACCTCAACAAAATGGTAGGGAGGTTCAGCTCCCGAATCCCTGGCTTCCCTGATTTCATCCAGCAGGGAGCTTACATTGGCCATTCCGTGGGCGATGGCCACCTTCACCTCGGTTCCCTTGAAGTCTGCGGAGCCTCTCCGGATACCGTCCATTCCGCGGACCGTCTCGATGGAGTAGTTGCCGAGTTCCTCATCGGTCACCAGCTTATAGGCAGTCCTGATGGCGGCCTCCATAACCCCGCCGGTGTTTCCGAAGATTGTTCCGGCTCCGCTGTATGATCCGATGGGACTGTCTGCATCTTCTTCCGGAAGGTTAACAAAATCAATTCCGACTGAATGGATAATTCTCGACAGCTCCCTGGTGGTAAGCACCAGGTCCACATCGGCATACCCTGAAGCATACATATTCTCATCCCGCTGCCGTTCAAATTTCTTGGCAGTACAGGGCATAACAGCAACTGAGAAGATACGTTTCGGATCGACCTGCACATTGTCAGCGTAATAGGTCTTGGTGATTGCTCCCTGCATCATCATCGGCGACTTGGCCGTCGAGAAATTGGGAATCATATCAGGGTAGTACTTCTCCATGAAGTCAGTCCAGGCGGGACAGCAGCTGGTAATCAGGGGAAGCACGCCGCTGCCGTTTTTAATCCGGTCAACCAGCTCGCTTCCTTCCTCAATGATGGTCAAATCAGCGGAGAAGTTGGTGTCAAATACTGCGTCAGCTCCGAGGGCCCGCAGGGCTGCATAGAGTTTCCCGGTGCTGATGGTCCCCGGCTCCATGCCGAAGGCTTCTCCGACGGCCACCCGGACCGCAGGAGCAATCTGCACGGCAACATGGGCATCGGGGTCCCGGATAGCGTCCAGAAATTCCCTGGTTTCATCTTTTTCATAGATCGCTCCGACAGGACAATGGGCGGAACACTGGCCGCACTTGATGCAGGGACTGTCGTTCAGGGGCACTTCCCCGGCGGGAGCGATTACTGTATGCTCGCCCCTTCCGACAAATTCCAGCGCCCATACGCCCTGGAGGGCCTGGCATACATTTGCGCATCTGCCGCAGCTGATGCATTTTTCCCGGTTCAGCACAATTGAGGTGGTTGACTCATCATATTCAAAGTCCCGGAGACGGACCTCATAGGGCTGCTCCCTGATGCCGAAATAGGCTGCCAGGTTCTGCAGCTCGCAGGTGCCGTTCCGCCCGCAGGTGAGACAGCTGTTCGGGTGGGTTGACATGATCAGCTCAATGATGGTTCTGCGCACCTGCTGCAGCTCGGCATCATGGGTGATGATCGCCATTCCCTCGGAAACCGGAGTAGCGCAGGCCCTCACCATCTTCGGTGAATTTTCAAGCTTCACAACACAGATGCCGCAGGCGGCCCAGGCATACAAATCCGGATGATAGCACAGGGTGGGAATATTTATATTTACTTCCTTGGCAGCCTGGAGGATCGTGTAATCAGCGGGAACCTCAACAGACTTGCCGTTTATCTTCATGGTAACGGTCTTCAAAGCTTTCCTCCTTCTCTGATCTAACC
>PWKH01000126.1 GCA_003559765.1 Spirochaetaceae bacterium
ACATAGATTTCCCGTGCCTGTTCAAACCCCATGGCTTCCCCGGAGATGTTGAAGCTGCCGGTAAGATCAAGCGGGAGCAGTCCGGTCTCTGCGGCTTTGTCCACATCCCGTCCCGATTTTGTTCCGCAGAGCATCAGCGCCTTTTTCCATGATGCATCAAAAAAAGAGAACGTAAAGTGGTTTTTTCGTTCAATAAATTCGTAGGTATGCCTGACATACCGGACAAAGGCAAAGGCTGCCGGTTTTCCCCAGAGAAATCCGAAGCCGCCCCAGGCAGCGGTCATGGTATTCCAGGAACTCAGCGTCCCTGCAGTGACGAGCATCCAGTCGCGCCCGAACTGGGTAAAGGGATTCATGGTGCACTCATCGACTTCGCAGACACGAAACAGTTTTTTTGCACGCTCGCTCATGCGCACCTCCTCTCTCCTTGCTTTCACCAGTATATCGCAAAGGCTGTGTACAGGGAAACCCCGAAGCAGGTAAAATAGTTCGGTCATTGCAAATAAGTTACGTTAAGACATCTTGAAAGAAAAAAGCATTCAATTTATATTAGGGCAAAGTTTCAGTGCAGTATTCCTGTGCAAACAATATAAGAGGAGTGCATCATGAGTTCTATTGAACAAGGATTAATTCTGATGCTAGTGGGAGTATCAGTCGTATTCATCTTTCTGGTACTGTTAGTCTTTATTATAAAAATCATGTCATTCATCGTTCTGCGCTATTTTCCGGAAAAGGAAGAACCGCCGAAAAAACCGAGCGGCGGCGCAGGAAGCAGGGATGCAGAAATTGCCGCTGCCATAGCTGCAGCTACGGCTTATTCCAAACAGTAAGTGAGAATGAATGTAAGGAGCCTTCATGAAAAAGCGTGTTAAATTTATGGTAACGGCCTTCCGGGACGGATTTCAGTCCGCATATGGGGCCAGAGTATTAACAAAAGATTTTCTGCCAGCGGTCGAAGCATCCGTAGCGGCAGGAATGGATCACTTCGAAGCCGGCGGCGGTGCACGGTTCCAGTCACTGTACTTCTACTGCAATGAAGATGCCTTCGATATGATGGACAGTTTCCGGCAAGCTGCGGGCAAAGATGCCAATCTGCAGACCCTGGCCAGGGGCGTCAATGTGGTCGGTCTTGACTCGCAGCCGAGGGACATTATCAACCTGCATGCCAAGATGTTCAAGAAACACGGAATTTCATCAATCCGTAACTTCGACGCCCTGAACGATGTGAACAACCTGACCTATTCAGGACAGTGCATCCATGATGCGGGGCTCAACCATGAGGCGGTCATCACAATGATGGCGCTTCCGCCGGGAGCTACTGGGGCACATGATCCTGAATTTTACGTCGGTGTACTCCAGCAGATTCTTGATGCACAGATTCCCTATGATTCCATCTGCTTCAAGGACGCCTCCGGAACCACAACTCCGAAGGTGGTCTATGATACGGTAAAGCAGGCAAGAAAGCTGCTCGGCAAGGATACCCACATCGTATTCCATACCCATGATACTGCAGGTGTCGGTATTTCCCAGTATATTGCTGCGCTGAACGCCGGCGCAGACCAGGTAGACCTGTCTCTTGCGCCCGTATCCGGCGGTACCTGTCAGCCAGACGTCATCACCATGTGGCATGCCCTGCGGGGAACTGAATTCGACCTCGGCGTAGATATCGACAAGGTGATGGAAGCAGAGGAAGTCTTCAAGGACTGCATGATGGACTACTTCTTCCCGCCTGAAGCAGCTATGGTCAACCCGCTGATTCCCTTCTCCCCCCTTCCGGGCGGAGCGCTGACGGCGAACACCCAGATGCTCAGGGACAACGGTATGATGGACAAGTTCCATGATATCACCATGGCGATGGGTGAAGTGATCATGAAGGGTGGTTACGGTACCTCGGTTACCCCTGTCTCCCAGTTCTATTTCCAGCAGGCATTCAACAACGTCATGATCGGCCCCTGGAAGAAAATTGCCGAAGGATACGGCAAGATGGTCCTGGGATACTTCGGGAAGACCCCGATTGAACCGGACCCGGAAATTGTAAAGATTTGCAGCGAGCAGATGGGGCTTGAACCGACCACCGAGAAAACTGTCGATCTGAACGACAAGGACGAGTCAAAGGGCGTGAAGTCAGCAACCGAGATGCTTAAGAAGGAAAACCTGGAAATTACTGATGAGAACATCTTTATTGCCGCTACCTGCAAGGATAAGGGTATCCAGTACCTGAAGGGTGAAGCCCGCCTCGGCGTCCGGAAGAACGAGAAGAAGAAAGAAGCGGCTGCAGACGGCCAGGCTGCCTCCGGCTACACCGTTAAGATCAACAACAACTCCTATGCGGTGAAGCTCGAAGGAGACAAGGCATTCGTCAACGGTGTCAGCTATGACGTTTCAGTTCAGGAAGGAATTGATGAAAACGCTGTTCAAGCTTCCGGCGGTGCTGCTCCCCAGGCCGGCGGCGGACCGAGCGTTGAGGTAAAAGCCCCGATGCCGGGACTGATCCTCCGGATTGAGAAAAACGCAGGCGAAGCCGTTGAAGAAGGAGACCTCATTCTCGTAATGGAAGCAATGAAGATGGAGAGTGAAGTCTTCTCACCCCAGGCCGGTACTATCTCCGAAATCAAAGTCACCCAGGGTGATCAGATGAAAGCCGGAGATGTTCTAGCGGTTATCTCATAAAGAAGGAGATACCATGAATATAGGAAGTGCTTTTCAAGAATTCTGGAATTCCACCGGTGTGATGAACTTCACCATCGGTCAGGTTATCATGATCCTGGTGGGACTGGTGCTTATATACCTTGCTATTGCCAAACGGTATGAACCGCTGCTGCTGTTCACCATCGGTTTCGGTGCAATACTGGCGAATATTCCTATCGCTGAGATATCCGGGCCGGAGGGCTTTCTCGGGATATTCTATCAGGCGGGAATCGCCAACGGGCTGTTTCCCCTGCTGATCTTTATGGGAGTCGGGGCCATGACGGACTTCGGTCCCATGATTGCTAACCCGAAGACCATGCTCCTCGGCGCTGCCGCCCAGGTTGGAATCTTTTTTGCCCTCCTGGGAGCCCTCGTACTGAACATGCTTCCGGGAATGACCTTTTCCCTCGCCGACGCCGCATCAATCGGCATTATCGGCGGAGCGGACGGTCCGACCGCGATTTATGTAACCAGCCAGCTTTCCATGCGGCTGCTCGGACCCATCGCAGTTGCGGCGTACTCCTACATGTCCCTGGTTCCGATTATTCAGCCCCCGATTATCCGGGCGTTTACTACAAAAAAGGAACGGGTCATCAAGATGGAGCAGCTTCGCCATGTAACGAAGCTCGAAAAAATGGTGTTTCCCATCGCCGCCCTCGGACTGTGCATCATCCTGCTGCCTACAGCGACGCCGCTGATCGGGTCACTGATGTTCGGAAATCTTGCCAAGGAATGCGGTGCGGTGGACCGGATCTCCGATACGCTGCAGCATGCGCTGATTAATATCGTCACCATATTCCTGGGGCTTGCAGTCGGATCACGAATGGAATCTCAAGCATTCCTGACCTTCGAAACCCTCGGCATTCTCGCCCTCGGACTGGTGGCTTTTGCCATCGGAACCATGACCGGACTGATCTTTGCAAAGATTATGAATAAAGTCTCCAAGGAACAGATTAACCCGATCATTGGTGCCGCGGGAGTCTCCGCTGTTCCCATGGCTGCCCGGGTAGCCAGCAAGGTAGGACAGGAAGAGAATCCCCAGAACTTTCTGCTCATGCATGCCATGGGCCCGAACGTTGCCGGAGTGCTTGGTTCAGCCGTTGCCGCAGGTATCCTGCTTGCAGTTGTGCCGGTAATCATGTAGCACGGCAGTATATCAAAAAACAGGAGGTGCAGCTGCCTCCTGTTTTTTTTTCTATACCGATGTCTGAATGGAGGCACCATGGCAGGAAAGACAAAACGCTCCGATTATATCGGATGGGATGAATACTTTATGGGCATTGCCCTGCTTTCCGCAAAACGAAGCAAGGATCCATCCACCCAGGTTGGGGCCTGCATCGTCAATGCGGACAAAAAGATCGTCGGCGTAGGCTACAACGGATTTCCTAAGGGGTGCAGCGATGATGTGCTTCCCTGGAGCCGGGAAGGGGCGTTTCTGGAGACGAAATATCCCTTTGTCTGTCATGCGGAACTCAATGCGATCCTCAACAGCATTTCCCGGGATCTGAAGGACTGCTCCATCTATGTCGCCCTTTTCCCCTGCAATGAGTGCGCCAAGGCGATTGTCCAGTCGGGAATCAGGGAAGTGGTCTACCTCGAAGACAAATACGCCCATACCGACCCGGTGAAGGCATCAAAGCTCATGTTCGACCAGAGCGGAGTCAGCTGTCGGAAACTGGTTCCGCTGAGCCGTGAAATCACCCTTTCCTTCGATGTGTCCGCCCAGGAAACCAGCTGATGAAGCAGGGAAATATCCTGGCTGTGGGATTAAATCCTGTCATGTAGAAGACGCTGCTCCTTGCGCATCTGTGGGGAAATGAAGTCAACAGAAGCAGCTCCAATTTTCTTACTGCTTCCGGAAGGGGGCAAATACCGCCCGGGTTCTCACCGAACTGGGCGCTTCAGCTGTGCATCTGACCCACGGGGGCGGCCTGTTTTCCCAGCTGTTTAGCCAGATGCTTACCGAAGACGGCGTGAACCTGCACTGCGTGCCTTCCCGCAGCGAGATACGCTGCTGCCTCACGCTGATAAACCGGCAGCATCATACGGTTACTGAAATCGTTGAGGAGGCGCCGTCGGTCTCCCCCGGGACCGACGAGCTGATGCGCCGGAGATTTGAAGCGCTGCTGGAGCAGTCCGATATCATCACCATATCGGGAACGACCGCCGAGGGGTACCGGGATGACATCGTCCCCTGGATGGTGAAAACCGCCTCGGAAGCAGGCAGACAGGTTGTGCTTGATGTGAAAGGAAAGGAGATGCTGGATTCAGCAGTTCACCGGCCGTATATCATCAAGCCCAATTTCAAGGAATTCTGCGAGACGCTGTTTCCCCAGGAACGATTCCGGGAGCATGAGACCCAGGATGCCGTGTTCGATGCAGTCTCAGGGAAGATGCGCACACTCTGCCGCGACTTCGGTATTACTACCGTACTGACCAGGGGCGCAGACTCAGTGCTCTACTGCGATAACGGGGCAGTACGGGAGGAGCCGATCCATCAGGTACAGCCGGTGAACACCATCGGCTCCGGGGATGCCTTTACCGCCGGGCTTGCATACGGCATCAGCAGACAGCTTCCCCTGAAGGAATGCATCAGCCTTGCAGTTTCCTGCGGAGGGGAGAATGCCGGAACCCTGAAGCCGGGGAGCATCCTGCAGCAGCAGTGATGCAGGTTCCAGCCGGCTGGAAGTATCGGACTGTGTATGCCATAATGGGATCATTCGTTTCGACAAACAGGAGTGATACCTATGAATCAGAATCAACGTGCAGTAATCACCGGAGGCTCCCGGGGCATCGGACTGGCAATCGCAGAAACGCTGGCAGCCCATTCCTATGATGTAGTCATCACCGGCAGGGATGCCTCCTCTCTCGAAGAGACCGCCCGTTCCCTCAGTTCACCTGAGAGCAGGGTCTACGGCGCTGTCGCAGATCTTGCGGAGCCGAAGGGACCGGAAACCCTGGTTGAACAGGCCGCTGAGCTGCTGGGAGGGATTGACCTGCTGGTGAACAATGCCGGGGTCACTCTCTCCTGCGCTGTGGAGGAGAGCACCCTGGAGCAGTGGGAAACGGTAATGACCGTAAACGCCCG
>PWKH01000027.1 GCA_003559765.1 Spirochaetaceae bacterium
AAGTGAGACCGGAGAACCGGGAGAAACTGACAAGTTTTATCCGTGAGGGGAGACTGGAGATCGGACCCTGGTATGTGCTGGCGGATGAGTTTCTGGCAAGTCCGGAATCGCTGATCCGCAACCTGCTCAACGGCATGAAGGACTGCAGCCGGTTCGGCGGCAGGCTGCAGACTGCCTACACCCCCGACACCTTCGGCCATATTTCCCAGCTGCCGCTGCTGGCATCGGAATTCGGGCTTTCAGGAATTGTGTTTCAGCGCGGAGTCGGTGACGAGGGAGAACGGCTGCGGGGGGAATTCCTCTGGAACAGCACTGACGGTAAGGCTCAGGTATTCACCGTGCACCTGCTGGGCACCTATTCAGCGGTGACTGCCGTAGGATATGAGGACTGGGAATACCGCGGAGGATATGACGAAGAACGGGCGTATGCCCATATGAAGGCGGTGCTCTACGGAGCCCGTCCCGGCGAAGTTGATTTCATTCCGTCATGGCTCGGAGAGACCTTCGAGCGCCTGCCGGGAGGTATCACCGCATATGCGACAGGAAGCGAGCTCATCCTGCCCAACGGATCTGATCACCTGTTTGCTCAGGAAAATATCGATGAGGTGATTCACCAGATGAACCGGCGGTTTCCTGAGGTGGAATTTACCCACAGCACGATTGAACAGTTTGTCTCCCGGGCACGGGATCATGCCGGAGAACTCCAGGAGCATACCGGAGAATTCAGAGGAAGCAGGTACCAGCACCTGCTCTCGGGAGTACTGTCAGCACGGATGTATCTCAAGCAGCGGAACCACCGGTGCGAAAGCAGACTGGAGCAGATTACCGAGCCGCTGGCTTCTGCAGCCTGGCTCCAGGGATCGACCTATCCCTCCCGCCTGCTTACATACGGGTGGAGGACCCTGCTGAAGAACCATGCCCATGACTCGATCTGCGGCTGCTCGATTGATGAAGTGCACCGGGCCATGATGTGCAGGTATGATTCCGTGTCCCAGGTCTCTGATTTTATTGAGCAGGATGCCTGGGGGCATCTGGCAGGGGAGCCGGGAACGGCGTATCTCCATGTGTTCAATCCCCTGGCCCATGAAGTGACCAGATGGGTGGAAGCAAAACTGGAGCTTCCCCCGGGAAGCGCACAGCAGATCCAGATTACCGATGCATCCGGATCTCCGCTGGAGCAGATGATCCAGGCAGAAACCGAATACGTCCCGGGAAGCAGTCAGACTCGCCAGGAGCGCATTACTCTTGGATTTGAAGCAGTTCTCGCTCCCCTCGGTATCACCTCCTTTTCAGTAACCAGAAACAGTGGTTCCGGTGATGGTCTCAAGCAATCTCCCCTGGGATTTGAAAATGATGAGATATCCTGCAGCTGGAATGAATCCGGTGAGGTCACCCTGACGCACAAGAAAACCGGGAAAAGCACTCCCCTCAGGCTTCGGTTCGAGGTCTCCTCGGATGCGGGGGATGAATACGACTACTCCCCGGTGCCCGGGGAAGCGCCCCTGGTGGTGCAGCGGACGGTTGCTGCTCCCGAGATCACAGCCGACACGGCCCTGAAAAGCAGCCTGCGGCTGTCCTATGAAATCAGTCTGGGAAGGCGGCTTAACGGGAAACGGAATGCAAGAATCGGCAGTGCCGTGATTCCGATTCAGCTTGAGCTGACGGTGTACCGGAGCAGTCCTGCGCTCCACCTGCAGGTGCATGCGGACAACCGGGCCGAGGACCATCGACTCAGGCTGGTGTGCTCCACCGGATGCCGAAGTGAATGGGTCCGCTGCGGTGGGCACTTTGATGTGGTGAAGCGCCCGGTCACCCCGCCGAAGGGCGAGGGGTGGTATCAGAAGCCCCAGGGAACCAGCCATACCCGGTCCTTCGTACTTGCGGAGGAGCAGGATGCAGGCTGTGCGGTCATCCACAGCGGACTGAGCGAATACGAAGCGCTGGTGGGGAGGGACGGAGCAGGAGAAGTCGCCCTCACACTCCTGCGTGCCGTAGGATGGCTCTCCCGGGACGATCTGCACTCAAGGCCCGAAGGGGCGGGGCCGGCTCTCCCTGCTGCAGACGGGCAGTGTCTCGGGAAACACACCTTTGATCTGGCGGTCTATCCCTTCAGCGGTCCCTGGTGGGACAGCGAGGTCATGAGCCTTGCCCGGCAGTGCGGTATGCCTGCAGCAGTATATGCTTCTGACAGTCGCTGCGAAACCGCCGGCAGCCTGATAAGCACTGACAGAACCCTGGTGCTCAGCTGTCTGAAGCGCGCGGAGGCAGAAGATTCCGTAATCATGAGGGTGTGGAATCCTGCACCGGAGCAGCGGAAGACGGAAATCCGTACTGCTGCACCTCCCTCAGAGATACGGGAGGTCAGGTTTGATGAGACCCCGGTCGCAGCAATTGCTTCGAATGGGTGCAGCATCCCGGTGCATTTCAGTCCCGGTGAAGTGAAGACCCTTGCGGTGCGGTTCGGCAGAACCGGGGAATAAGCGGAAAAAAAACTGCGGAACAGTTCCGCAGATAACGATTTGTATCAATGAAGGAGGTACAAGTATGAGAAAGAAATTCTTAGTAGTTTTCACCCTCGTATGTCTGCTTGCAGGCGGCCAGGTATTTGCCCAGGCCCAGGCGGAGCAGGCCGAAGACCGGCCGGTCAGTCTGAATATGATCGCCCGGGCAGTAGAGGGCGGAGTGAACCAGAACCTCGTCTTCTGGATGCATGACCATGTAATCCCGGGATTCGAAGAAAAGATGGCGGAACAGGGACGGGACGTGAGCGTCGGTCTGATTCAGTTCGGCGGCTCCGATGAAGCGCTGTCCCAGCAGTATGCGCTGGACTTGAGCGTCGGTTCCGGACAGGATCTGATGGCCTTTGACGGGTTCTGGGTGCCGGAATACGTAGAAGCCGGATACCTTTCTCCCCTGGACCAGATTGCAGGAGATGCGGTCTGGGAATGGGACGGCTGGGACTATATTCCTGAGGGACTGCGGCAGCTGCTGGCCTTTGAAGGTGAAATCTACGGACTCGGAGCAGGAACAGACGTACGAAAGATCTACTACCGGAAGGACCTCTTCGAAGAAGCAGGGATTGATGTGCCCTGGCAGCCGGAAAGCTGGGATGATCTGCTCGATACCGCCCGGACGATCCGTGACAACCTGGACGGGGTGACCCCCATTCAGCTGAATGCAGGTGCGGCCATGGGCGAGGCGACCACCATGCAGGGCTGGTTTATGGCCCTCCTCGGCGCCGGAATCCATATGTACAACTTTGACGACGGCACCTGGTACGGCGAGCATCCGGCAATTCTGGATGCACTGAACCTTTATGAAGACATCTACGTCAATGAAGGCCTGGGCGACAGCAGACTGCAGCTGATTGCCGGCGGAAGAGACCAGACCTTCCAGGGATTCCGTGACAGAGAAATTGCGATGCTCGTGGAAGGCGACTGGTTCTGGCGGTCCGTAATGGCTCCGGGAAGTGAGTGGGAGCCGAGTGAAGGTCGGGATGAAGTAGTCGGCTGGGCGGCAATGCCGGCAATGGAACCCGGTGCAGGCTACAACGGTCAGGATTTTGTCACCATCTCCGGCGGTACTGGATATACAATCAATCCCAACTCACCGAATCCCGAACTTGCATGGGAACTGCTGAGCTTCATGCTGAGCTATGACATGCAGATGGCATATCAGGAACTGGAGCCTCGGATCCGGATCAGGACGGATGTGCCGGTAGTGGGAGATCCCGAAATGAGCAAGATGGCTGAGACCCTGCTGGACTACTCAACCGTGCGTCCGCAGTTTCCTGAATACGCCAGGGTAAGCATTGAAGCTCAGCGGATGACCGAGCGGGTTGTTTCCGGTAACATGAACCCGGAGGAAGCCATGAGCGCCTATGCTCGGGCAATCGAAGACATCGTCGGCAGTGAAAATGTTATCCGTGAATAACATCCGACGCATTGGTTTCTGGAACGGGGGGCTCTGTCCCCCCGTTCCAATATGCCAAGAAAATCACGGGGGAAACGATGTCTAAAGAACTTCAACCAAAAGGGTTTCAGATCATATCGCTGAAAGTGGGGCTTCTGCTGTTTCTGCCTGCGGTAGTATTCATCTCGATTTTCCTGTTATTCCCATTCCTCTGGGTGTTTATCATCAGTTTCACCAACAGGACCCTTCTGGGTGCGGGTGCGCGGGATCCCCAGTTTATCGGAATTGAGAACTATCTGCGGCTGTTTGACTTTTCCCGATGGATGCAGCCTGGGGAGTTTGGGCATTCGCTGGCACTGACGGTGACCTTTGTATTCGGTTCGCTGATCGGTCAGGTGCTGTTAGGGCTTGCCATCGCCTTCGCCTTCAATCAGAGGAAAGGGGCCGTCCGTGAAATCATGTTCACCCTGGTCACTCTGGCATGGATCCTCCCGGAGACTGCCATCGGTTTTACCTGGCTGGCATTCCTGGACGGAAGAGCCGGTACCCTGAACAGCATTCTAGGATCTGTGGGACTGAGTACGCCGGACTGGCTGATTGAATATCCCCTGCGGTCGGTGATGATGTTCAACGTCTGGAGAGGAACGGCCTTTTCGATGCTGCTGTTTTCCGCAGCCCTGGGGAACGTCAGGCCCTCCTACCTGGAGACAGCGGATGTCATCGGAGCAAGCACGTGGCAGCGCTTCAGGGATATTCTCTTTCCGCTGATCAGACCGCAGTTTGCCACCGCAATCGTTCTGGTCACACTTTGGACCTTCAACGTCTTTACCCCCTTCCTGCTGACCCAGGGAGGACCGGCGTTCAGATCCGACATCATAGCGATTCATACCTACCGGGTAGCCTTTCAGTTCTATGAATTCGGAAGAGGCAGCGCCATAGCGGTGATTGTGATGATTATCAACTTCATCCTGGCAAGCATCTATCTGTTCGGCGTGAAACGCAAGGGGGTGAAAAAATGAATCTGGTAAGATATGTACTTGCACGAATCGGCTTTTATGTTTTTGTGGTTTTGATCGGCATGATCTTTGCGATCCCCCTGCTGTGGCTCCTGCTGGCGCCCTTCAATTCCCAGGCAATGCTGTCGGTTCAGATTCCCGACGAGCCGACCCTGAACAACTTCCGCGCCGTCTTTGCAAACACCCACGCAATGCGGGGACTGCTGAACAGCATGATCCAGGCGGCGGGCGCTATGGTGATCATCACTGTGGTTGCCTCCATGACCGCCTATGTGCTTTCCCGGGTGCGGATTCCCGGCCGGGACGTGTTCGTCTATGTGCTGATTCTATTCTCGTCGGTGGTGACCGGCTCAGCCTCCATGGTGCCGATTTTCCTGCTGCTGTTTTCCATGGGGCTGGTGGATACCCATCTGGGGGTCATCCTGGTGTTTACCGGGGGGCTGCTGCCGACGGCGATCTTCATCATGCGCGACTTCATGCAGAGCATTCCCAAGTCCTATGAGGAGTCAGCCCTGGTGAACGGAGCAAGCACCTGGCAGATGATCAAGGATGTGGTGACTCCGCTGACGAGACCGGGAATGATGGTTATCGGCATCTGGGCCTTCGTGAATGTCTGGGGATCATTCCTGATTCCTTTTATCCTGCTGAGAAGCCCCGATAAGATGCCTGCGGCGACGGCGACGTTCTCCTTCTATACCGAAGCGGGAACTCCGGTGATCACCCTGGTGTCGGCCTATGCACTGATCTATGTGCTTCCGGTGCTGGCACTCTATCTGTTCGTGAACTGGCGCTACGGGTTTCAGTTTTTCGGCGGAATTAAATCATAAGTAAGGTAGGAA
>PWKH01000031.1 GCA_003559765.1 Spirochaetaceae bacterium
AAGATTAAGTCAAGAAACCTGTAAAGAGGCAAACGATGAAAGTAAGAGCAAGTGTGAAACCGATATGCGATGGATGCAAGGTAATCCGCCGGCACGGCGTCGTCCGGATTATCTGCAGCAACCCGAAGCATAAGCAGAGACAAAGGTAGGAGGCCGGATTCATGGCACGAATTGCTGGTATCGATCTTCCCAACAAAGCAGTGAAGATCGCCTTAACGTATATTTTTGGAATTGGTCAGACCTCGGCAAAGAAGATTTGCGAGTCCGCGGAGGTTGACCCTGACCGGAGGATGAGTGATCTGACTGCAGACGAAATCAACCGGGTCCGACAGCTGATCGAGAATGAGTACAAGGTGGAGGGACGGCTGAGAACAGAGGTTGCCCTGAACATCAAGCGGCTGATGGACATCGGATGCTACCGCGGGCTGCGTCACAGACGAGGGCTTCCTGTTCGGGGACAGCGCACGAAGACCAATTCCCGTACCCGGAAAGGCAAGAAGAAAACCGTCGCCGGTAAGAAGAAATAAGAGGAGAGTGAACTTTGGCCAAGGTAAAAAGGAAAGCCAAGAAAACTGTATATGAAGGTATGGTGAAAATCCAGGCTACCTTCAATAACACCATAGTTACGATCACCGACCTTCAGGGACATACTGTCTCCTGGGCAAGTGCCGGAGGTCTCGGGTTCAAGGGAGCGAAGAAGTCTACTCCCTTTGCAGCGCAGGCAACTGCCGAAACTGCAGCAAAGAAGGCTATGGATTACGGCCTGAGAACCGTTCATGTCCATGTAAAAGGCCCGGGGGTAGGCCGGGAGTCGGCTATCCGTTCTCTGGGCGCGCTGGGACTGCAGGTGCGCAGCATCAAGGATGCAACTCCCGTACCGCATAACGGCTGCCGCCCGCGGAAGACAAGAAGAGTATAGTGAGGTTGTGATATATGGCTAGATATATTGGTCCGCAGTGCAGATACTGCAGAGCTGAACGGAGAGCGCTGATGCTGAAGGGTGATCGGTGCAAGTCAGCAAAATGCCCCGTGAATAAGAAGAAAAGCGCACCTGGCAGGGGTCCGAGAGAACGGTTCAAGAAAATGACCGACTACGGCATGCAGCTGCGGGAGAAGCAGAAACTGAAACGGCTCTACGGCATGCTGGAGAAGCAGTTCTACCTGACCTTCAAGGAAGCAGACCGGCTTCCCGGGAAAACCGGTGAGGAGCTGATTACTCTGCTGGAGCGCAGGCTTGACAACGTGGTCTACCGGATGCGGTTCGCCTCCTCCCGAAAGCAGGCCCGCCAGCTGGTGAATCACGGGCACGTGCAGGTGAACGGAAAGAAGGTTACGATTCCTTCATACATCCTGAAAGAGGGCGACGAGATTTCCATTAAGAAGCAGAGCCAGAAACTGGTAGTGATTAAGGAATCTCTCAAGGAGTATTCCAAAGCGGGTACCTATCCATGGATTCAGCTGGATCCCGATGCGATGAAGGGCTCACTGCTCGCATTGCCGAGGAGAAACGAAGTATCTGAACTTGGTGATATTAACGAACAGCTGATTGTCGAGCTCTATTCTCGATAGGAGTAGTCATGGCGCGAAAGAACCTGTTAAAAGGATTTAAGAAACCAAAGGGAATCACCTTTGAGCACAGTAAGGTAGAGCCGAATTACGGCAAGTTTATCGCTTATCCCTTCGAGCGAGGGTTCGGTACGACCGTAGGAAATACGCTCAGACGGGTCCTTTTGTCATCCATACAGGGGTATGCGGTAACGGCAGTTAAATTTACCAGCTATGACAATGAAGGACACCCGCATATTATCTCCAGTGAATTTGAATCAGTTCCCGAGGTAATGCAGGATACCGCAGAGATCATAAGCAGTCTGAAAAAGCTGAAGTTTCGGCTGCCCGAAGAGGTGGAGCAGAAAGTTCTCCTGGTAGAATGCAAAGGACCGGGGGATGTGACCGGCGCTGATTTCGAAAAGGACCAGATCGAGGTGGTCAACAAGGACCAGGTGGTGATGTCCTTAATGGATCAGGCGAATATCGATATGGAAGTCCAGATTGATCTCGGCAGAGGCTATGTGCCCTCCGAGATGAACGAGAAGTACATCGAAGAGATCGGGACCATCCCGGTGGATGCGGTGTTTTCTCCAGTGAGACGGGTGGCCTATTCCGTTGAGGATACCCGGGTCGGCCAGCGGAGCGACTACGACAAACTGATCATCGAGCTTTACACCGACGGCACCATTACTCCGGAAAACGCTCTGGCTGAAGGGGCGAAGACGGCAAAGGACCATTTCTCAATTTTCATCAATTTTGACGAGACCCTGGTTAACAGTGATGATGAGATTGATGAAGAGGAGGAGCGGGTCCGCAGAATACTGAATACACCGGTGGAGGAGCTTGAATTGTCGGTACGTTCGAGCAACTGTCTGAAAAATGCAAACATCCGTTCCATCGGGGATCTGACGAAACGGACTGAAGATGAAATCGGCAAGACCCGCAATTTCGGCAAGAAATCCCTAACCGAAATCAAGGAAAAGCTCAAGGAGTGGAACCTGAGTCTCGGAATGACCGACTACAGCGTGCTTAAGACTTCTACGAGAATACCGGGAGAAGATAAGGAAGAGGACAATGAAGCATAGAATAGGCTTTAACAAATTGGGCCGGACAAACACCCACCGCAAGGCTATGATCCGGAATATGATGACTTCACTTTTCAGGTATGAGCGAATTCGGACCACCAAGGCGAAGGCCCTGGAGGTGCGGCGGCATGCTGAGAAGATGATTACCCGGGCGAAGGTTGATTCAGTGCATAATCGCCGGGTTGCAGCTGAAGACATCAAGGACAAGGCAGTGCTGGCAAAGCTGTTCACCGATATCGGACCGAAGAACCTGGAGCGTCCGGGGGGATATACCCGGATTTTGAAGCTCGGTCAGCGGGACGGGGATGCAGCTGATATGGTAATCCTTGAACTGGTTGAAGGGGCTGAAGAAGCAGCACCGAAGAAAGAAAAAAAGGCCAGGAAGAAGAAGAAATCCGAAGAAAAGACTGAAGCCCGGGAAGAAGCGACGGCTGAACAGGGTGAAGAAAGCTGAAGCAGCCGGGAGGTTCGGCAAACACAGCGGCAGGTACTGTTCTGTAGGGAGCAGCCTGCCGTTTTTTATGTAATACCGGGTGTTTTCCTTGACACAGGGTGTCCTATTTCTTTATTATTGGGAAAACGCTATTAGGGGGGAAGAAGATGTCGACTGTTTTATTTATTTCCCTTCCTCTCTTGGGTTTGATTCTAGGTTGGATGTTACGTTGGCTCTATGCCAAATTTCAGCTTGCATCAGCCGAACAGAAAGCTCAGCTTTTGAGTTCGGAAGCTGTGAAAGATGCTGAAGCACAAAAAAAAGAAATCCTGTTAGAAGGCAGAGATGAATTATTACGTGAAAGAAACCAACAGGAACGAGAATTCCGAGAACGGAGAATTGAATTACAGAAAAGTGAAAGACGGATCGTTCAGAAGGAAGAAAATCTAGAAAAAAAACTGTCGGAACTTGAAGATATCAAGCGGCAGCTGTCAGACCGGGAGGAAAAGCTACAGAAACGGGAAACTGTATTAACACAAGAAGAAGAACGTTGGAAACAGGAAATTGAGCGGGTTGCAGTCCTCAGCAGTGATGAGGCAAAGACCTTGATCATGGAGTCTATGGAGGCGGATGCCCGTCGGGATGCTCAGGTTGTAATCAACAAGATAGAGCAGGAGGCCCAGCTGAAGGCGGACAAGATCGCCCGCGATATTATCGTCAGTTCAATCCAGCGGATTGCCACTGATGTGAGCTCCGAGATTTCCATCAGTTCGGTGAGTCTGCCCAATGATGAAATGAAGGGGCGGATTATCGGACGGGAAGGACGGAACATCAGAACACTGGAGACGCTTACCGGGGTGGATATCATTATTGATGATACGCCCGAGGCAGTGGTTATTTCCTGCTTTGACCCGATCCGCAAGGAGATTGCCAAGACCGCCATGGAGCGGCTGATTCAGGACGGGAGGATTCATCCGGCCCGGATTGAGGAAGTTGTCCAGAAGGTGGCCAAGGAGATCTCCAAGATTATTGCTGATGAAGGTGAGAGGGTGGTATTTGACCTTCAGCTTCATAACATCAGCCAGGAGGGAATGCGCGCCTTAGGCAGGCTCCATTTCCGGACAAGCTACGGCCAGAACGTACTGAAGCATGCGAAGGAAGTTGCGGTGCTCTCAGGCATGGTCGCGGCTGAAGTCGGGGCGGACCGGGAAATCGCTAAGCGGGCCGGACTGCTGCATGACATCGGCAAGGGAATAGAAACCGAAACCGACGCCAACCATGCGGAAATGGGAGCCGAGTTTGCCAGAAAGCTGGGGGAAGATCCGCGGATTATCAACGCGATTCTGTCCCATCATAACGATGTCGAGCCCAACTGCGTGGAGTCGGTAATCGTGCAGATCGCCGATGCGCTCTCCGCTTCCCGACCGGGTGCCCGGAGGGAGACATTGAGCAACTATATCCGCAGGCTTGAAAACCTTGAGCAGATTTCCGAGAGCTTCGACGGGGTGGACAAGGCCTACGCCATCCAGGCCGGAAGGGAGCTGCGGATTCTGGTGAACAATGATTCGATCAACGATGACGGTGCCAAGGATTTGGCAAAGAACATCGCCAAGCGCATAGAGACGGAACTGCGGTATCCCGGCAGGATCAAAGTGACGATCATCCGGGAAACCAGGGTAGTTGAATATGCTCGGTAGACGAGCATAGAAAGAGAGATACCGTGTCAGGTAAACGTTTGAAAGCTCTGTTTCTGGGTGATATCTGCGGACAGCCCGGATGCAGGGCTGTTTTTGTAGGACTGAAACAGCTCATGAAGGAGCACCGCATCGATGCGGTGATCGCCAACGGTGAAAATGCGGCAGCCGGTTTCGGCATAACGCCCGACCAAGTGCGGCAGCTCCAGGAAGCCGGGGTGGATGTCATCACCTCGGGTAATCATATCTGGCAGCAGCGCGATATTATTCCGCTGCTGAAGTCAAGCGATCATCTGCTGCGTCCGGCAAATTATCCCCCGCGGGTGCCCGGGAAAGGAACCACGGTGCTGCAGACACCGCTGGGACCCTTAGGGGTGATCAATCTGCAGGGCAGAAAAAGCCTTCCCGATACAGACTGCCCCTTCCGGGTTGGCCGGGAGGCGGTTGAGGCGATGCGCAAGAAGACCTCGATGATCATCATAGACTTCCATGCTGAGCATACCGAAGAGAAGGAAGCCCTGGCTCTGTACTTTAACGGCAGCGTCTCCGCGGTCCTGGGTACCCATACCCATGTGCAGACTATGGATGAACGGATTCTTCCGGGAGGAACCGCCTACATTACCGATGTAGGCATGACCGGGCCTGAAGAGAGCGTTATCGGAAGCATTCCCGCGCTGTCGGTGGAACGGCAGCTGACCCAGATGCCCCTGAAAAGCGAAGTGGCAGATCACTCCTCGGTGGTGAATGCCGTGGTGGTTGAAATTGATGCGGCCTCCGGGAAGGCTCTGTCAATCACTCGGATCAATAAGCATCTCCATGTATGAGCAGGAAGAAGCAGATTCCGCTGATCGAATCGGCGGGCAGTCAGTTTCCCTATCTTTCGAAAAAAGAGCTGATCTCATTGATCTGCTGCCGGGAAATCGATGTCGCCGGTCAGCGGCCGGCTGATCCCCGGTTTTTGGTAGATCCGGGGACGCGCTTACGGATTGCAAGGAAGGAGTTTGTCTCCCGCGGCGGGGTGAAGCTTGCCCATGCCCTGGACCAGTGGCACATTGATGTGACCGGGATGACCTTCATTGATGCCGGATCATCCTCCGGGGGATTTACCGACTGCCTGCTGCAGCGCGGGGCCTGCGGGGTGCATGCGGTGGATGTCGGGTATAATCAGCTGGACTGGAAACTGCGCAGTGATCCCCGGGTGACCGTCTGGGAGCGCAGAAATATTATGGATATGACATCCCGGGACGCTGCGGCAGATGCGGCAGTAATGGATCTGTCCTTCCGCTCTATTCGGAAGGCCGCAGCCCACGTGCTGTCTTTGACGAAATGCGGATGGCTGATTGCCCTGATCAAGCCCCAGTTTGAATTTCCAGAGGGGGAGCACTTCGACGGGGTAGTCCGACAGGAGACCCGCCGGAAGGAGATTCTCGCGCGGCTCATCGAAGACCTGGCGGATGAAGGGGTAATGCTCAAGAGGTGCATCCCCTCGCCGATACAGGGGCGGAAGGGCAACCGGGAATACCTCGGGTATCTGGTGCCGCAGCATATGAGCGAAACAGCCGGTGAACCGGCGGAGATGGAGTAAAGCCGGAAGGTGATCCTGCAGCGGGTCTGTTATCTGAGACGGACCGGTCCGAAGGCGATCTCCCCGTCGCGGATCAGCACGTACTGCAGAATCTGCTCGGCGGGTCTGAGGGTCTCGGTGATCTGACCCAGAGCGGCCTGCATCCCCTCCTCTCCGAGGGGATGGTCTGCAAAGAATTCCCCGGACAGCTCAATATACAGCGTGCCGCGCACCAAACGGGAGCCGATATATCTGGTGCCCCGGGGAATCACGGTCAGATATCCCTGGGAGAGCTCCTCCAGTGACGGAGGCGACAGCAGGGCGGTGAGCAGGCGGTCGTACTGGGTTGCCGCATATTCGGATGCCGGAGATGGAACCGAAGTCAGTTCAGCCTGGAGCATGCCCTGATCATACCGCACCAGGGCGCGGCTGATATGCGGTTCCTGCTGTGACTGCTGTCGGGAGGATGTCTGCTGCTGCACCGCACCGGCAAAGGAGCGGGCATTCGCAATGATGCTCGGAAGGGTGACTGCGGCGGTGATCAGAATCACAGCTCCCAGCAGAATCCAGAGGGCAGGGGGGATATCAGGGTGTTCTGAACCGGTTCCCATACGAGTGAGCATACTCAATGGCCGGGAATTCTACAAGCACGTTCTGCCTGCCGGGGGTCAAGATTTCTTATTTGACAATGCAGATAAAACTCCGTATAGTTAGGTTGAAATGAAAGTCATCAACGGAATTCCCAGTTCTCCTGGCATAGCTATCGGAAAAGTGTTTCTCTATACCAACCAGAATCTGACAGTTCCCGTATATCCGATTGAGCAGGATGAGGTAGCTGCGGAAGTCGACCGGGTGAAAGAGGCGGTGGAGAAGACAAGGTCTGATCTGCAGGAGCTCAAGGAACGTACCGAACATCTGGGAAATAATGACCATGACAATAAAATCATTGACACCCATCTCATGATCCTGGATGACCCGGATTTTCTGCCCAAAGTAGAGAAACAGCTTGCTGAGCAGCTGATTAACGCCGAGCGGGCCCTGGAAATGACCGTCGGTCAGCTCACGGAGCCGCTGAAGGGCAGCAGCGATGAGTATCTGAAGGAGCGGGTCATTGACCTCTATGATGTATGCAATCGGATCATCCATCATCTGCTGTGTCTTGAACGCACCCCCCTTCATGACATCCAGCATCAAGTGGTTCTGGTCTCAGGCAGTCTGATGCCCTCGGAGGTGCTCACCCTCGATAAGACCTATGTAAAAGGGTTTGCCCTGGATGCCGGAGGGCGTACCTCCCATACTGCAATCCTTGCCCGTTCCTTTGAGATACCGGCGGTGCTCGGACTTTCAGACATCACCAGCCAGGTGCACAACGGGGAGATGATCATTGTCGACGGAAATGCCGGAAAGGTGTTTATTCAGCCGGACCAGTCGACAATTGATCAGTATGTTGCCAACCTGTCAAAATGGGAAAGTCATGAGCGGAAGCTCCTTGAACTCAATGAGCTTCCGGGACTGACCAAAGACGGACACCGGGTCAGCCTGCTGGCCAACCTGGAAATACCTGAAGAGGTGGATTCCGCCCTCAGTCACGGAGCTGAAGGAGTCGGGCTGTACCGCTCGGAGTTTCTTTTTATTAAGCCCGGGGAAGTAGCTGCAGAGCAGGAGCAGTATGAGGCCTATGCCCATGTGCTCAAAGGAATGGGGCGGGATCAGCCGGTGACCATCAGAACGATCGATGTCGGCGGAGACAAGATCATCCCGGAACTTGAGGATTTTGATGAGGAGAATCCCATCCTCGGATGGCGGGCAGTGCGTTTCTGCCTGTCGAGGCCCGATATATTCCGTACCCAGCTCAAGGCTATGCTCCGTGCGTCCGTTCACGGAAGGCTGCGGATCATGTTTCCCATGATCAGCGGAGTGGAGGAGCTCAACGATGTCCTGGATATTCTTGACAGCGTGAAGCAGGAATGCCGGGATGAGGAGATTCCCTTCGATGAATCAATCAAGGTCGGAACCATGATCGAGGTTCCCTCCGCAGCCCTGATAGCCGATCACATTGCCAAGAGGGTTGACTTCTTTTCCATCGGTACCAATGACCTGATCCAGTACACCATTGCTGTAGACCGGGGAAATGAAAAGATCGCCTATCTCTACCAGCCGTATCACCCGGGGGTGCTTCGGGTGCTGAAAATGATCATCGATGCAGGTCATAACGAAGGGATCCCCGTCGGGATGTGCGGAGAGATGGCAGGCGATCCCCTTGCTACGGTCCTGCTGCTCGGGCTCGGACTTGATGAATTCTCCATGAGTCCGAACAGTCTTCTGGAGGTAAAACGGATCGTCCGTTCAGTCACCCTTCATGAAGCCCAGGAACTGGTGGACGACATTATGGAGATGGAGTCCTACCGGAAGATCAATACCTACGTGAGGAAGTGGATGAATGAGCGGATCAAATTCTTTGAGTATTAACAGCGGGCTGCCCCTTGTTGCAATTGTAGGCAGGCCGAATGTCGGCAAATCCACCCTCTTTAACCGACTGATTCGAAAACGGCGTTCGATCACCGATCCCACGCCCGGGGTGACCAGGGATGTGATTGCAGAGACCTGGATGCTTGAGGGCAGTCTCGTTACGCTGGTGGATACCGGAGGGGTCACCGCCCGGGGAGAGGGATTTGACGATGCGGTTACAGAAAGAAGCAGAAGTCTGCTTGCCTCCGCTGACGTGATTATCCTGCTGCTGGATGTGCACGAACTTACTCCGGAAGATGAGATGCTCATTGAGTGGGTTCGTCCCTATGCGGATAAGCTGGTTGCCGCAGTGAACAAGGTGGACCATGAGAACCACGAAAAAATGATGTGGGATCTCTACCGGTTCGGTTTTGATCTGATCATTCCGCTCTCAGCCGAGCACGGCCGGGGTGTTGACGAGCTGGCGGAAGCGGTTGCCGGGAAAATCGATTTCACCGTCGACCGGGAGCCGGCCGCCGCCCCTCCTGAGGACGTCCGTATTGCCGTCATGGGCAAGCCCAATACGGGAAAATCAACCCTGGTCAATCGGCTGCTGGGCAGTGATGCCGCTATTATCAGCGAAATTCCCGGCACGACCCGGGATGTGGTATCCGGGGTGTTCACCTATCAGGACAGGACCTATCGGATTCTTGATACCGCAGGACTGCGGCGGAAACGGAAGGTCCATGAAAACGTAGAGTACTATTCGGTGAACCGTGCAGTCCGGTCGATCGAGGAGGTGGATATCGTCCTGCTGCTGATCGACGCCAAGGAAGGACTGGTTGATCAGGACAAAAAGATCGCTTCTCTGATAACCGAAAAGGGCAAGGGAGTTTTCCTGGTGCTGAACAAATGGGATCTGATGGACAGGACCCCGAATCAGCTCCGGGCGGTCCGGGACCGGGTCAGGTATCTCTTTCCGATGCTCGGGTTTGCCCCGATCCTGCCGATTTCCGGGAAGGAGGGATCGGGAATTCCTGCTTTGATGAAGTCGGTGGAGGAGATCTATGAACAGCTCAACCGGCGGGTGGATACTTCGCTTATAAACAGCGCTGTCAGGCGGTGGGTTGAGCAGAATGAACCGCCGAGGAGCAGCCGCGGTCGCTACAAGATATTCTATGCAACCCAGATCAGCAGCAGTCCGGTTGAGTTTCTGCTGTTCGTCAACCGCACCGAGGGGTTTCCGTCAGGCTATGTAGGATACATCACCAACGGAATCCGCAGGGAGCTCGGATTTGACAAGGTGCCGGTGCGGGTGAGCCTGCGGGAACGCCGGAGGAGGGAGTAGGCGTGCCGTTACAGGCTGTAGCTTTTGATATCGACGGGACGCTGTACCCGGAATGGGGCTTCTTCCTCAGACAGTTTCCTCTGTGTCTGCGCTCACCCCTTCTGTGCTATGCTTTCTGGAAGGTGAGAAAGGACCTGCGGGTGCATGATCTCTACGATCCTCCGCTGCACCGGGAGCAGGCCAGGCGGGTGCTTCAGGTGCTGGGCCGCTCCTCGGGAGAAGAGGCTGCTGCCCGGATGGAGGGACTGCTTTATCGGCGGCTCTACCGGCACTGGGACCGGCTGTTTGCGGGAATGAAACCCTTCGCCGGGGTCCGCGAGACGCTGATAGAGCTCAGGCGGCAGGGGTATGCACTGGCTGCCATGTCGGACTTCCCCGTCGGAAACAAACTGCAGGTGCTCGGTCTGGAGGACCTGTTTACCCTCTCCTTTTCGGCTGAAGAAATCGGGTACCTGAAACCGTCACGGATGCCCTTCTGCGCACTGGCGGAAGAGTTCGGGTATTCCGTCGGGGAAATCCTTTATGTCGGAAACAGTGTTTCCAAGGATATCCTGGGGGCAAGAAGCGCAGGGATGCCTGCTGCGCTCTTCCGCGCTTCAGACGGCTTGAAAGATCCTGCGGTCTGCGCCGATCCCGGGGAGGACTGCACGCAGCCGCACATACTGTTTTCTTCTTATCATCAGCTTCCCGATGCGGCGGCCAGGCTTCGGCAGCTGATGGAGCAGGGAGGTGCTGATTGACAGCTGCGGGTATCTGCAGGACAATAGGGAAGATGTTCACGGGGGTATGCCTATGATATTTCAGCCGGGAGAAATCATTGTCTTTTTGGTGGTGATGGCCTTTTTTTTCACCTTCCGACTGCTGGATCAGAAGGACCGGAAGATCCACAAAGCCCGGAAGTATATTGAGAAACAATCGACTTACCTCCAGAACTCCATGGATGCACGAAAAAAGGACCTGGAAGCGATGCAGGAGTCCATCGACGCCAAGGAGGCGAGCACCCGGGAGATGCTCAAACGGGTGGAGGCGCTGCTTGAGGAAATTGATGCCCACGGCAGCGATCTGATGCAGATGCAGACCCAGCTTCAGCACTACCACCGGGTGCTCAAGGAGCTTGCCGAGCTTACGGATACCGCAGAACAGCGGCTGAAAACGGTAGAGCGGGAGAGCCGGGAGGCAGAGGAGACGGAGGTGCGCCTGGAGCAGCTCCGCACAGCCCTCCAGCGGGATATCCAGCAGGCGGAGACCGTGAAGGAGCAGCTTCAGCAGCTGTCGGATCAGACCCTGACGGAGTTCTCCAGCGAGAGCACGAAAATTGCCGAGGGGCTGAAATTCTCCATGCGCCGCCGGCCTGCTGCCGATGCGGCGGTTTCCTGCAACCAGGATATATCTCAGAATCAGCACGATGCTGCAGACCGGCAGCCGGAGACAGATTCCTGGGAAGGATTCAATGATGCTGAGGCTGATTCCGACTATCCCGCCTCCTTTGATGATTACGATCTGGATTCTGTTGACGAGCAGTTCTCCTCCCGGCAGGATGCTGAGGCGCAGACCGAAGCCGGTCAGGAGCCTGCAGCGCCGGAACCAGGATCTGAAGATGAGCAGGAACCGGTCCAGCCGGAGGTGCCCATGGGCACGGAGCGGAAAAAAGATATTGTCCGAACCTACCGCGACCGGGGGTTCAATGCCTCGGAAATCGCAGAAAAGATGGATATCACCAGGGGGGAAGTTGAACTCCTGCTGGAAATTCTGCGGTTTGCCGAGGATGAATAAGAAATCTCCATAGTAGCAGGGAAATTACTTGACGCTCTTTCCATACCCTTAGTAACTTAGAACTGAACACTACAGCCAGGCAGTACCTCGAGATCTTATTTCGCAGGGGTATACTGCTGTAAAAATACAACGAGCGATGGAAGTATCATGAACCAGAAAGACCAGAAGAAGAGAACAGCAAAACACAAGGAAGAAGATGCTCAGCTGGAACAGCAGCCTCTTGATAGTCAGGCTGAGGAAGCTCAGGAGGATCACAGACAGCCGGAAGTCGGTGAAGATCGCCAGACCCTGCTGGATCGGATTGCAGAGCTTGAGCAGGAAAACGCGGAGTTTCGGGATACCTTTATACGCAAGCAGGCGGATATGGATAATTTCCGCAAACGGATGCTCCGGGACAAGGAAGATGCAATCCGGTATGCCAATAAGGACCTGCTTCAGGATTTAATACCCGTGATTGATGACTTTGAGCGGGCACTGCAGTCCGCAGAGGAGTCAAGGGACTTCACGAGTTTCTACGAAGGAGTGAAGCTGATCGAGAAGCAGTTCGTAAGCATGCTTGAGAGGAAATGGGGACTGAAGCGGATGGACAGCCTTCATCGGGAGTTTGATCCTCAGGAGCATGAAGCGCTGATGATGATTGAGAGTGATGAACATGACAAGCAGACGGTAGTGGAAGATTTTCAGAAGGGATATTACTATCAGGATCGGGTGCTTCGTCATGCGAAGGTGAAAGTGGCCGTTCCTGCGAAGCAGGAGGAGCAGCAGCAGTAGCCTGGTGCATGATGCATCAGACCGCGATACAATGAAATACTATGAAGGAGAGAGATAGATGGGTAAGATAATTGGAATTGACCTCGGAACAACAAATTCCTGTGCAGCAGTAATGGAGGGAGGAGACCCGGTTGTAATTCTCAATGCGGAAGGGCAAAGGACTACTCCCTCGATCGTCGGGTTTACCTCCAAAGGGGAGCGGCTGGTCGGTCAGCCGGCGAAGAACCAGATGATCACCAACCCGGAGAATACGATTTATTCAATCAAGCGGTTCATGGGCAGACGGTACGGGGAGGTACCCTCAGAAATTTCCATGGTCTCCTATGAAGTGCAGGACGGGGGCAACGGTGACGTGAAGGTAAAAGCCCAGGGCAAAGAGTTTACTCCTCCTGAAGTTTCCGCGGCGATTCTGCAGAAGATGAAGCAGACCGCAGAGGACTACCTGGGTGAAAAGGTGACCGACGCAGTGATCACCGTGCCGGCCTACTTTAATGACTCTCAGCGGCAGGCCACCAAGGATGCCGGGCGTATTGCTGGACTGGACGTGAAGCGGATCGTCAATGAGCCGACTGCAGCGTCTCTGGCCTACGGGTTCGGCAAGGACTCCTCAAAGGATGAGCGCATTGCCGTGTACGACCTCGGCGGCGGAACCTTTGACGTTTCCATCCTTGAACTCGGAGACGGAGTGTTCGAAGTGAAGTCCACCCATGGTGATACCCACCTGGGAGGGGACAACTTTGATCACCGGATCATCGACTGGCTGGTGAAAACCTTCAAGCAGGATACCGGTATTGATCTGTCCCAGGACAGAATGGCTCTGCAGCGGCTGAGGGAAGCTTCGGAGAAGGCGAAGGTGGAGCTTTCCAGCAGTCAGTCCACGGATATCAACCTGCCCTTCATTACCGCTGATGCCAAAGGGCCGAAGCATCTGCAGTACTCCCTGACGCGCTCGAAGTTCGAGCAGATGATTGAGGACCTGGTGGAGAAGACCAAGGGTCCCTGTGAAAAGGCGCTGAAGGATGCCGGAGTCTCCGCTGATCAGATTGATCAGGTGATTCTTGTCGGCGGTTCCACCAGAATTCCTGCAGTGCAGCAGCTGGTGAAGAAGCTGTTCAAGCGGGATCCGAATAAGACTGTGAACCCCGACGAAGTGGTTGCCATGGGTGCGGCCATCCAGGGAGGAATCCTCGGCGGAGACGTCAACGATGTACTGCTGCTGGATGTGACTCCGCTGTCCCTCGGAATTGAGACGCTTGGCGGCGTGTTTACCAAGCTCATCGAGCGCAACACCACCATTCCGACCCGGAAAAGCCAGATCTTTTCAACCGCTGCGGACAATCAGACGGCTGTGTCGATCCACGTGCTCCAGGGTGAGCGGCAGATGGCGAACCAGAACCGGACTCTCGGAAAATTTGATCTGGTGGGAATTCCGCCGGCTCCCAGGGGAGTGCCCCAGATTGAAGTAACATTCGATATCGATGCCAACGGCATTGTCCATGTATCCGCCAAGGATCTCGGTACCGGCAAGGAGCAGAAGATCCGGATCGAGTCCTCCTCAGGCCTCTCTGAAGATGAAATCAACAAAATGGTCAAGGATGCGGAAATGCATGCCGAAGAAGACCGCAAGGAACGTGAACTGATTGAGGCGAAGAATGAGGCGGATTCACTGATATACTCCACTGAGAAGTCCCTGAAGGACTACGGAGACAAGATCAGCGAAAGCGACAAGTCGACTATCGAGAGTGCCGTGCAGGAGCTGAAGCAGGCTCTGGAAAGCGGTGACGCCGAGGCCATCAAGGACAAGAACGAAGCACTGAAGCAGGCGTCCCATAAGCTGGCTGAAGAAGTCTACAAGCAGACTGCAGCTCAGCAGCAGGAGGCTGGCGGTGAAGCGGATGCTTCCGGCGCAGATGCCGGATCTTCCCAGGACTCCAATGTTGAAGATGCTGATTACGAAGTGGTTGATGACGACGACGAGAAAAACTAAGCAGAAGATTCTGAATAAAGGGTGAGAGGTTTTGGCAAAACGAGATTACTACGAAATCCTGGGGGTGTCCAAGGACGCCTCCAAGGAAGAGATAAAGAAAGCATACAGAAAACTTGCAGTGCAGAATCACCCGGACCGGAATCCTGATGATAAAGAGGCAGAAGCACGTTTTAAGGAAGCTACCGAGGCCTATGAGGTCCTGAGTGATGAGAAGAAGCGTCAGGCCTACGACCAGTACGGGTTTGCCGGACTGGAAGGAATGGGCGAGGCCGGTCAGCATGACTATTCAACAGTATTCCGGGACTTCAGCGATATATTCGGCAGCGATTTAGGCGGTTTCGGCAGCATTTTTGATTCATTTTTCGGGGGAGGGGGACAGGCCCGGACCGCCGGCGGCGGATCCCGGGGCCCCTTTCGCGGTTCAACTCTGCAGTATCATGCGGAGATAGATTTCAAGGACGCGATCTTCGGTACGAAGATTGAAGTTGCCTACCGCAGAAGTGTTGCATGCGATGGATGCGGAGGAACCGGGGCTCAGGCAGGTTCAGGAAAAAAGGCCTGCGAGACCTGCGGCGGCAGCGGACAGGTGCGTCGGAGCTCAGGATTTTTCTCCATAGCTTCCACCTGCCCCTCCTGCAAAGGGGAAGGATTTGTAATTGAATCTCCCTGCGGCACCTGCCGCGGCCACGGCGTGCTGAAGAAGCGGCAGAAACTGAAGGTGAAGATCCCTGCGGGGATAGAATCGGGAAAGCGCATCAGCATACCCGGACAGGGCGATGTGGGTCCCAACGGCGGGCCTGCGGGGGATCTGCTGGTTTATGTGACCGTGAAACCCCATTCCTGTTTTGAGCGCAACGGCAATGACCTCTACTGCATGATACCCGTCTCCATTACCCAGGCTGCCCTGGGAACCGAGATATCTGTGGAGACCATTGACGGCGACCGGGTAAAGGTGAAGGTCCCTGCGGGATCTCAGAACGGCAAAATCCTTCGTCTTAAGGGCAGGGGTGTCCCTTATGTTCAGGATTCGAACCGCAGAGGCGACATGTACATCAAACTTCGGGTTGATACGCCGAAGAAGCTTTCCTCCAAGGCGAAGGCGTTGATGAAGGAGCTCTCCGACGCGCTCGGTGAGGAGTCCAGTCCCCGGCCTGTGCCGCTTTCAGAGCTGTAGTCATGGATCGGCATATTACCGGATTTCACGCAATAGAACAGTCCCTGGCTGCACCGGAGGAGGGGATGGTGCTGAGCATTGATCCCAAAAAACAGGGCAGACGTCTCTCCCGGCTTACCCAGCTTGCCCGGGAACATCATGTTCCGGTGAGAAATGCCTCATCTGATGAGCTCACCCAGCTGACCGGAGCCGATCACCGGGGGGCAGTGCTCACAGCACCTGCCAGGCGGCAGAACCGCTACGCAAGTCTTCGGGAGTTTCTGCAGGAATACCAAAACCGGCGGGAGGGGCTGATGCTGCTGCTCGACGGGATAACCGATCCACAGAACGTCGGGGCGATCCTTCGGAGCGCCGATCAGTTTTCAGCAGATCTGGTGGTGCTCCCCGGAAGGAGGAGCGCCGGGGTCAATGAAACGGTGATGAAGGTCTCCGCCGGAGCAGCGCGCCATGTGCCCACGGTCACCGTGGGAAATCTTGCCCAGGCACTGCGGGATGTTCAGCAGGCCGGATTCTGGGTCTATGCCGCAGATATAGACGGTATGCCGCTGAAGGACGTGTCATTCCCCGAAAAGACAGCCGTTGTCCTCGGCTCAGAGGGCAGAGGCGTCAGCCGGCTGGTGGGAGAACTCTGTGATCATCGGGTCACCATCCCCGTGACCGGGCATATCGATTCACTGAATGTGTCGGTTGCTGCGGGGATTCTGCTGTATGAGGTGCGGAGACAGCGCTAGTCTAGCTCTCTTCAAAGAATTTGTTTCCGATATCTTTACGAAACCATGTTCCCTCAAATTCTATCTCCGGGACCAGACGGTAGGCTGCTTTGTTCGCCTCCTGGATGTTCTCTCCGAACCCGACCACGGTAAAGCACCGTCCGCCGGTGGTAATCAGCTTGTCATGGGGTTTTTTTACCGCCCCGTAAAACAGTAGGGAGTCATGGTTTTTAAAGGGGATGGAACTGACCGTCTTGCCGGTCTCAGGACTGGCGGGATACCCCTTGCTGGCGAGCACCACCGCTACTGATGAAAGATCGGAAACCTCCAGAGGAAAGGAGCTGACCTCGCGGTTTCTGACGGCTTCGATAATATCCATGAAGTCGGAAGTGATCAGCGGAAGCATGGCCTGGGTTGCCGGGTCATTGAACCGGACATGGTAGTCCACTACCTTGGCCTGGCGGTCTCCGACGATCAGGCTGAACAGCAGCACCCCTTGGTAGGAGAGGCCCTCCTGCTTCATGCCCTCAAGAGTCGGGTCTACGATATCCCTGATGATGTGATCATAGACCTCCCGGTTGAGAATCGGCACCGGGCAGATCGCCCCCATGCCTCCGGTTGCCTCGCCCCGGTCACGCTCCTCGCTCTTGGTGTATTCGCTGCAGTTGGGGAGCATCAGATACCCCTCACCGTCAATGAGCACGGTGAGCGTCAGGGGCAGACCCTTGAGATGCTCCTCCACAATAATCGAATCAGTCTCCAGCAGCTGCCGGGCAAAGGTGAGCAGGCAGTCCCTGCTGACGCAGTCAATCATCTCCCGGCTGGTAGCCAGGGCATTGCGCTTAATGACGAATCTGGTGCCTTCATGTTCGGAGAGATAGCTGCTCAGTTCATCCAGGGAGTCGAATATCCGGTAGGAGCTGTGGGGTATGCCGTGGCGCTTCATGAACCCCCGGGCAAAGCCGCGGTCGCTCTCCAGTCTCAGGGAATTCCGTGGAGCTCCGAATACCGGAATACCCATCTCGTTCATCTTGTCGACCACTCCGGCTGCCAAGGGAGTCTCGGTGCCGGCGAAGACATAATCGATTTGACAGTCCCTGCAGGCTTGAGCAATTGCTTCAGCGTCCGTGGGGACGATTCCCGAAAGGTTGGTTCCGATTTTTTCCGTGCCGGCGTTTCCCGGGATGATGTACAGTCCCGAAATGCGGCGGCTTTTTGAAAACATCCAGGTAAGGGCATGATCCTTTGCCCCTGAGCCGATGATTAGAATCTTCAAGCTGCCTTACCCCTCAAAATAGAAGATGGCTCACCGTATCATTGTGCCTGTAATTGGTCAAGACAGCCTCAGCGCAGCAGAAACTGCAGCAGATGTTCGTAATCGCTTCGCGATGCTGCATGCACCACTGCCCCGCGGAGCTGTGCAGATCCCGGCAGTCCTTTGGTGTAGGCGCACACCTGTTTGCGCATCTCCCGGCAGGCCTGCTGCTCGCCGGTTTCGGCAATGTGCATATCGAGATGCTCCATAATGGTCCCGAAGAGCCTCCGGGAATCCGGCGGTCCCGGATCGGTTCCTTCGGTAAGCAGGGCGACGGATCGGGTGAACAGGAAGGGATTTCCCACTGCGCCTCTGCCGATCATTACTCCGTCCACCCCCGTTTGAACAAGCATCTCACGGACCCGCCGGGGGGTGTCGGCATCGCCGGAGCCTAAAAGCGGCACATCCGTCTCTGGTGACAGAAGGGCAAGCTGACTCCAGTCGGCCGTGCCGCTGTAGCCCTGGGAGCGGGTGCGCGGGTGCAGCGCCAGCAGGGATGCCCCGGCCTCCTGGGCAGTTTGTGCGAAAAAGCGGTAGGTAATGCTGTCGCTGTCCCAGCCTGACCGGAACTTCACGCTGACGGGGATATCGGTATGTCCGCACAGAGCCTTGACGATGTCGGCCATGGTTTCGGGATGCTTCATCAGAGCGCTTCCGGCCCCGGTTTTGACTACCTTGGGAACCGGACAGCCGCAGTTGATGTCGATAAGGGAGGGACGATGTTTAAGCACCGCCGGCAGCGCCCGCAGCGCCTGGGTATAATGGGAGAGAAAAAGCTGAATGACCAGCTGGGCTTCTCCGTCTGCCCGGCGCATGAGCTCATTGGTCTTTCTGCTTCCCCGGGCTGCCGCTTCGGCGGAGACCATTTCACTCCAGGTGAGGGATGCTCCGTGGGATCGGCAGAGAGTTCTGAAGGGGCGGTCGGTAAATCCCGCCAGCGGGGCAAGCACGAGGTTGCCCCGGATGGTGAGATCTCCTATCTGGATGTCATGATAGCCGGAAGCTGAATCAGTTTCCATCGTCCTGAGGAATATTGAAGGCCTGAAGGCTGTTTTCAAAGAGAACCGGCGCAAGTTCCTCCACGGTGATGCCCCGCAGCTCTGCAATCCCTTCGGCCACCTTGGAAAGATATGCCGGCTTGTTCCGCTTCCCCTGATATGCCGAGGGAACCATGAAGGGACTCTCGGATTCGATCAGCATCCGGTCCAGGGGCATGTTTACCGCTGTCTCATGGAGATTGCGGGCATTGCGGTAGGTGACGTTTCCTGCAAAAGAGATATAAAGGTTCAGATCCAGGGATTTCTTTGCGTACTCCCAGCCTTCTGAATAGCAGTGCAGAATCCCGCCCTTGGGAGGAAGCCGGTCCTGGAGAATGCTCAGCACGTCAGCGCCGGCTTCCCGGTTGTGAATGATCACCGGGAGCTCCAGTTCGCGGGCAAGGTCCAGCTGCTGAATGAACAGCTCGATCTGGGACTTTTTGTTGCCGAATTTCCGGAAATAGTCCAGTCCGATTTCCCCGATGGCCACAATCCGGTTGAAGGATGCCTTCTGCTTGACCTGCAGATCCCAGTCATCCCCCGGATTGGTCACTTCCGACGGAGAAACTCCAACGGCGTGATACACCTGTTTTGCTGTTTTCAGGTTCTGGTAAACTCTGTCGAAGTCGGACAGTGAGTTGCATATACTCACAATATGCTTCACCTTCGCCCGGTGCGCCTGTTTTACAATGAGCAGCTGTTCAATCTGATCTTCATGTATCAGACCAATATGAGCGTGAGTATCAAAAAATTCCATAGGATGTACCGCTTTTGATATAAAGATTTGGTGTCTGAATACGACATTCTCAAGATAACACGTAATATGCTCAGCCGTCAATTGCGTTTGACAATTATTTTACTCCATGGTAGTGTTAGCTCTTGATATCAAAATAAATTGTGTGAGATAAGGGCATTATTGTATATATGAAAGATACGAACGCTCATGATCGGCAGGCGGCAGGCGGTCGGCAGACGGAGGAGAAACGGCAGCCTGGACCTGAAGGTGCTGATGGAGATTATCCGTATATCTATCTGGTGAAGAATCTTCATTCAAGCGAGACCTTTGTCTGCGGCAGTCATGATGAAATAGAGCAGCGGACCCATGTGGTCACCCCTACCCGCTACGGTATGGATCTCGGGGTTGTCCTCGGCAGGCTCTCCTGCGGGGGAGGGTGTGCCGACGGCGAGGTGCTTCCCATCGAACGGATTGCCACCGAATCGGATATGGAGATCTGCCGGGAAAACTGTGAACGGGAGGCGGAAGCCTTTGCGGTCTGCAGACAGAAAATCGAGAAGCACCAGCTTGACATGAAGCTGGTTTCCGCCCATTATCTGCTGGAAGAGCCGAAGGTGCTGTTCTTCTTCACTGCCGACTCCCGGGTGGACTTCCGGATGCTGGTGAAGGACCTGGTTGCAATCTTCCGAATGCGCATTGAACTGCGGCAGATCGGGGTCCGGGATGAATCCCGGGTGGTGGGCGGCATGGCCGTATGCGGCCGGGGGCTGTGCTGTCATTCCCTGACAGATAAGCTGCGGCCGGTGTCCATTAAGATGGCCAAGGAGCAGAACCTTTCGCTGAATTCCATGAAGATATCCGGACCCTGCGGCAGACTGCTGTGCTGTCTCGCCTATGAGTACGATTTCTACCATGAAGAGAAAAAGGATCTGCC
>PWKH01000078.1 GCA_003559765.1 Spirochaetaceae bacterium
GCGGGATTTGTTCCGGAAGTGCTCAATACGGAGATATTCGACCGGGTACTGACGGTGCCCTCCCTGGCCGCTGCGCAGATGGCCCGGGGCATGGCTAAAACCGAGGGGCTGCTGATCGGCATTTCCTCGGGGGCCGCCCTGGCTGCAGCCCGGGAGGCTGCGCTGGAAGTGAAGGGTCAGGGAAAGGTTTTTGTGGCTCTGCTGCCCGATTCAGGTGAACGGTACCTGTCTACCTGGCTGTTTAGTGAATAAGAAATTCCAAAGGAGGAACCTGTGAAACACCGATTAAATACCTTAGCTGTCCATGCAGGACTTACTGTGGACGAAACAAAATCCAGAGCTGTTCCGGTACACCGGACCAGTTCCTATCTGTTCGACAGCACCGAACATGCGGCAAACCTGTTCAGCCTGCAGGAGCAGGGCAACATCTATACCCGGATCATGAATCCCACCCAGGGGGTTCTGGAACAGCGGGTAACAGAAATGGAAGGCGGCGCAGGCTCCCTTGCCCTGGCATCGGGCACCTCGGCGCTGTTCTACACCATCATCAACATCTGCGGTCACGGAGAGAAGGTGGTCTCATCCAGCAATATCTACGGGGGCAGTCACACCATGCTCAGTGCAATCCTCCCGGAGCTGGGAATAAAGACTTCCTTCACCCCGGTAAACGATTTTGATGCGGTTGAACGATCAATCGACGAGAACACCCGGATGATCTTCACAGAAGTTATCGGCAACCCCTCCCTGGACGTGGCGGACATCCCGCAGTATGCACGGCTGGCGGAGAAATACCAGCTGCCGCTGGTGGTGGACTCGACCTTCACCACCCCCTGGCTGATGCGGCCGTTGGAACACGGCGCCCACATTGTAATTCACTCCCTGACGAAATGGCTCGGCGGTCACGGCACGGGCATCGGCGGCATCGTGGTCGACGGAAACAGCTTTGACTGGAAGGATGTGAAGTTCCGCCTCTACAACGAGCCGGACAGCTCCTACCACGGTCTTCGATATGCCCATGACCTTCCGGAGGGGGTAGCGCCGTTCATCACTCGGCTGCGGCTGGTTCCGCTGCGGAATCTCGGGGCGGCCATCAGCCCGGACAACGCCTGGATGTTCCTGCAGGGCATTGAGACGCTCCATCTGCGGATGGAGCGGCACAGCAGCAACGCCCTGGAGACCGCCCGGTTTCTCAAGGAGCATCCGGCAGTCTCCTGGGTCCGGTATCCCGGACTGGAGGATGACCCCTCCTACTCCCTGGCAGCCTCCCAGTTTTCCGGCGGATTCGGCGGCATGACGGTATTCGGTATCAAGGGAGGAGCTCCCGCCGGGGAGAAGTTCATCAACAGCCTGAAGCTTTTTTCGCATCTGGCGAACGTCGGCGATGCAAAATCCCTGGCAATCCATCCGGCAAGCACCACCCACTCCCAGCTTTCCGAAGCAGACCAGCGCGCAGGGGGGATCACCCCGGATCTGATCCGGCTTTCGGTGGGGATTGAAGATATTGATGATATACACGAAGATCTTGCCCAGGCGCTGGAAATTTCCCAGCAGTAGGAGGAAGCTGTGTCGATTATTGTACCCAGGGACTACCATATCAGGGATGTGCTGCAGCAGCGGCGGGTCCACTGCATTACAGAACAGCAGGCCCAGCGGCAGGACATCAGGCCGCTGCGCATCGGAATACTGAACATCATGCCCAAGGCGGAAGCCTACGAGTACAGTCTGCTGTTCCCCCTGGGCCGGTCAATTATTCAGATCGAACCGGTGTGGCTGCGGCTGCACAGTCATTCCTATTCAAGCAGCAATCAGGACCACCTGGACAGTCTGTACACCACCTTTGACGAAGCAATTCGGCACCGGGGGTTCGACGGCATCGTTGTCACCGGAGCGCCGGTGGAGGAGCTGGATTTTGAGAAGGTCTCCTACTGGCAGGAGCTCAAGGATATCCTCACCTATGCCCGGGAGCATATTGTTTCAACCTTGGGCATCTGCTGGGGCGGAATGGCCCTGGCGGGATATCTGGGGATTGAGAAAATTCCCTATGAGCAGAAACTCTTCGGGGTATATCCGACCTGGAACCTGGACCGGAATCACCGGGTCACCGGAGAACTGGATGATCTGTTCTGGTGCCCCCAGAGCAGGCATTCGGGAATCAGCGATGCCGCCATGGAGCAGGCCCGGACGGATAAGACGGTCAATCTGCTGGCCCGCAGCGACCACGGCGGATACACCATCTTTGAAAGCACCGATCAGCGGTTTCTCATGCATCTCGGTCATCCCGAGTACCAGACGGAGCGGCTGATCGAGGAATACCGCCGGGACGTCAAGCAGGGCAGGAAGGATGTTGCTCCTCCGGTGAATCTTGATGTCGACAACCCGATGAACATCTGGAGAAGCCACAGCCTTGAATTCTTCCAGCAATGGGTGAAACAGGTATATCTGGATACACCCTACGAAATTTAGTCTTCAGGAATGCAGGGTACGGGGAGCGGAGCAGGCTCCCCGCGCAGCACAGCGGTGCTGCGTTTTTCTTGCCCCCTCTGGCGGGCATAATCAGGAGATTCTGCACCGGAGGCACGAGAGCAGAACGCAGGGTGTCAGGTGAGATCCTGGCCGGTCTCCGCATCCCATCCTACCCCGCAGCAAGTTCGCCTACAAGCTCGTCTGAGGCGGCCTGGATGATGCTGCGGGTAATCCGGGCGGCCAGCTTAGCATCTCCCTGTTCTATGGCCTCAAGCATTTCACGGTGCCGCCGGATGGAAGTCTCCCCCCATTTCTTTCCCCATTCGATGTCGGACTGCGCCACCCCGCGGGCCTGACGCGTCTGAGCCCAGAGCCACACGATGATTTCCATGAGCGATTCATTCTCGCAGTAGCTGAATATGGTTCTGTGAAAGTCCCAGTCCTTCGAGACAAACTCATCCACCGCACTGTCGGCGATGCAGGCCTCCTGGTCTGTGATGATGCTTCTCAGCAGACTGAGCCCGGCAGCATCAATCTTTCCGCAGGCAAGCTCCACCGCATAGCTTTCGTTGAGGCTCCGGACATCAAAGAGCTCCTTCACCGTCCGGCAGGAGATCGGCCGGACGATATACCCCTTATGGGGGATGTTGACGGAAAGTCCCCGCCGTTGATGTCCACCTCAAGGGCTATGTTCGCCTTTTCTGCAGTCTTTCTCAGTTCCAGCAGCCCATCCCGAGAATACCCGGCGAGATGTACGTTCTCGCACAGCTGAAGCACCTGCGCCCCGTATCCGGCGGCAATCATAATGACCTCCGCTGCGGTCATTCCTGCTGCAGCATGCCACCGCAGTGCGAAGCTGCTGCATCCGATCATCCGTTGCTTCATCCCCATTCACCTTTTTCCCTTATTCCGGCGCACTTATATCAGTTTCCAAAGTATTCTCCGTCTGCACTGCATATTCTTCGGCTCCTGTTTCTTCTCATGCTGATCATCCATCCTGCAGCGATCTGAGATACCCCAGGGCAGCTCTGCTGTCTCCTGGAAGATCCGAAGTTGCCGCCTCCACGCTGATGCGGCCTGCATAGCCGATCTTCCGCAGCAGCCGGAAGACGCTTTCCATGATCTGCGACGGCCAGGTCGGCCAGCTTCTGGCAGTTACATCGGCGGTATGCACATGGGCGATCAGCCCAGCTCCCCGCAGGATCACCTCCGGAGACTCCTTCTCCAGATCCAGATGATATACATCAAAGAGTGACTGAACCTGCGGACTGTTGATCTCCCGGACAAACCTGACGACTTCCAGAAAACTGGTCATGATATTGCTTTCCCCCCGGTTGAGGTGCTCAACGGCGATCCTGATGCGGTGCTCCTCAAGCAGGGGGATCATTCGGTTGACAAACTCCTGCAGCTGATCCCAGGCCTGTTCCACCGGAAACCCCTTAGGCACGTTTCTCGCACCGCTGCTTCCGAAGACGATCACCTCCGCCCCCAGAGATGCGGCGAGTGTTACAGCCCTCTCGGCATGCCGGAGGGCTGCTTCATGGTCCGCCTGCTCTCCGGTGAGCCGGTATGAGGCGGGAAAAAAGTTGTTGCATGTCTCACAGGGAATCGGGGAATCATGAATTCGGGAGAGCACCTCCTGTCTTCGAGCCCCTTCAAGGACCGTCAGATGGGCGAGGGACAGCTCGATAAACTCATATCCGTTCTCTGCCAGCACCGGGATTGCTTCAGTCCCGACTCCGTCGCTGGTCTGTGCGACCATGTTCAGACAGCACCCGAAACGGAAGGTGCTGCGGTTCAGTGTTTTCTTCATACTTCCTCCAGCATCATAATACAGGCTACAATCCTGACCGGGCAACCAGCAGGACTGCTGCCGACACGGTCACCGCCGAGACGACCGTGGTCAGACATACGATAGCAGCCGCAAGGTCCGGTCCATTTTCATACTCGACCCCGAGCAGCGCGGTATTCACAGAAGCGGGCGCCGCCGCTGAAATCACCAGCAGCTGAGCCAGCAGGCCCCATAAAAAGCTCACCGGCAAGCAAGAAATTTATATACCACCCAAATTCCTCCCCAAGTTATACCATGTCAGAAGGAACCAGGCCAGCTCAGTTCGAAGGCCTTAATTTTTTCTGGTTGGAGTTTTGAGGGGGTACTGTAGATCGGTTTGTAGGTTCCCTCATTTGAGACCTTGGCTAAAGTACTCATTCTGAACAACAACTGCGTATAGGTTTTCAGTCTTCCTAACACCTTGCTGCTTTGTAACTATTCAGCATAATCTGGATGATTGGTTGAGGCATTCACGTCTGTGGATACAAAATCAGGGTATTTTCCAAGAAAGAGCAACGTTAACGCATTGTTCGCGGAGACTCCCTGTTTTCTGCAGGTAGACAGGTAGCTTCTTATTCTGCAGAAGATTTTTGAACCTTCAGAGGATCGAAAACATCCGGCGATCTTCTGGTGAACTTTTGTCATTCTCAGATCGTTCTTACCCTGGTTATTCGTGAAGGGGACACCCTCACTATCCATGAACCGAAGAACATCTGCTTCGAAGTTGTTCATTTGTTCTAACAGATTTCTGGCTTTTGACCGTTTCAGGCGTCCACGCTTTTTCTCCCCTTCGCCTCTGGTGGGAGCAGGACATTCTTCTTCACCTTCGTTGATGATGTTCCGATATCTTTTCCTGAATTCTTTGGATGCTTCTTGTGATAGTATTCCTCCGGCCTCATCAACTGCCGTGTTAATCTCTAGGAGAAGCTGCTGCATTGCCCGAGCCCATTGCTGATTGTCCTGCTCTGCCGCTCTTTCAAGTTCTCTCACGTGATGGGCGTTGCACAATGAGTGGGTGCAGGAATACGCATAGTAGGGTTTCCAGTGGTCGTGGCAGAGAGTTCCTTTGAATAGCGGAATAACCCCGCCGGCTTCCATGGCCACCGTCCCTCTCAATGTATGGGGATAGAAATACGTGAGGCCGTTGTTCGAGACACAATGGAGCCAATGCCGCTTCCCATCTATGTTGATGCCCGTCTCATCGGCGTGATTTACCTCAGATGCAATCAGCTGCTCTTTGAGCCACTGTTCGAATCCTTCCAGCTGCTCATATGCTAATCTGTTGAAATCACCGATTTTCGCGGTTGTTTAAGCGTCACAAAAAACTAAGCGGCGTCGTATCTATTTGAATTTCAACGTCAGCCTGGCATCCTCAAGCCAAGGGATCGTATGGGGGAACTGGTCCCAC